>JBEKNU010000285.1:0-9986 GCA_049522495.1 Terriglobia bacterium
AAGATCGCTCCGTCCATCTGCGCCGCCCCGGTGATCATGTTCTTGATGTAGTCGGCGTGCCCCGGACAGTCCACGTGCGCGTAGTGCCGGTTCTTCGTCTCGTACTCCACGTGCGCGATGGCAATGGTGATCCCCCGCGCCTTCTCTTCCGGCGCATTGTCGATCGAATCAAACGCCCGGAACTTCACCTTGGGATTATCCTTCGCCAATACCTTGGTAATCGCCGCCGTCAACGTCGTCTTCCCGTGATCAATGTGCCCGATCGTCCCCACATTCATGTGCGGCTTCGATCGATCAAATTTTTCCTTGGCCATGGGTTTAGCGCCTCGTCCGTGTAATGAATTTGTAGAGTCTCGCCCAACTCCCGTGACTCACAGGAATCGGGTCACTGAGACCTTCTGCCAGGGAGCTTTCTTTGCGTTCCGCCCTCTCCCGCGGAGCATAACCCCTGCCTGCCAACGGCGCAGTTGGCGCCGCACCCTAAATCTCTGGAGCCGATGAGCGGAATTGAACCGCTGACCCCGTCCTTACCAAGGACGTGCTCTACCAACTGAGCTACATCGGCGCCGGAAAGTCAGTGGTTAATGGCTTGTCCGTTCGCGTGCATCCACATTCGCACGTCAATCCGATTTTGCTAACCCCTAGCCACTCGCCACTGCATCTTGGAGCGGGAGACGGGAATCGAACCCGCGACCAACAGCTTGGAAGGCTGTGACTCTACCACTGAGTTACTCCCGCCCCTCATCGAAACTCAAGATTGGAAATTCGAGTCGCGCCCCAAATTCTTGAGATCATCCGAGTTTCGAATTTCCAATCTCGAGTTGCGATCTCCAAACTGGTGGACAGGGGAGGGTTCGAACCTCCGTAGACCACAGGGGTCGGCAGATTTACAGTCTGCTGCTTTTGACCACTCAGCCACCTGTCCGGCCTGGCTCATCCTTCCCAGTACCCCGGTAATCAAGGGCACAGTCTTCTCCACAGCCCCGGAATTCGGTTTCATTTGAGCCACGTGGGTCGAGAATGCGGTTGGGCGCGGACACACATGGCCGCCCGCGCAATTCTGAATAATCCAGATTAGATAAACCCGTTCCCGAATCAACCGTCCGGCGACCGCTCGCCCGATTCTTGCGACCGACTTCACTCAAACTGGAGCTGGCGAAGGGATTCGAACCCCCGACCCTCTGATTACAAATCAGATGCTCTACCGGCTGAGCTACGCCAGCCGCCGCAAACTTACTATTATACTAATCGGCAGGCAAATTGCAAGGGAAACCGGCAGTTTTTTTTGGCTCCGGAAGCGCTGACTTTTCGGGATTTCCGACCTGCCAACTCCCCACCTTCCTTTTCAATCCCCCGAAACGATTGGCCCGCTTGTAGTTACGGAAACCGGCACGCAGATTCTCGGGCATCGGCGCAGATCCAACCGCGATGCGACCCTCGACCGGGGTACTATACGTCCGCGCCCTCTTTTCGCGACAACCTAACAACTGGATGCTGTGCGCTGGTCTCCGGTTATTCGTGCAAGTACTTCATCGGGTTTACAGGGGTATCGTTGACAATCACTTCGTAGTGCAGATGTGGACCGGTCGTCTTGCCGGTCATTCCCACAGCGCCAATAACTTGACCGCGTTCTACTTCCTGGCCTACAACGACAAAAATCTTGCTGAGATGCCCGTACTTGGTGGTCATCCCAAATCCATGATCCAACACGATCGCGTTGCCGTAGCCGGAATCGAACCCCGCTTCCAGGATGATGCCATCACCCGCGGCCTCCACTCGGGTACCGTACGGAGCGCGAATATCCACTCCAGAATGGAAGACGCCCTCTCCGCTGAAAGGATCCAAGCGCTGGCCAAAACCCGCCGAGATCTGCCCACGCAACGGCCAGATCGAGGGCACGGTTTCACGTCCAAAATCTGGGCTGGGGACAAGACCCAACGCGGGGGCCTGTCGGGAAGGCACGAGGGATGAATTCCGGATCAAATTAAAGGCGTAAAGCGAAGCCCGGTAGCTGGACTCAAGAGTGGAATTCGTCTGGGTGGCAAGCGATAGCGCCGCCTCTGGAAAACGCGGGCTATGGGCTTCACCGAAGCCGTATGTTAAGGCAACTTCCGTGGCCAATGATTGCAATGAGTCCAGTTTAGCGTTCGTTGTGGTTACGGCGTTTTCCAAGCTTCGATTCTGCGTCTTGAGGGCCTCTCGCTCCGTCCGAAGATTGTTGTAATTCGAAACTTTCAGCAACATCCGGGCATAGCTGTTGGCCAACGCGGCGATCGTCATAATTCCCACGACACTGAACGCCAACACCATATGGACTATATAAAACGGAAGACGGATCTTGTGGAGCTTCCCATGCGCACCTGGGAATATAAGGAAGGTGTAAAACTTCTTATCCATTTATGACATCACCCAAAACGAATGATTTCGACGCTTGATGCCCCCGCGTGACCTACCAGCAAGGGGCCAGAATTGAATCGTACGAGACCCACATCACGAATACGCGCTGCATCCTATTGAATATCGCAACGAATGTCAAGGGAATATGAAGTGCGCTTTGAGTTTTCCTTTGCCTGGGGGGCGGAATCCCTTGGTTCTTAGTCCGTCCAGACTATTAATCGCGACTCGCCTGGAACTTTTCGCGCCGCGCATGGAGAGGCTTTATCGCCGGAACGGCCAAATTGTTCACAAGGTCGAATTCTTTGCCCGGCGACCCAAATCGTAGAGGGCGCATCGTAACCTGTTCTGGGTGACGGTCTAACTGCTCTATTCTCACCGCGGCGTACGATTCCCCTCCCACCCATGGAAGTTTAAGCTAAGATGGGAAGCCGGGAGTCTGACAGGCTCTCATTTCGAGCACATCATGCGTGACAGGTTTCTTTTCGAATGCGAAGCGGACTTCACTGCCTGGATTCGCCGCCGGACCCCCCGGCGGGTGGCCGGCCTCAAATTGGGCATTGGCGATGACGCCGCACTGGTGACGATCCCGCCCGGTCGAGAACTGATTCTCACCACCGACCTGTCGATCGAGGGCGTGCACTTCACGCCCACCCTACACCCGCCGCAAGCGGTAGGGCATCGGGCGCTGGCGCGTTCCTTGAGCGATATAGCCGCGATGGGGGGAACGCCGCGCTACGCCTTGATTTCACTGGCCGTATCGCTGCGCACCGGGCAAGCGTGGTTGGAAGGTTTCTTTGATGGCCTGTTCGGCCTCGCCCGGCGATTTGCGGTGGCAGTCATTGGAGGTGACACAGCCGTCGTCCATGGCCCCTGCGCGGTCGACGTGATTGTGGCCGGCGAAGTCCCGCGCGGCAGGGCTTTGCGCCGGTCGGGCGCCCGGCCCCGAGACCAGATTTTCGTCAGTGGACGCCTCGGCATGGCCGCGCTGGGGCTGCAGGTGCTGCCGCGACGGACTCACATTCGAAAACCCGTGGAGGTGGCAGCCCTCCGCGCTCATCTTTTCCCTCGGCCCCAATGCGCCCTGGGCCGATTCCTTTCCGAGCACCGTTTGGCCAGCGCGATGATGGACCTGAGCGATGGCCTTTCCATAGATCTCCGACGGCTCTGCGACGCCAGCGGGGTCGGAGCGAGTTTGTTCGCAAATCGAGTCCCTACCCCTCACATCACCGACGTCGAGGACGCCCTGGGGTTGGCGCTTCACGGCGGCGAAGACTACCAATTGCTTTTCACGGTCCCCGCCGCCAAGAGCTCAAAGATACCTCGCCGCTTTGGCAGAACCCCCCTCCACTGCATCGGAGAAATCCGCTCCTCACGAGGGATCAACCTTATCACCCAGGATGGCAAGACGCTGCCACTTGCTCCCCATGGGTATGACCATTTTGCGCGAATTTAGCATCGAAGAAAGAGGGGAGATGTTCTCATTGCACCCCACGGCACGGCCACCGGTTGGGGCAGAGTCGAGATAGGCGTTGTGCCCGAAGGCCGCAGCGATCTGGTTCGCTTGTTTCAGGCCATAAAGGGTGCTACGCTCTTGAGCAGGAGGGGCATATGCGTAGATTGCATATCCTATTTTTGTCGTTGGCAATAGCGTTCTGTGCTGCCGGCACTAACGCCTGGGCCCAACGCGGTGGCGGGGGACATGGGGGCGGTGGTGGTGGTTTTCATGGCGGAGGCGGTGGCGGTTTCCATGGTGGCGGTGGGGGTGGTTTCCATGGCAGTGGGGGCGGAGGCTTTCGCGGCGCTTACGGCGGTGGAGGACTTCGCGGTGGTTACGGCGGAGGCGGCTTCCGTGGGGGTTACGGAGGTTATCGAGGCGGTCGCGGTGGCTGGGGATATGGACGCGGTTACGGCTACCGAGGCGGTTGGGGATATGGGTTTGGCTTCGGTTTAGGATGGGGGCCTTGGGCCTACTGGCCATACTGGAATTATGGCTATTACGGAGGGTGGGGATATCCCGACTATTCGTACTATCCAAACTATTCGTACTATCCCGCTTACTCGTCCAACCCTTGCTATCCCTATGGTCCGTACGATTGCCGAATTTCTGGGTACGGCCCAAGTGCCTATGCGCCCGACCCCGCTCCGGCTGGACAAAATCCGGCGACGTATTCCCAGAGGAGCATTTCACCGGCAACGCCCAGCACTTATGTCGCGGACGGGCAATGGCACCACTTCGGCACTCAGCCCGCTCCGGCAATACGCGCCTCATCGCCCCAAGCGGCGCCGCCTTCTGAGGGAAGCGAGCCAGTTCCCACTTACGCCGCCGATGTGGCGGACGGACAATGGCACCACTTCAGGCCATAGCCCGCTCCGGCAGGGCGAGCCTCTGCGCCTCAAGCGAAACGGCACTCCCAGGCGAGTGATCTGATTCGCACTTCCGATGCCTTCCTGGCAGAGGGTCGGTAAGTCCGCTGTACCTGAGAGAAGGCTGAAGGTAACAGAGAGACGGCATTTCGCTGCCATCCTCAATCATAGCAAATGGGCTCAGTTGCGAATTGCAACGAGCCCTTTTTGCTTTGGTGCGCGTGCCATGGAAGAGCGTGAGGGCTCGTCTCACTCCCTTGGGCTCCTGGCCTTCTCCAGCGGAATGCGGATCAACACGTGGGCGATGATGGCGAAAGCGGCCAGCGAAATCCAGCCGCCCCAGCGCTCGACAAAGGAGAAAACGTCCTGGCCGGTGAAGACGTGGGTAACTGACTTGACGCCGGTAAGGAAGAGCGCGGCCAGCAGAATTCCGGTGATGGCTTCACCGGCGATAAATCCCGAGGCGAGCAGCGTGCCGCGTTCTTCAAATTTGGCTTTCTCATCTCCCTCCAGCTTGCGGCGGGCGGCCCATTGATCGGCAGCCCACTTCATGAGTCCTCCCAGGCAGATGGCCCCCGTCGTTTCGAGCGGGAGATACATCCCTACGGCAATCAGCATGGGCGAGGGCGCCTGAATCATAATGAAGAAGATTCCCAGCACGGCGCCCATCAAGACCAATCCCCACGCCATCTGGCCGCCGACGATGCCCTGCGAGAGCGTAGCCACCAGGCCCGCCTGCGGAGCGGGAAGAAGGCGTCCGCCAATGCCACCCGTCGCGAGATTGGCCTCATGCAGCGCGATGATGGGAAAGAAGAGGAAGAAGGACAGCACCACGACGCTGATGATTTCTACGACCTCCATCTTCCAAGGCGTTCCGCCCAGCAGATGCCCCGCCTTCAAATCCTGAATCAGGCTGCCCGAGACGCTACACGCGAGGCCCACCACTGACGCGACGCCGAGCACTGCGCCCACGCCGTGAATGCCCTTCGCGCCAATTCCAACCATCACCACGGCCGCCAGGACGAGAGCGGAAAGAATGAGGCCGGAAACCGGTTGGTTCGAGGTGCCCATGAGGCCCACCAGGTAGCCGCCGACGGCGCCCAGCAGGAACCCGCTGAACGCCATCACCACCGCGGCCAGAACCGCCGCCTTCCAGCTTTGGGCGAAATGGTAGTAGATGAGCGTAATCGGTACGAGCAGGGCAGCAATGGAAAAAATAATCCACTTGATGGGAATGTCGATATCGAGCCGGGTGCGCGATTGCGCTGCGTGCGCGGCTGCCACGGTTGACTCGAATGCTCCTCTCAGCGAACGCATGATCGGCCCACGCATCCCGTAGAGGGTGTGTACTGCTCCCACCAGCATCGCACCCACAGCAATAGGTCGAACGACGTTGTACCAGACGGTGTAACTGAGTAGGTCCCACGGGGCGGTTCCGCCGGTGGTCGCACCCAGGCGGTGGGGCAGATCGGGATCAATGAAGAGAACCAGCGGTATCAGAATCACCCAAGCCAGCACACCGCCGGAAAAGTTAAGCACCGCCAACCGTGGCCCGATGATGTACCCGATGCCGATGAGGGCCGGCGATGCCGAGGGCGTCGAGAATGCAATGCCGCCGGTATACGCGACGTCGCCGATCGGTTCCTTTTGATAACCGAAGTAACCGATCACGGAACGAGGGAAGTGGATGAATCCCGCGACCGTGTCTTTAAAGATCTGAAGACCTTTGTCGTCTTTGAGCACCTGCAGAATGGCTCCCAGACCCAGGGCGCCAAAGACGTATTTGGGTGCGTCGGCGGCTCCCGCCTGTCCCGCCTTTACGACTTCCGCGCTGGCCACGCTTTCCGGAAACGGCAAGTCAGACTCGACGCACAACGGCCGGCGCAAAATGATGATGAAGAAAATCCCCAGCAGCCCCCCTGCAAGCATAATCACTGTGGACTCCCAGTAGTGACCGCGGAAGTCGGTCCACAAACGCTGGCCGCCTACGTTGACCATGATGAAAGCAGGAATGGTGAAGATGGCGCCCGCCACCAAAGCCTCGCCCACGGAGGCCGCGGTGCGCGTAAGGTTCTGCTCCAACACGCCGCCACGGAAAAATGGCAGGCGGAAAAGCGCAATGGCAATCACTGCGGCGGGAATGGTGGCTGCCACGGTCTGCCCGGCCTTCATGCCCAGGTAGGCGTTGGCCGCCCCGAAAATCGCCGCCATGATGATGCCGGCAAGAACCGCTTTGAGCGTAAACTCGCGCTCAGTGGAATCGGCGGGAACATAGGGTTTGAAGTCGGGCATGTTGGCAGAGTCCAAAGTCAAAAGTTGAAAGTCGAAAGTTCAAAGGCAAAACCTAAATAGTCGAAGCGTTGAAGAGTTCTACATCTCCGACTCCATTCGGCCCGCTAAAACAACATTCCAAGGCCATCAGCAATAGTAGGAATGCAAGTTCTTGTGGCTTTCAACTTTCAACTTTGGACTTTCACCTGCCATCGGGAGTTGAAAGTCGAAAGTTCAAGGTCAAAAGCTCAGGCACATTAGTGGATCGTATTCAACCCGACTCCTCAACCTTGCTGCGTAAACTGTGCAGCATTCCAGCGATTTCGCGAATTTCATCCAGCACTGGCCCTCATTGCTCCGGCTTAACATAACCGAGGTCTCGGCCAACCATCAAAGGATATTCTGTTTCCGCGAGAGATCCCTCTGATATGTTCAAAAATCGCGCATAGTCCTGGCGGCCCTGCCGCTTGGATCCCTCAGCAATATTCGTTGGGACGGAAAGAACAGCCCTGCGCAGTTGCGATAGCAATCCATATCGTTCATCGGCTGGAAATGCCTTCGAGAGGCGATACACTGCCAGGACAAGCTGATGACTTCGCTGCCAGACTTTTAGCTCAGTGAATCGCTGCACCAAATCTCCAGCCGCAACCGGCCCAAGAAAACCACATGCACGAACCAACCCCGGCGAGAATGCTTGTTCTCTGGCTTTCGACTTTTAACTTTCGACTTTCGACTTTCGACTCTTCGCCTCTTCCCCTATTGTCCAAGAAGCTCCAAAAACCTCCCCACCGTCTCGATGCCGCGATAGAAATTCGGGATATGGAACTTCTCATTGGGGGCGTGCAGATTATCGTCCGGCAAGCCGAAGCCCATCATGACGCTTGGCGCCTTCAGGAATTTCTGGAATGTGCCCACGACGGGGATGGAGCCGCCCGAGCGCATGTAGACGGTCTTTTTCTTGAAGACCTGTTCCAAGGCTTCAGCGCCAGCAGCGATCCAACGGCTGTCGGTGCTCACCACAGAGGCCGGCGCGGAGCTGAGAATGCGCACGGCTGTGCGGATGCCCTTGGGAGTGATTTTCTTCACATAGCGCTTGTACAGGCGGATGATTTCTTTCGGATTCATGTCGGGAACCAGCCGCATGCTGACCTTCGCCGTGGCGACGGCGGGGATCACGGTTTTGGCGCCTTCGCCAGTAAAGCCCCCGCGGAAGCCGTGGACTTCCAGCGTCGGCCGCGACCACAGGCGTTCGAGCACGGAGAAACCTTTCTCTCCCACCAATGCCGTGGTGCCGATTTCTTTCTTCATAAAATTCTTCTCGTTGAAGGGCAGACGCTTCCAGCTTGCCAACTCCGCCGCCGTGGGCTTCTTCACGCGCTTGTAGAATCCCGGAATTAGGATTTTGCCGTCGGGTCCCTTGAGTTTATTGATCATCTCGGCCAGAGCCTGCATGGGATTGGGCGCCGCTCCGCCGTACATTCCCGAGTGCAGATCGTGGGCGGCGGCGCGCGCTTCGAGTTCGGTATAAACGAGGCCGCGCAAGCCCGTGGTGAGGGTGGGCAACTCGGGCGCAAACAGTTCCGTATCGCACACCAGCGCCGCGTCACACTTCAGCCGGTCGGGGTTCGCCTCCACGTACTCGTCAATGTGCTCGCCGCCCACTTCCTCTTCTCCTTCCACCAGAAACTTGACGTTGATGGGCAGCTTGCCTTCCGTCTTGAAGAAACCTTCCAGCGCTTTCGCCAGCAAATAGACCTGGCCCTTGTCATCCACCGCCCCGCGCGCATAAATATTGTTGTCGCGGATGGTGGGCTCGAAGGGCGGTGAAATCCATTCGTCCAGCGGATCGGCGGGTTGCACGTCATAGTGGCCATAGATAAGCAACGTCGGTTTGCCCGGCGCCTCCAGCCACTCGGCGTAAACCAAGGGATGCTGCTTCTCCTTGCCCGCGATGATTTCCACGTTCTTCATGCCCATCTCGCGGAATTCGTTGGCCAGGAACTCTGCCGCGCGTTGAATGTCGGGCTTGTGCTCCGGCAGGGTGCTGATACTGGGAATTCTCAAAAGCTGGAGAAGTCCCTCCAAGTGGCGTTCTTTGTTCGCTCCGTAGTAGTCGAAAAGTGCGGTGCTCATAGTCCTCCTCTCAGAATTAGTGACCCATGGTGAGTGACAAGTGACGAGCGAGCCGTCCGGTTCGCGCCGGAGTCAATCCGTCCCGTCGTATATCTCAATGCGAAGGGCCAGTCTACACTTCGCTTTCGACGCCGTCAATTTAGTGATCGGGCCATCGGTTCATCGGGCCATCGGACCATTTGCGATTTGTGATTTGCGATTTCTGATCGAAGCATTGGGCCATTTGCGATTGACGATTGGCGATTCGCGATTGAAGCATCAGACCATCGCTCGTTGTTCTTCCTGCCTCTGGATCCTGGAATCTTGAATCTGAGATCTCCAGAGCGCGCTTACAATCTGAATTCCCAATCCCCGCCGCGCCGTCATCGCGAGCAGCAGAGGATCTCGCCCTGCCCACATTCCCGCCTTCGGCCATGCTTGCGTTTCGCCACCGGCCCCATCTCACACGCCACTGTTACATTGCTACCGTATAACTGAATAAATAAAATGCTTTGAGTTTTCATAATTCAGAATTCATAATTCACAATTTCCGCCCAACGCCTTTCTCTTTTCTTTTCAATGACATTCAAGGTTCGCGGCCGAAAGTCGTTTATTTTCTTTAACATTCAAGGTTCCGAGTAAATTTGCGTTATGTCAATTTATTATCTCTATTATTTTGAACAACATGAGAGCAGACACGTGCAAATTTGTCCCCCTTTTATGGTTCCTCAGCAGAATCTGTGGGTAGACTGTGGTTCAGGTAGAGCTCCAAGAGTATGGTAGAGAGCGACTTCAGCGGCGCGGAAGGTACGAAAGCCATAGGCTTTTCGCAGCGTCAACTG
>JBEKNU010000286.1:0-9957 GCA_049522495.1 Terriglobia bacterium
TTTTCACGCCCGCCAGCGACAATTTCCACTGTCTGACACAGACCATTCATGCTTGGCCCGCGCCCGGCTAAAGTGCTAGTATTGCCTCCAACGTCATGACCGGTCACCATCTCATAACACCCACGCATCGCTCCATTCGCAAGTATTACGATAACGTCGCAGCCCTGCGGGCCCAGGGTGTGCTCAACGAGATGAGCGTGCGCTCGCCCTTCGAGTCCCTGCTCCAGGAGACCGCCCGGTTGAAGGACTGGGCCTTCGTCGCCGAGCTTTCGGGAAAGTCGGGCGGCGCGGTCATTCGTCCTGACGGGACCCTGCGGGACAGCAACAAGTTGCCGCGTGGCTACTGGGAAGCCAAGGACACCCAGGACGATCTCGACACCGAGATCAAGAAGAAGATCGCGCGCGGCTACCCCCTCTCCAACATCATCTTTGAGGACACCCAAACCGGCGTCCTGTTTCAGGGCAAGCAGAAGATCAACGGGCCGTACGGTCTCGGCAACCCCAAAGAGTTGGCCGCCCTTCTGAACCAGTTCTTCTCCTACACCGAGCCGGATATTGAAGACTCATGTGGTCTCACCTCAGGCACCGTTTTGCCGATATATCATTGGGGGGGTTCACTAGAGCCCACCTGGGTCAAGAGGGAACACCCTGTGCGCCCCTTTGGGGCTCAACTGGAATAGCCGTGTCGCGTGGGGAAAGGGCTGGGGATGCGGACGGAAGACTGGCAGTAGTCGAGTTACTGAAATTTTGCGTGGGAAAAGGCAAAGGTGCGGCATGGCCCACCGGGATTGACGACGCCAAGTTGTCGCTGAGGCATCGGGCATGAGAAAAGCCCACGGTCAGGACTGCACTGGGCGTGGCTGCCCGGTACAAGCCCACGCGGAACAAATCGCCCCGCTCGCTGCTAACTGCTTACTTGCGTCTTACGAGCCGCCATGTACAATGGAGCACGTGGCCACCCAAGTAAAACGGAAAGAATTTGGTGCCTACTACACCTCCACCACGGTTGCCGACCTGCTGGTCGGATGGGCAGTGCGCAATCAAGACGATCGTGTACTTGACCCTTCATGTGGAGAGGGTGTATTCCTCGAAGCGGCTGCCGTACGTGTCAGCGCACTTAACGGTCGGCCGTCCTCCCAGGTTCGTGGGGTTGAAATAAATCCCAAGGTCTTCCGCCAGACACTCACCCCGCTGCTTCGTAAGTTCTTCATTCCTGAAGAGAACGTGCGTGTTTCTGATTTCTTCGACGTTTGTGCTTCGGACCACCCACGGATTCAAGCTATCGTCGGAAATCCTCCTTTCATCCGTTATCAAACATTTAAGGGGCCATCCCGTGAAAAGGCTCTGAAGTTGTCACGCGCAATGGGAGTAGACTTGCCAGAGCTTGCCAGCTCGTGGGCTCCTTTTTTGCTGCACGCAACCGAGTTTCTAGATATTGGTGGTAGATTGGCGATGGTAGTCCCCGCAGAATTTACTCATGCGGGCTACGCTCGTCCCGTGGTTCAATATTTCGCACGCAAATTCTCGCGCATCCACTTGGCAGGCTTTTCCGATAGATTATTTCCAGAGCTGAATGAGGACACGCTGTTGTTGTTAGCGGAAGGCTACGGCGGAGAATGCAGGGAGTTCAGGGTAAAAAGGTTTGAAGGGATAAAAGACTTTGAGAGTGCTTTGGAACACCGTACGGGATTTGGGGCGCGCGTGGGTCTGGCAGAACTCCAGGACACAAACGGTCGGCTACGGAACCATTTCCTTCCTCGAGACCTCAAGGCTCTTTATGACTTCCTTGCCGCCGATTCGAGGGTTTGCCGGTTGGGAGAGCTCGCCAAGGTGGGGATCGGGTACGTAACCGGTAACAATCAGTTCTTTCATTTGTCGCGAAACGAGGCCCGCCAGCTTGCAATTCCCTCGATGTATCTCAAGCGCTCTTTGCTTCGTAGCGGGATAATCAAGGGAGTCCGTTTTACTTCCTCAGATTGGGTCGAGCTTCGGGATGACGGGGAAAAGGTTTACCTTCTTGCCTTGCCAAAAGTTACAGAACGCGACCTTCCGGACCCGGTCCTGGAATATCTGGCAAAGGGAAAACGGCTGGGGGTCCACAGAGCATATAAATGCGCGGTGCGCAACCCATGGTTTAGCGTACCACATGCCCCGGCGGCGGATACGTTTCTTACCTATATGTCGGGTGATGCTCCCAGAATTGTTTGGAATGCGGCTGGAGTATTGGCTACTAATTCCACTCACGAGGTGCGCCTGAATTCTCTCCAACGCATCAGGCCCCAAATTGTCTCTCTTGCGTTTTGCTGTTCTCTTTCCCAATTGAGTGCTGAAGTAGAAGGCCATCCCCTTGGAGGCGGAATGCTAAAGATTGAGCCCTCCGAAGCTACGCGCACGTTGGTCGTTCGCCCGCACTTGCTTAACTTCAGTGAGGCCCAATTCGAGGAGATGGACTATTATATCAGGTCCAATTCCATGAGCTCCGCTATCGATATGGCGGACGAGTTGGTTTTGCGTGGGGTTCTCGGGTTGAATTGGGACCAAATCCAGGTGCTAAGAAATGGTCTGACGGAGGTCCGAGAACAACGGAGGAAAAGAATTGCCACTTCGAGCAGCAATTAAACAAGCGGGACCCAGGCCCAACCTCGACGGCAGCAGAGCTGAGAAAAAACACTACTCAGAGCTTGTGTCCAAGGAATTGGCCTTAACGGTCGCCTCTGAGTTGCGGAGTCGAGGTCTTAAGGAAGTAGCTCCAAGACTTCGTTCGAAAAAGAGCCAGGGCGGCGAAAAAAGGATTGCTGGGGGGCTCGGCGACAAGAAAGTGGACGTGACATACGCTACGGAACGAGCTGGCTTGGTGCTCGCGATTTCGATCAAAACGATTTCGTTCCCTGACTCGAAGACGCGCAATTACCAGAAGAACCTCCAAAATCGGAAGGCGGATTTGGCTTTTGAAGTGACAACTTTACACAAGCGGTTTCCTTACGCGGTCATTGGGGGCCTCTTTTTCCTTTACGAAGACGCAGCGAATGACAAGGTTGGACAAGCTCGAATATCCACTTTCGAGCGAGCACACCAAATCTTCAAGATTTTCAATCGACGAGCCGGACATCGTAATGAAGAGTCAAAGTTTGAATACTTGAGCGTAGGACTTTACGGCTCCGACCCTCCGAGCTACAAGCTCTTTGAGGCTGGCAACCCCCAGCGGACGATTTCTATGGAGTCCTTCCTCAGTGAGCTTTTGGCCTTGGTGGCTGAACGCAACCCCGAACAATTTGTATTCCAAAAAGGGCGCCTATACAAGCCTTCGGAATTGGGAATCGACGGAGAATCTGAGTCAGAAGAGGACTGACTACCTCTCGCTTTGCGAGCGGCGCATCCGTGCCGCTGTTAAGTATGGTTGCGGTCAGGAAACGCTCTGCTGGAGGCCGGCACGGGCAAGCCCCTTGTGGCAAGTTAGCAAGTATGAGTGGTGGCCATGGGGAGCGGCCCGCGGTAAGAACTGCTATGACCGTTCTCCCCACTTGACGCTGGGCGGCATTCCACCCGAGACCTTTGAATACCGCCTGGGCAATCGCAGCGCTCTCGAATGGGTGATTGACCGATACCAAGTGACGGAAGACAAGCACAGCGGCATCCGTTCCGACCCCAACCGCCCCGACGACCCTGAATACATCGTGCGCCTCGTCGGCCAGGTCATTCGCGTGAGCCTGGAAACCGTTAAACTCGTGAAATCCTTGCCTGCCCACGCCGATCCTCCACGCCCCAGATGAGGCGAGCTCTCGTCACTTCAACAAGGTTCCGCCGTCCGCAGTTTCTACCGATCCCACACTGTAGGCACTCCTTCGTAAACTGAGTGAGCTATTGTGACCAAGCAGGTGAGCCGGATTGAACTGACACTGAATCCAGCCCGGGGTATAAGAACAGCGCCTCTCGGATCTGGCGCGACGTCTTCCCCCAATGAGCGCCCGGTCGAATCTGGCAAGAGAATCCAACTCTCGAGTCTGGGGCAGCTCCGCGAAAATTGAAGAAAGACAGCCCCATCAGGGAGTTTTACCTCTGGACGGCGCCACAGTGGCGAAACCGATTTGCCATGCGCAGAAAAAGGAGAAACGTCAATGGTGAAGACCCTAGTTGCACTTTTGGTTGCATTGAGCGCATTGAGCGCGCTAGCTCAAACCGAGCCGCAAAAGACCGGCACCGTTCCGATTTACCGGATCATCGTCGTGGCGCGGACTACCCAGGCCATTAATTACCGCCACCGGAGCGGAAGCACCAGGATCAACTTCCAAGGGACCACCCTTCTGCCTGAGGCCCGAGGCAATGCCCAGGTCGCGAGCAAGCAGGGCGCAATCCGTATCGAATCTGAGTTCCAAGGCCTGCAGTCGGCGAGCAAGTTCGGTCCCGAGTACTTGACCTACGTCTTGTGGGCGATCAGTCCGGAGGGCCGCCCGGTTAACCTGGGCGAAGTCCTGTTCGGCACCGATGGCAAAAGCAAGTTGAATGTGACCAGCAATCTGCAAGCTTTCGGCATGATCGTGACCGCCGAACCCTACTTTGCGGTGACGCAACCCAGCGACGTGGTGGTGATGGAGAACGAAGTGAGAGCGGACACCAAGGGACAGTTTGAGGAAGTTGAGGCGAAGTACGAGCTGCTGAAGAGGGGACAGTACGAACTCAATGTCAATCCGGCCGAGCTTCAACCGATAAGCATGGATTCGAGAACCCCGCTCGAGCTTTACGAGGCTCGCAATGCGGTGCGAATCGCCAAATGGACCGGAGCGGAACATTATGCCTCTGACTCGCTGAATAAAGCCAAAGTGAGTTTGCAGAGCGCGGAGGACTATCAAGCGCGAAGAGGCAATAAGAAGTCGGAGATCACGGCGGCGCGCGAGGCCGTACAAACCGCCGAGGACGCTCGCATCATTTCCGTCAAGAAGATAGATGAGGAACGCCAAGCGAGCGAGCTTCAGGTTTCCGCCGATGCCGAAGCCCGGGCGAAGGCCCAGGCAGACGCGGCAACCCAGCAGAAGAAGCAGGCCGAGACCGATGCCGCCGCGGCCCGGGCACAGACGGCCCAAAATCAAGCGGCGTCGGACGCTGCGGCAGCCAAGGCCCAGGCCGAGGCAGCCCAAACCCAAGCCGCGTCGGAGGCTGCGCTAGCTAAGGCCCAGGCCGAGACCGATGCCGCCAAAGCCAAAGCCCAGGCGGACACTGAACAAGCTCGACTTGCTGCGCAACAGGCCGAGAACGACAAAGCGGCCCTGCGTGCCAAGTTGGCTGAGCAATTGAACTCGGTTCTTCAAACGCGGGATACCGCCCGCGGGCTTATCGTGAACATGTCCGATGTGCTGTTTGACACGGCCAAATACACGTTGAAGCCGGGGGCCCGGGAAAAGCTGTCCAAGGTCGCCGGCATTCTGCTCGCCTACCCTGGACTCAACATTGAGGTGGACGGCCATACGGACAACGTGGGAGGTGACGAATACAATCAGAACCTTTCCGAACAACGCGCTGGGTCCGTGCGCGACTACCTGGTAGCGCAAGGGGTAGCAACAAATTCGGTCACCGCCAAAGGCTTCGGTAAGACCCAACCTGTGGCCACCAACGACACGGCTGAGGGCAGGCAGATTAACCGCCGGGTTGAACTGGTGGTATCGGGTGAGGCGATCGGCGCCCGTTAGCGGCACGGGGGGAGGCTCGCGGTAGGAGAAGCAACGCGAGGAACGGCCCGAGGCGTGTGGGGCTTGCTGCCCTACTGTCCTGCCTCAGCAAGCGTAGCGCGGACCTGTCTTGTAGGTCCGCGCTTTTTCGCGCCCGCCAGCGCTCGACCGTCCGGTTCGCTATTGCCTCCGCACGGCATCGCGCGCAGATGGATCGCACGTCCAGGTTGCGGCGTCGGTTCCTTTATGACCGCGACATTTTCGGGATCGTGGCCTCCTGGGTAGCCCCCACGTCGTCAGGGTTGACGAAGTCAAAGAAGCGCTTGGCCTTGAGTTCGTCGCGGATATAACCGAGGGTTGATTCCCAAACCGGATTCAAGTGAGCGTAGCGCAGACCTCCGCCTTTGAGGTCTGCGGTTCTTCCCGAGACTCGCGCTTCCGAACCTGAAGGTAGACGTCTACCTTTGAGATTCCCGGTTTTTGCAAGAGAAGAGCCGCGGACCCCAAAGACGGGGGTCCGCGCTACACTTGCTATGCCAGGGTGGGATGCGTCACGGGCGGTGATACGGGCACTACCTGCTTTGAAGAAGAAACCGGACGCGGGACATTGACCCACGGCTGTAGATGCGCAGGAACTTCCGGCGAAATATCGCGCCAGATTATGCGGTTGCAGGTGGTCACGCTGATCTGGATGGTGGTGGAGTGTGCCCTTGCTCTCTTTTCCGCATGGCGCGCCCGCAGCCCCGTGCTTCTGGCCTTTGGCGCCGACAGTCTGATCGAATCCTCGTGCCTACCTTGCCGGCATAACCCTTGCCGGCTTGGTCCTCAATGCGCTGCTTCATATCCGCTGGATAGACCCCGCCGCCGCGCTGGTTGCGGTTCCTGTCATCTGCCTGGAAGGGAAAAAAGCGTTGCAGGGCGAGGAGTGTTGTTAGCTGCGATGCCTCGCCAAGTCGGGCAAGCGTAGCGCGTCCCGCCTCTCGATTCAAATACGAGAGGGCAACATCAAAGCCGGACCGATGACTGTTAATAACCCCGAAGTGGCAATGCTTCTGATTGGGGCGCGAATTGCCGACTTGCCCCTGGATGCCCCCCTGCTCGAAACCCTGGCACTCACCCTGCGGTTTAGTCACGAAGAGCTTGCTGACAGCGGCCTTTTGGACAGTGTGGTGGCTGCACAACGGAGGACCGACGACATCATTGACCGCGCCACAAAACTCCTGGAGCCATTAGGCGTCTCCCGCGCTGAGCTGGATCGGTTTGTTTCTGAGCAACTCAAGAGCCGAGCAAACGAGTTGCACCCCGACTAATCGGAGCGCGGCATTTTCCCTTGCGTGCCTCTCCATGCTGCGAAGACGTGAGAGAATTGCGGAAAACGCAAAAACATTTCACGCCAAGGCGCAGAGGGGCAAAGGAAGTAAAGCAATTATTCTTCGCGACCTTTCCGTCTTTGCGCCTTTGCGTGAAACCGTCTAATTTCTCACAGCCTCTGTATGGGTCCCTTGCACCTTGCGGTCGCTTAAGCAAAATTTTGACGAAAGGCAGAATTTCTACTTGACACTATTTGCACATGTGGGGGGAGCGTGCCGGCAAAATGATGTTAAGAATGCCGACCTGTCGGGTAAGTTATTGAAAACAAAATGGAAAATGGTGAAATATCTTTAAGTTATTGAAAATAAAATAGTTAGTATATTTCATGATTGGGGAATAGCCCTCAATATCGGGTATTAGTGGGATATCCACAATTGTCAGGCAAAAGTTCAGGGAAATCGCTAGGTTGCAAAATCCCAAATCCCCAATCCTGGCTACCAGGCCGACATGCTGGGGATGCACATGGATCTAGAGGCCGACCTCGGCATCGATTCCATCAAGCGCGTGGAAATCCTCGCGGCGATGTGGGAGGCGGTTCCCTTCCTTCCCGAGGTGATGGCGAGCGACATGGCGGCACTCCGAACGCTCGGCGACGTCGTGAGATTTCTCGGCGAGAACGTGCCGACGGAGAATTTGCACACACCGCCCGCGGCGTCGGCCGCAGAGCCTTTGGTTGCGGCGCCGGCTCTCGAGCGGTATGCCGTCCGCATGGTGGCCGAGGAGGCCATCGGTCTGCCGCTGGCGGGACTTCGCGCGGGCGGGCGCGTTGTGGTCACCGACGACGGTGACGGCATTGCCCAAGCGGTGGTGCGGCGCCTGGCGAAACAGGGCGTCGTGGCCGAGGTCGTTGCGGAAGTGCCCGCCGATGCCGATGCCGTGATTTTTCTGGGCGGCCTCAGGACTGTGCAATCGGGCGACGATGCCATTGCGGTTAATCGCGAAGCCTTCCGCGCCGCGCGGGCAGTGGCAGCGCGCTATGCGGCCAGGCCCGGCGTGTTTGTCGGCGCCCAGGATACGGGGGCGGTTCGGCGTTCTTTCGCCGACATCAGGACGCGGTTTGGGCCGATTAAGGCCCTCATCCACGGAGCGGGTGTCCTCGCCGACAAGCGGCTCATCGAGAAGACCGACGCCCAGTTCGATCGCGTCTTCGACACGAAAGTGCAAGGTCTTCGCGCGCTCCTCGAAGCGGCCCAAGACGACGACCTGGCGTGGATTTGTCTCTTTTCCTCGTTCGTCGCCAAGGCGGGCAACGCCGGCCAGTGCGACTACGCCATGGCCAACGAGATTCTCAATCTCGTGGCGTGTGCCGAACGTGCGCGGCGTGGGACGCTCTGCGTCGTGCGCGCCATTGGCTGGGGGCCTTGGGAAGGCGGCATGGTAACACCGCCCCTGCGTAAGCATTTCCAGAGTCTGGGCGTGCCTCTCATCACGCTGGAAGCCGGCGCGCGGGCCTTCGTCGCGGAAGGCTCCCCGGCCGACGACGTTGTGGTGCTTGCAGGCGGCGATTCGATTTCCCAGGCGTTACCGGCGAAGCGTGAACGTGACACCGCATTCGACCTCTGGGTCGACGACGCGAACTATCCCTACCTGAGGGACCATGCCCTCAACGGCGTCCCTGTCGTCCCGATCGCATTGGTCATTGAATGGTTCTTCCGCGCAATGCGCGGGGTCTCGCCGGGCCGAACGCCGGTGCTGCGATCGCTCAAAGTTCTCCGCGGGATCAAGCTGGACGCGGCTTTGCGCGGTGAACTCCTGCAGATCACCCGTCGCTCTGAGGAGGGGAAATGGCGCCTGGAATTGCGCGGTCCTGGAGACCTGATTTGCTATTCCGCAACCGCGGAGTTCGAGTCTTCGTCACCGGACTGGAAAGCGGTGGTCGAACCGGCCGGCGCGGCGACCTCCGACGAGCGAATCTACGACGGAGTCGTGCTCTTTCACGGCCCGGCCTTTCAGGCGCTTCGCTCGCTCGACGCGACGGACCATGTCGGCATGAGTGCGAACGTCGCCGGGCTTGCCGAGTTGGGGTGGAAACTCGGCGCGTGGCAAACCGATCCGGCGGCCATCGACGGCATGCTCCAGATTGGGTTGAAATGGTCCGAGAAGCTGCTCGGTGGCGCCACGCTTCCCATGGCCTTTCGGTCCTTCCACCTCTTCGCGCCCGGCGCCGCGCGGGGGCGGCTGAGAACGACGGCGTGGACGCGTCATGTGCAACATGCCCAAGTGGTGTGCGATGTCGCTCTGGCGACGCCGGAGGGCGACATGGTTGCCGTACTCAGCGGGGCTGAATTCGTTCTCCGTCCGGACCTCCGGCAGCCCGCCGAGGCCGTTTCCGCCGCATCATGAACACGCCTCCTGTGCAAACATCGGTGAGCGGGAACGGCAAGGTTAGGGAGCGCATGCTCCCGGCGCCCGCCCTTCCGCCAGTGTATCGGCGAGCAGCAAGGGCGGCCGTGCGCGCACCCAAACCCTCCCCACCGCCCGTGCCCGCCGCCGTGCCGCCTTTCGCCCATGCTACGATGGCCCGCGCGGTCGCGGTGCTTCAGGCGTTCGCCGATGCCCATGCAAGCCACTTGCAGTCCATGGCGGATCTCCACCAGAAGTTTCTAGCCCTCCAGCGCGATGCTGCTGCGCGCATCCTGGCGGCACGTACCCCGGCGCATCATGCCATCTTGCCGGGTTTGGCCCCGGAGCTCCAAACCCCGCCTGAGCCCGAGAACACGCCGACCGCCGGCCTGCCGCCGCCTGACGCGCCGCGCCCGGCACCATCCCGGCCGGGACCGAAGCTGGGGCGCCGAGAGTTGGAAGAAATCGCCACCATGAAGCGAACCATCTCTTCGGTGTTCGATCCGGCGTTCGCGCGCCAGGACGCGCACCGTTTCCAGCTTCGAATCCCTGCGCCGCCGTTGACCATAACGGACCGCGTAGT
>JBEKNU010000287.1:0-9901 GCA_049522495.1 Terriglobia bacterium
GACAAGACGACCACGCAACTGGAGCTCGGGATCACTGGGCATAAGGGTCCCCTTTCTACTGACATTAATAATAATGTCAGAAAAGGCCGCTGTCAAGACCTTTTGGAGATTTGCAAAAATGACTTGATCGGGGAAAGAAGCGGAACTTATATAAACTCAACGGGCTAAGGCTGCTTCCACACTAAGGTCTGCGAAATCGCCGATTCTACGCCGAGAGGTCATGCGCCATTTCTGAAAGAAGCGCCCCCTTGCGTCGGGCCGGGCAAACCGCACCGCATGAATGGCGGCAGCTTCCCCCATTAATGGGTGCGTTGAATCACCATGATCGTAAGGTCGTCCAGCAGAGGCTGTCCGGAACGGAAGGCATTCAAATCATCCAAGCAAGCACAAATCAACGCTTCCGGGGCCAAATCGGGTTTCTGCGTCAGAAACTCCACCAAGCGCGTCTCGCCATACTCTTCGTTGGTTCGAGACCGGGCTTCCGAGACGCCGTCGGTATAGAGGAACAGGGTCTCGCCCGCGGCAAGTCGCACCTTTTGCGTGGAGTAGCGGCCATCGCAGAACAAGCCAATCGGAACGCCGGTGGCTTCCAGGCGTGTGACTTTCCCTTGTTGACCCACCAACGCGGGGCAATGGCCGGCATTGCACAACTCAATCCCACCCGATGAATCCGCCCGCCCACAGATGAGCGTGGCAAAAAAAGTGGACATCGTCGTCTCGCAGAAAATGCGGCTGGCACGTTCGACGAGGGCCTGGGCAGGAAGGTCCGCGGCCGTCAATGTCCGAAAAATGGCTTGGAGCTGCGACATCAGCAGGGAGGCCGCAACCCCCTTCCCCGATACGTCCCCTAAGGCGAAGAAGAGGTCCGCTGATCCATTCTCACGCACTACCAAGTCACAGTAGTCGCCACTCACCAGTCCTAGTGGTCGGTAGTGATAGGAGACGGTCCAGCCGCCGAATCGTAAGTTTGCTTCCGGCAGCAACCCTCGCTGGAGTTGGCCCGCAAGCTCAAGGTCCTGCTCCAGCGCGCGACGTTGATTCGCACTCAGATGATCAAGACATAACCTGACTAAGGGGTCAGCAAGGAGGCGGTCCTTCTCCACGGATTCATGGCAGGCTTCGCAAAGACCGTAGGTTCCCACTTCCATACGCGCCAGTGCCGCGTCCACTTCGTTCAAAAGTTCTGCGATGCCGCCCTGCGCGCCGACAGCCTGTGCAGCAGATTCCAACCTGCGGCGTCGCACCACCAACTGGTCTCGCAGGAATGACTCGGTGATCTCCGGCATAATCTTCCTCCGATACAACCCTGGCCGCGAGAGACCTCGTCCCAGCAGCAACCCACGGCCCGTTTCTAATTAGATTCGCCTGTCATTCATTCTGGCACAAGAAAATTGGGGACGGAAACCCGGTTCTTGCGTTTCCCAATACGGGGGCGGGCGCATTCCACCTTAATCACCAGGGCATCCTACTTGGGTGGGAACTTGAACTTAACGCGGATTTGTTTGCGGCCAACTTTGAAAACCATTTCGAGGTGGTCCTTGCTGCGGGGATAGGCCGACGGATCAAACTCCGCCGCTGGGTCGGTGACCTTCTCCCAGACAGGATTCTCCAAATCTCCCACGGCCCAGCTGACGGCTCCTGCCTTGATTTGACGCTGGGCATCGCTCTTGGATTTGCACGATCCCAGTTCCACAAGCCAGGTGTCAAACCGGCAAAGGACTCCCACCCGTTCTAGCTCCTGGGCGTTTGGATCTACACCTTTACTCTGGAACTGCGCTTCGAAGCCCTTCTGCGCCCGGGTGGCGGCATCGGCGCTGTGAAAATCCGTGATGATGCGGCATGCCAGGGCTTTTTTCACTGCGAGTGGGTGGTCTTTTCCGGAGGCCACAGACGCCTTGAGCGCCTCAATTTGGGCCGGGGTCAGATCGGTAAGCAGCAGGTAATAACGCCACATCATCTCATCCGAAATCGACATGAGTTTGCCGAACATTTCGGTGGGCGGCTCATTGATGCCCACGTAATTATCCAGCGACTTCGACATCTTCTGTACACCGTCGAGCCCTTCCAGGATGGGCATGGTCATGATGACTTGCGGCTCCTGCCCGTATTCCGGCTGAATCGAGCGGCCGACGAGCAGATTGAATTTCTGGTCGGTGCCGCCGAGTTCGACGTCGGCCTCAAGCGCCACGGAATCGTACGCCTGCGAGAGCGGGTAGAGCAGTTCGTGCATGGAGATGGGCCGCTGCTCTTTCATCCGATTGGCAAAGTCGTCGCGCTCCAGCATCCGCGCCACGGTGTAGTGCGAGCAGAGTTTTACCCAGTCGGCGCTGGAAAGTTTGCCGAGCCAGCGGTTATTGAAGTCCACCACGGTCTTGTGCGGATCGAGGATCTTGAAGACCTGTTTCTTGTAAGTTTCCGCGTTGGCGGCGATCTCCTCCGGCGTCAAAGGCGGGCGCGTCACGTTTCGGCCGGACGGGTCGCCGATCATCCCGGTGAAATCGCCAATCAGAAAAATCACCGTGTGGCCGAGATCCTGAAAATGCTTGAGCTTGCGGATCAGCACCGTGTGGCCCAGATGAATGTCCGGCGCCGTGGGGTCAAACCCCGCCTTCACCCGCAGCGGCTTGCCGGTTTTCGCCGAGCGCTCGAGCCTCGCCTTGAGCTCTTCCACGCGGATGGTTTCCTCCGCGCCTTTGGTGAGATAACCGAGTTGTTCGTCGAGGGTCATGAGTTCACGCGAGCACGTCGGGCAGTTGAAGTTGGCTCAAGGAGACGATGCCAGGGTAGCGGCGGGCCTTGCGCAGAAACTTCTCGTCGGCGGTTACGAGAACGCCGCCGGACTCCAGCGCCAGAGCGAGGTAATAGGCATCATTGACCGTGGCGTCCGACGCCGAGGCGATCTCCACCGCGCTTTGCAGGGTCGACCATTGCAGTGCGTTCAAATCCAGTTCGAGTCCTCGCAGATGAGTTAGCGCCTCCGAGACTTCCGCGGGCTTAAGCTTATGCCCGATGGCCAAGGCATTAGCGACCTCCCAAAGCAAAAGCTCAGGGGCCCTCAGCACACATTGGCCTCGGCCCTGCGCTTCTAGGAGCTGAAAAGCCTTCGTTACATCGGCCTCGCCCCTTTGGACATACCACTTCAATGCCACAGATGTATCCACGATGTAATCTGGGCGAGAGTGTGAAGGAGTCAACCTCTATCTCCCTCGAAACCATGGCGCATATCGTGGAGGATCTGTTCCGCCGGCCAGTCTCCGAACTTATGGGCCATGTGACGAATTCCCTCAACCGCCTTTCGCCGCCGCTCACGAAGAGCAGCTTCCTCGACCGCTCGATCGCTTTCTTTCGCGACCGAACGGATGGCACTCCGGACAAAATCACTCCGGGAAGTCTTCCTCCGGTGAGCTTCTCGATCCGCCAAACGCAGTGTCTCCCGGTCAAACGTAATATTGACTCTGACCATGACGTGCGCCTCCGTATACACACTGGAGTGTATCATGAGGAACAATGAGGATCAATTGTCGTCAATTGGTGCAGCGGGCCAGGAAATCGTCCCGAGCCGCAGGTTTCGCAGGATCAACTCTTGCGTAGCACCCGGCGGCCCTCGAAGCGCAACTTGTCTTCAAGCAGCAGACAAATTGCTTCCGAATAGATGCGGTGCTCTTCCTGGAGAATGCGTGCCGCGAGTGTTTCCACCGTGTCGTCGTCCTGAACCGGTACCACCGCCTGGCACACGATGGGCCCCGTGTCCACACCTTCGTCGACAAGATGCACCGTGCAACCCGTGAATTTCGCGCCGTATTCGAGCGCCTGCCGCTGCGCGTCCTCCCCCGGAAAGGAAGGGAGCAAGGCAGGATGGATATTCATAATCCGTCGGGGAAATTCCCGCACGAAGTAAGGGCTGAGAATGCGCATGAAACCCGCCAGGCAGACCAGATCCACCTGAAATTCCTTCAACACCGCCACCACTTCGCGGTCGAAGGCCTCGCGCTCTATGCCCTTGGAGGGAATGAAGCGGGCTTCGAGGCCCATTTCCCTCGCGCGCGCAAGACCGATCGCTTCCTGCTTGTTGCTGACCACTACGGCGATTTCCGCCGGAATCTTGCCCGCCTGCACATTGCGCGCAATGGCCTCAAAGTTCGAACCGCGACCGGAAAGAAGGATTCCCAATCTTTTCATCGGAGTTACTCACCCGGGGATTTATGAGTCAGCACCGCCAGGGCGCTTGCCGGCAAACCGAAAATGCGCCGACCAGTATATCGGGTCAAACTTCTCTTGGGCGACAATTCTTGGCCGCAGGCTGCCGCAAACGCCAGGGCCTAGGCGTGGGTCGTGTTTGATATAATGCCGCGATGCCTCGACATCTATTGAAGACCTTGTCTCTGGCGGCCGCGGCCTTGGTGTTTACTGCGCCCACCCTGCTGGGCCAAATTGATGCCGGAACACGGCAGCTCGCGCACGACATTTTCAAGCAACTCATCGAGATCAACACCACGGACTCCGTGGGCAGCACCACCGTTGCCGCTGAGGCCATGGCGAAGCGCCTGCGCGACGCCGGCTTCCCCGCGAGCGATGTTGTGGTCTTGGGGCCCAACCCCCGCAAAGGCAACATGGTGGCGCGTCTGCATGGCACAGGTGCGCACCCACCCGTCCTTCTGATTGGCCATCTTGACGTGGTGGAGGCGCGCCGCTCCGACTGGACCACCGATCCCTTCCAGTTCGTCGAAAAGGACGGCTACTTCTACGGCCGCGGCACGCAGGACATGAAGAGTGACGACGCCATCTGGGTCACCGAGTTCATCCGCCTCCAGCAGGAAGGGTTCAAACCGGACCGCGACCTCATCCTGGCCCTGACCGCCGACGAAGAAGGTGGGCAGTCAAACGGCGTGGATTGGCTCATCAAGAATCATCGCTACTTGATCAATGCCGAATATGTCCTCAACGCCGACGGCGGCGGCGTGGACACCGACAGCGGCAAGCCCGTCATCGTCTCCATGGACGCCAGCGAGAAACTTTACGCGGACTTCCAGCTCAAGGTAACCAACCCGGGCGGGCACAGTTCCCTGCCCGTCCCGGACAACGCTATCTATCATCTTACCGACGCCATGGGCCGCCTGGAACGCTTTCAATTCCCCCTGGAGTTGAACGACATCACGCGCGCCTACTTTGAGCGCATGGCCTCCGTGGAAACCGGCCAGGAGGCCGCGGACATGCGGGCCATTCTGAATAGCCCGCCGGACCCCGCTGCGGCGGCGCGCCTTTTCCTGGACCCTCTTCAGAACTCGACGCTGCGCACCACCTGCGTGGCCACGCGGCTGGATGCGGGACACGCCAACAATGCCCTTCCTCAAAGCGCCCGAGCCAACGTGAACTGCCGCATCCTGCCCGGACACACGCGCGAAGAGGTACGGCAGACTCTCGTCCGCGTCTTCGCTGATCCCAAGGTGGAGGTCGGATATGTCGATAACAGCGGCCGGGTGCTCGATAGCGCTCCCAACGCCCAAGCCCTGCCGACGGTCGAACTGCGCCCCGAGGTAATGCAGACACTGGAGGAAATTGCCGGAGAATTGTGGCCGGGAACGCCCGTTATTCCCACCATGGCGACCGGCGCATCGGACGGGGTCTATACCAACGCCGCAGGCATGCCCACCTATGGGATCTCCGGTGTGGCCATCGATATGAACGACGTGCGCGCCCATGGCCGCGACGAGCGCCTGCGCGTGGAGTCGTTCTTTCAGGGCGTCGACTTCTACTACCGTTACCTGAAGGCCCTCACTTCCGGCCATTAGCCAGAGTGACATAACTTGTAGCGGCGCTCTCTGAGCGCCAACAGTGGTCTTAGGCCGCCGCTACAGGGCACCGAAACCCAACCTCATAGATTGTTGATGTCAGAGTTTTCGAGCACTGGCTTGGGCGCGCCCCGCTTGGCGACAATAAGCATGGCCCGCCCCAGCTTCTCGGTGGTGGTGACATACTTCGGCATGAGGGCTTTCATTAAGGGAAGGAGAGGCCCCAGGACCGTGTAAGAAACCCGATAGAGCCTGGTCCTTGACTTGATCCCGTGGAGTGGCACAATCACTGCGGGACGGAAAATGTACGCTGCTTTGAACGGTAAGCGCAGCAAGGCGTTTTCGGTCTGTCCTTTCACCCGCGCCCACATCGAGCGGCCGCGCTCGGAACTGTCCGTGCCCGCGCCAGAGACATAAATGAACGTCATGTTGGGGTTGAGCTTCGCCAAGGTTTGTGCCGCCGCTAGGGTGATTTCGTAGGTAATGCGCCGATAGTTTTCTTCGGACATCCCCGCAGAAGTTACGCCGAGGCAAAAGAAGCAAGCGTCGAATCCTGACAGCTCCGATTCGAGTGAAGAAAAGTCAAAGAAGTCCTTGTGGATGATTTCGCGCAGTTTCGAGTGTTGCTGCCCGGTGCTGCTTCGCACGATCGAGAGGACGGTTACAACCTCAGGATCGAGCAGGCATTCGCGCAAAACGCCTTGTCCCACCATCCCTGACGCGCCGAAGAGAATGACCTTCATCTGTTCACTGCCTCCCGCCAAGTCATCTCGAATCGCACTCCCTGCCTGTACCCACATGCAATAGATTGCCGCCCCTGCCCGGTTCCCCGCAGGGGAACAATACCATTAGTCCGTCAACTGGCGGATGAAACCCACGGAATGAAAAGCAGGGGCGGTTCGCGAACCGCCCCTACGCCCTATCGAGGGTCGAACCCCTTCTAAACGAATCCCATGAATGGTGGCAGACCAGGACCAAACAATGTACACTCCCCTGAGGAGGTCAAAATGTCACTGCGACCCATTAAGCGCGTTGTTCGCTCTAAACCCACTCTGGAAGGCGCCGGCGTGCACCTGCGTCGCGCGTTCGGGTTCGGCAACACATCGGACTTCGACCCGTTCCTGCTTCTCGACGACTTCCGCAACGACATTCCGCAGGATTATCTTGCCGGCTTCCCGTGGCATCCTCATCGCGGGATTGAGACCATCACCTACGTCCTGGCCGGAACGGTGGAGCACGGCGACAGCATGGGAAACCAGGGCGCCATCGCCGCCGGCGACGTGCAGTGGATGACGGCGGGCAGCGGCATCATTCACCAAGAGATGCCCAAGGGCGATGCGACGGGCCGCATGCACGGGTTCCAGTTGTGGGCGAACCTGCCGTCAGCGCTCAAAATGACCTCGCCGCGCTATCAGGAAGTGAAAGCGCTCGACATCCCTGAGGTCCAGGACGACGACGGCACGCGGGTTCGCATCGTGTGCGGGAATTTCTGGGGGAAGGCAGGCCCCGTGGACGGCATCGCTGCTGACCCGATTTATCTTGATGTGTCCGTGCCTCCCGGCAGGAAGAAGACGCTGCCGGTGGAGACGACGCGCCATGCCTTCGCCTACGTTTTCGCGGGGAATGGGAAGTTTTGCAACGCGTCGGGGCCGCTCGCCGTGCCCACCGAATCGGTGGGGTGGGCTGACACGCATCCTCCCACGGAGGCGGACAACCGCTCGCTGATCCTCTTTGACCGTGGCGATGAATTGATAGTACAGGCCGGGGACGACGGGATTCGGTTCCTGCTGGTCTCCGGAAAGCCGCTGGAGGAACCGGTGGCGTGGTACGGCCCCATCGTGATGAATACGCAGGAGCAGCTCCGGCAGGCTTTCCAGGAGCTCGAAGAGGGCACATTCCTTAAGAACAGGTGATAGGGAACAGGTTACAGGGGACAGTAGGGGGCGGTTCTCGAACCGCCCCTACTTTTATCATCATCCATATGAACAAGCCTTCATTTGACCCCGGTTTCACGTAAAAATACCGCGGCGGTCTGAGTCGAATCATCAACCCCAGCGGGGAATTCAACGTTCGCCGGCGCGGGACCACCTGGCGCGACGTTCACCCTTATCTTTTCATGATCAACGCCTCGTGGCCGGTTTTCACGGTGATGATTTTTGGCGGATTCCTCATCGCCAATGCGGTTTTTGCGTTGATATACGTGAAGATCGGCGTCCAGCACCTTCAGGGCGCAGACACCAGCACCGCGCTCAGCCGCTTTCTGAGCGCTTTCTTCTTCAGCGCGCAAACCTTCACCACGGTGGGGTACGGCCGAATTTCTCCGGATGGTGTTTTGACCAGCCTGGTGGCATCGCTGCAAGCCCTGCTGGGATTGATGGCGCTGGCCATTGGCACCGGCTTGCTGTTTGGGCGATTCTCGCGGCCCGCGGCCCGCCTGGCCTTCAGCAAACAGATGGTGGTGGCGCCCTATCAATCCGGCACCAGCCTGCAGTTCCGTGTGGCCAACCGGCGCAGCAACAATTTGATGGAGGTGGAAGCGCGCGTGATGCTGAGTTCCGTGGAACCCTCGGACCAAGGGCCGCTGCGGAAGTACAAGTATCTGCCGCTGGAACGCCATCGCGTGCAGTTCCTGCCCCTCACCTGGACCATCGTCCATCCCATTGACCAGGGAAGCCCGCTCTGGGGCAAGGGAGCGGATTACCTGGCAGAGCGTCAAGTGGAGTTTCTGATTACGATCAAGGCGTTCGACGATACCTTCTTCCAGACGGTCCACGTTCGCCACTCCTACCGATTCGAGGAAGTGGTGTGGGGAGCGCGCTTCGTCCCCGCCTTCGAGCCCGATGCCCAGGGCGAAATGGTGCTCGACCTCGGCAGGCTCAGCGAAATCGCTCCCGTCCAGAATCCCGGCAACACGTAAGAAATCTACCGCGCAAGAACCTCGCAAATGTCCAAGCTTCGGGTTCCCCGGATTCCCATCCGTGTGTCGGATTGCGCAGAGCAAAGCTCTGCGAATCGAATCGCAGAGCTTTGCTCTGCGCAATCCCTTACCGATTTTCCGCATCCCGGACGCTTCTCCTATGCAGAGCCGGTGCCGCGGAGTAGTGCTGAGATGCGCTGCCGGCTGTGTTTTCCTTCTCCAAGGGGAGAAGGTGGCGGAGGGACGAGGCCGGATGAGGGGTTTCTTCGGCGCGCCTGCGCGCGGCCCCGTTCTGGTGGTACTGGTAAAATCGCCCCGTGAAAATCCCCACGCCGCGAGTTCGCGAACTGCGACGGACCCCAACGGAAGCCGAAAGGGCCGTGTGGCGACTCCTACCGGATCGTCGGCTGGGCGCGAAGTTTCGCCGTCAATTCCGCATAGAAAACGGTGTGCTCGATTTCTATTGCTTCCAACACCGATTGGCCATTGAACTCGATGGCGGCGTCCACTCTCAGATCGACCAGATGCGCAAAGATGCCGCCAAAGAAGATTATTTGCGGACCCTCGGCATTCGATTGTTGCGGATTCCGAATGCGATGGTGCTCGAACACCCAGACGAGTTCGTGCGCGAAGTGCTGGAGTCTATCCGGGCGTCGGTCGAGAAGGCCAGGAAGTGACCCCTCACCCCCACGACCTGCAAAACGTGGGGCCCCCTCCGCCTTGCGGTCCCCCCTCTCCCCCGCGGAGAAGGAAATTGTTCTTCGCGCGCGTGCGCGCCCCGCGCTGATGACCACCTTCTCCGAGGGGAGTCCGATTTCAGGACCCCGATGGGGTCCATCGGACCCCAGGAATCGGGGAAGGTGGACCGCGACCGGCGTTCTCACCAGTCCGTCAGCCGACGGAGCCGGATGAGGGGTCACTTCCGCCGCCTCGACCACCGGTTGCCTGCCACGCACAACCGCGGGTTGGCCGTTCCTCGTCAACGTGCCCGGTCGCCCGCATTTCGACCTCGGACTTCGACCCCGGACTTCGGACTCCGGACCCCGGACTCTCTACCTGCCACTCGCCACTAGGCACTAGTATATCGTTTCGTTAAAAGATGTTCACATAGGCCCGCTTTCCTGGTATGCTCGGTGGCATGGCAGGAAAATCGAGGCGTGCAAAGTTGGTGTTGACCCCCGAGGAAGTTGAGCGA
>JBEKNU010000288.1:0-9900 GCA_049522495.1 Terriglobia bacterium
GAAATGGTCGACCACCCCGAAAGCCCCCAATCCTTGGGCTTCCAACTCACCGACCGCGCCCTCACCCAGGCCGCCGACGCGTGAAAAATGTAGAAACTCCAGGCGCAGAGCAAAGCTCTGCGTGTCAGCCGGCCGCAGAGCTTTGCTCTGCGCAATCCACAAGTAGCGCGGACCCGTTATTTTGGGTCCGCGGTTCGTCTCATGCGTTCCACCCAAAAGTCGCGGACCTGGGAAAACAGGTCCGCGCTACCACGCTCGGGCCGGCGCAGGGCCTATTCTCGACCCCGGAAGTTGCTGATCATTACGACATCGCCGCTGACGGGGCCGTGCACGACCGCCAGGCGCTTACCGTCCCGGGACCATGCAAAGCTATAGATTCTGCCCATCTCGAAGTTGGTTATTTGCCTCGGCGGTCCGCCGGCAATCGGCTGGCTCCAGAGGTTTGCGGCCAAGGGAGTAACGCCGATTCCAAACCAGGTAAAGGGCTCATAAACGGAATAAGTCAGGCTCTGCCCATCGGGCGTCCATTTCACCCCAATTGAATCCCCCTTTGACTCGAAGGTCTTGGCGAGCCTGCCGCCAGCGGCCGGCAAGATGGCGAGCTTGTACTCTTGCTTATTTGGATCTGGCCAGTAACCGCAGGCAATCCATTTTCCATCGGGCGAGACGGCGGGGAGGTATGTCCACTCCGTGGTCAGTTGCGTCGGCTCGCCGCCATCGATGGAGATCTTCCAGAGGGTCGTCCACTTCCCTGTTCGCTGGGACTGGAAAACCACCCATTTCCCATCCGGGGAGCACGAGGGCGCACTATCAAAAGTCCCACTCGTCAGTTGGACTAAATTTGAGCCGTCGGGGTCCATCTTCACCAAGCCGGTGTTACCTCCGCGATTCGAATCTGCCACGATGTGCCGCCCATCACCACATACCGAGGGTTCCCGGATCCATTCTCCTTCGACGCCCAAAGCCGTTAACTGTTTGCGGTCACCTCCCTGCGCATCCATGCTTCCCAGATTCACCTCGGTCGCTGTGAGCACGGTATAGACGATCCGGCCGTCGGGAGTCCAGTCGAGGCCGTACCTGCCGTCGGTCCCCGTCAAAACGTGCTCTTCGACGGCGTGACCGGCCTTGTCCATGGAAGCTATCACCGGGTTTGAATAGTATTCGACTTTGAGAGTAACAAGCGCATTCCCATCCGCGGTGACTCCCATTCCCAAATAGGAATTTAGATCCGCGGTGATTCGCCGAGCTTCGCCCTCCGGGTAGGAAATCTCGTAGACCTGGTACCTGTTCCCCGCCTCCCCGGGGCCAAGCGAGGGCACCTCGCTTGCGGTGGTGATTAGCCCGCTGCCATCGGGAAGCCACGCTGGCCGCAAGGTCCCTCCCCACGTACGGGCACCGCCGATCGGCTTCTCTTCTCCGTCCTTTACTGACACGGCCACCAGGCGTGCATAGGTGAACACTGGCCTTGGACCAGTGAACACGCAAATAGCGATGGTCTTTCCATCCGGAGACCAAGCGGGCTGGGTATGAAGCCACTCTGGCCAGTGGAAGGCGCGGATTAGTTTCTCGGCGGAGCCGTCTTCATTGGCCACCATGAGGTCGTCTTCTCCACGCTCAGGAAAGCGCCGCACAAATACCAGCCGCTTGCCGTCCGGCGAGAAGTTCCCGAGGATGAACACATTTTCGAAGAGCTTGCGTGGCGTCCCGCCCAGGGTGGCCACTTTCCACAGCGCGCCTTTGGGATGGTCCTTGTCCGTAATGAGGTAGTATACGTAGTTTCCGTCGTTCGAAAACGTCGGTGGATAGATTCTGAGCGCAGCGGGCGGGACAATCTGCACGTTACTGCCCGTCGCCACCTGGTAAAGCCACAGACTTGCTCGGTCCTGTTCCCATTGTGGGTACACGACGTACTTGCCGTCCGGAGAAATGGTGGGACTGGCGGCCGTGCCGCTGGTGGTTAGCTGCGTGATCTTCATGGCAGCTTCCCGTGCTGGCGGCCGGCGGTAAGCGAGCCGGTAGAGGTTGTAACTGAGGCCCACTATGACCAGGACAGCGATTGCCGCGGCAAACAAAACCGCACGCGACCGCCGTAGGGGCGCCCCTCGTGGGCGCCCTTGGGCGGGCACAAGGCCCGCCCCTACATCACGCGCGGAATCTGTTTCCCGCTTTAGACGTCGCAGGTCAACCCTCAGCTCTTTTGCCGACTGGTAGCGGTTCTCCGCTTCTTTCTCCAGACACTTGCGGATGATCCGTTCCAATTCCTGCGGCACGTCGTAGTTAAAGCGGGCGATGGCTTCGGGCTGGCTGTGCAGGATGTGGGCAATGGTTTCGCTGGCGGTCGAACCGGGGAAAGGATTGCGCCCTGTGGCCATCTCGTAAAGCACCGACCCGAACGAAAACAAGTCGCTGCGCGCGTCCACCGGCTGCCCGAGGGCTTGCTCCGGGCTCATGTATTGCACTGTCCCGGCTACCGCCCCGGCAGCGGTCTGGAGTGCGCTCGAATCCGCGCCGGCCGCTGTCTGCGTCCTGTCTAAAGGGACCTTGGCCAGCCCAAAGTCCAGAATCTTCGCCTGGCCGCGATTCGTGACAAAGATATTCCCCGGCTTGAGGTCGCGATGGATGATGCCTTTCGAGTGCGCAGCATCGAGCGCATCGGCGATCTGCGTCGCCAGGTCCACGAGCGTTTCGAGCGGAAGGGGAGGCCGGGAGGAGAAACTGGAAACTGGAAACTGGAAACTTGCCGGTGGGCGGATTTTCGAGTTTCCAGTTTCCAGTTTCGCGTTTTCCAGGAGGTCGCGCAGCGTCTGGCCCTCCAGACATTCCATGACAATAAAAGGCTGGCCTTCGTGCTCCCCGAGGTCGTGAACTGTGCAGATATTGGGATGATCGAGGGCGGAGGCAGCGCGCGCCTCGCGGTGGAAACGCTTCAGGGCTTCGCGGTCGTGCGCCACGTCCTCCGGCAAGAATTTGATCGCCACCGCCCGATCCAGGCGAGTGTCCTCCGCCTTATAGACCACACCCATCCCGCCGCCCCCGAGCTTCTCCAGAATGCGGTAGTGGGAAACCATGCTGCCAATTCTCTGCCGTTCTTCCTCCTGCGCCCGGCGCACCTCCGACTCATCCTGGGCCAGCGCCTGGGCTGCAACCTTGATGGCGGGCGACTCGATGAAGCTCCCCGCGTCTTCATGCGCCAGCAGCGATTCCACTTCCTCGCGCAGCGCTCCATCCCCGGCGCAGGCCTCTTCCAGGAAGGCCGCGCGCTGGCCCTCCGGGCGCTCCAGCGCCGCGTGAAAGATCTTCTCGATTTCCTGCAAGCGCTCCGCATTCATGGCTTACAGAACACCTCCCGGTGCGGCTGTGCCGAAGGCACCTTGGAGTGCGGTAGCAGCAGCTACCGCCTTTCTACCTCCGCCTCTCGCGCCCTTGCCGTATGAACCCAAGGCGGAAGGCGGTAGCTGCTGCTACCGCACTCCAAGGCGCTTCGCGCATTTTCATTCTTCGCGGCCAACGCGTTCATGCGGATCATAATTTGGACAAGCCTGAATCCCACGCGTCCTGCCCAAAAGCCGCGGACCTTGGAAAAACAGGTCCGCGCTACCACGCTGCAAGGGCTCAGGCGGCATGCGTCCTCGATTTGTCCAGTTCGCGCCGCAACCACGCCCGGGCAAATTTCCAGTCGCGCAGCACCGTTTCCCGAGAAACTTTCAGCACCTCGGCGGTTTCTTCCACGCTCAGACCGCCAAAGAAACGCAGTTCCACCACCTGGCTTTTTCGGGGATCAAGGTTGGCCAGAGCGTTCAGGGCGTCGTCCACCGCCACCAGGTCAACGGCGGGCTGCCTCGCCACGCCCAGAGGATTGTCGAGGGCGACGCGGATCGCCTTGCCCGAGCGCTTCTGATATTGGCGCGCGCGGGCGAAATCGATCAGGGTGCGCCGCATCATCTGGGCGCACACCGCGAAGAAGTGCGCGCGATCGTGCCAGCTTACTTCGCTCGCATCCACCAGCCGCAAGTACACTTCGTTGACGAGCTCAGTGGTTTGCAGGGGGTGGCCTGGTCCTTCCCGCGCCATATAGCGGTGCGCGAGCCGGTGCAGTTCCTTGTAGACAAGCGGAGTCAACTGCTCCAGGGCCCGTTGGTCTCCTTCACTCCAGGCTTGGAGCCATTGGGTTACATCGCGTGGGGAGGGCACATCCATGAAGCCCTCACTTTCTGAAAACTGCGCCCCAGTGTAACACCGGGTTATCACACTGCAATCAATATTTCGTTAATAGGGAAGCCTTGGGAGAGGTGTGATATCCCGCCTTTTATGCCCTATGAAGGGGTGGCTGGCGAGCCTGCGGCATGTGGAGATGATTTCTGTTTCCACCCGGTCAGCAGCTTCCACGCTGCCTTCCTTAATGAACCACCAAATGCCATCAAGGTCTTCGGTTGCCTGAGGGGTGAGTTGGAAGGGGGCACTCATCCCCGCGTCTTCGAGCGCGCGGCGCGGCGTTGATGCAGCATCTCGATGGCTGCCTCACCGTCCATGAGTTCGCCGCGCTCCGCTTGCGCAAAGCCTGTGGCAATTTGGGCCGCCACCGCTTCGCGCTGCTCCGCCAGCCAATCTTCGGAGTGAAGTTGCGCACGGATGATCTCGAACGCTTGGTCGAGCACCTCGCCGGAGTCGTGATAAACTCCGGATCGGATTGCCAGGTCGATCGTTTGCTGATGTTCCGGTTTCAGTTCGATGGTCATGGCCGTGTCTCCGTGGGCAGTGCCTTCGCCTCTCGTCCCGCCCGCTTGCCCTTTTCCGATCAACTCCGATTTTACAACATAATATCCTCGATGTCTTGCCCACGTCGTGGGAACATAGAGATATGGTTCACCAAAAACAGTTTTCGCTTCGCACCGCAGGAAATGGCGACATGCACGACATCACTCCGCAGGTGGCCGCCGCGGTCGCCGCGTCGAGCATCAAAACCGGCACCGTCAACGTTTTCAATGTCGGCAGCACGGCGGCGATTGGCACCATCGAGTTTGAGCCCGGGTTGCAGCAGGACTTGCCGGCCATCCTCGGGAAGCTCATTCCCCCCAGCCGTGACTACGGCCACGAGCAGGCGTGGCACGACGGCAACGGCCATTCGCATTTGCAGGCAACCCTGCTGGGGCCCTCACTGACCGTGCCCATTGCCGAGGGCAACCTGCTGCTGGGAACATGGCAGCAAATCTTCCACCTCGAGTGCGATGTGCGGGGACGCCAACGCACCGTGGTGGTCACGGTGATGGGGGACAAGTGAGTTCCCACCCGCGCTGCAATCCGGTATGATGCGGACCATGGACGTCGCCGTTCGCTGCCGGGGGCTTCGCAAAACCTACCAAGGCGCCGTCGAGGCCGTTCGCGGGCTCGATTTGGAGATCCACGCCGGCGAGTGCTTCGGCCTCTTGGGACCCAATGGGGCAGGCAAGACCACTACCATCGAAATCCTCGAAGGGTTGCTGGAACCCACCTCCGGCGAAATCGAAATACTGGGCAATAACTGGCGGACGCACAATCGCCAGCTCCGCGAGTTGCTGGGCATCTCGCTCCAGGAAACGCGCCTGGCCGAGAAGCTCACCGTGCGCGAAACCCTGGAGTTATTCGCGAGTTTCTATCGCCGCCCGCGCGACATTGGAGAAGTGATGGAGGAGATGGCGCTCACGGAAAAATCCGGCGCCTGGGTGGGTAAACTTTCGGGCGGGCAAAAACAGCGGCTGGCGGTGGCCACCGCGCTGGTGGCCAATCCCAAAATCCTGTTCCTCGACGAGCCCACCACCGGCCTCGATCCGCAAAGCCGCCGCCAGCTTTGGGAAGTCGTCGGGCAGTTCCAACAGCGCGGCGGCACTGTCCTGCTGACCACCCACTACATGGACGAAGCCGAGCGCCTCTGCGACCGCATCGCGATCATCGACCACGGCCTTACCATCGCTTTGGGGACGCCGGCGGAACTGATCGAGCAGTTGGGTGGGCATCACATGGTGGAATTCGACGCCTCGGGGAATGTCCCGGGCGAGCTGGAGGCGTGGCGCTCGCTGCCCGGCGTCGAAGCCGTGCACGAGGAAGACGGGCGAGTGGTGCTGAGCGTGCGCGAACCGCATGAGACCATCCCCGCCCTGCTTGCGGCCATACAGAATCGCCAGAAGCACTTGCTGCACCTGACCACGCGCCATGCCAGCCTGGAGGACGTGTTCGTGCACCTGACCGGACGGCACTTGCGGGAGGAATGAAGGAAGAATCGGGAGATCGGGTGATCGGATGAACAATCAATTCCAAGACAAGCGCAAGGATCGAAACTCAAGGGTCGAGGACCCGAAATCTGACGAGCACGACTCCGGATTTCGAGATTCAAATCTTGATTCCCCCGTTTCTCCTGTTCACCCGATCACCCGATCACCCGATCACCCGATCTCCATCTCTCCTGTTCACCCGATCACCGGATCGCCCGATCACCCGATTATTACCGGCCGTTGGAAAAGCTACGAGCTCCTGCTCCTGGCGCGCCTGAAGGAGATGTACCGCGAGCCGGAGGTCATTTTCTGGGTATTCATCTTTCCGATTCTGTTGGCGCTGGGGCTGGGGATTGCTTTCCGCAACAAGCCCGCGGACGTCTGCCGCGTGGCGCTGGTGGCAGGCCCGGAGGCAGGGCAGGCGATGGAACTGCTCCACGCGGCGTCGGCGGCGGGCACGGTGCATGCCGAAATGCTGCCTGCCCCCGAGGCGTTCAACCAGTTTCGGCTGGGCAAGGTCGACCTGGTGGTCGCGCCGCGCGCCGCGGGGTTCGAATACCTCTATGACCCGGCGCGCCCGGAAAGCGTGCTGGCCCGCAGCGTCACCGACGACGCTCTCCAGTTGGCCGCAGGAAGAAAAGACCGCCTCCCCAGCAGCGCTCGCGTTTCCAGCGAACCCGGAGCGCGCTATATCGACTTCCTGATTCCCGGCCTATTGGGCATGAACCTGATGAACTCCGGCATGTGGGGAATCGGGTTCGCCCTGGTGGATTTGCGCCAGCGCAAGTTGCTCAAACGTTTTGTCGCCAGCCCCATGCGCCGCAGCGACTTCCTTCTGGCCTTGGCCAGCAGCCGCCTGGTGTTGATGTTGATTGAGCTGGTGCTGCTGCTGGGATTCGGCGTGCTGGTGTTTCACATGCGCGTCGCGGGTTCCTGGGCCTCCATCCTGATCATTAGCGCCGCCGGTGCGCTTTGCTTCGGGGGCGTGGGCCTGCTTACGGCCAGCCGTGCGCAAAAAATCGAGACGGTCAGCGGGCTCATCAACCTCGTAATGATGCCCATGTGGATTTTGTCCGGCGTCTTCTTTTCTTACCAGCGATTCCCCGCCTTCCTTCATCCGCTGATTAAAGCGCTGCCGCTTACCGCGCTGAACGATGCCCTCCGCGCCGCCATCCTGGAAGGCGCTCCACTCGCCCACCAGCCGGCACGCCTGCTGGTGCTCGGCCTTTGGGGAGTTCTTTCCTACTTGTTGGCCTTGCGGTGGTTTCGCTGGACGTAATCGGCGGGGGTGTGGAGGTAACTCCGACCTTGGTGTTTACCTCGCGACGCGCGCGATATTGGAATACGCAGACTCGCCCGCCGCGTTGAGCGCGCGCACCCGGTAGCAAAACGTCTGCCCCGAGGCACCGCCGGAATCAGAGTAAGACTGCGCGTCCCCGGCGAGCTTGGTGAGGCGCTCCCAAGCGCCGGAGTTACCTCGACGGCGCTCGACGGCGACGCCGGTTATCTCGCCGCCATGCAATTTCCAGGAAAGCTCCACCGAGCCGCCCGACGCCTGCGCGTTCAACGAGCTCGGGGCCTCCGGCGGGACATCCCAGTCGAAATAGCTTTCGTCGGCGATCGCCATCACGCTGTCGCGGACCGGAGCCCCCTCGATGGTGTCGGTCGTGCCTTGCTTCCAGTTGAGCGGCGAAATCTCGCCCGAGACCACGTCGATGAGCACGGGGTGCACAATGCCGGAATCCTTGATGGCCAGCGTGGCGGCGAGGGGCGGAAAGACGTTCCCAGGATTGCTGTGGGCGGCCAGCCAATACGCGATGATGGCCTTGCCGGAGGCGGAGCGGAAGCCGTATGCCAGAAACGGGAAGCGCGCCTGGCGAATGACCGCGACAACGCTCGATTGGATTTCGATTCCCGCGTCAAACTTCGTATCCGAGAACAACGCGTTGGTGTTCTGCAAGGCCAGGAATACCGGCCGTGGGGTGAAATCATCCGGCAGGTAGCGCAAGCCATGAAGGAGGCCGAAGTCGTCGTTTTCATTCCCGTCCACGCCGGAGGTGAGCAACCAGACGAAGGTCTTGACGCCCGCGGCCCAGTTGTAAAGCAGGCCGCGCGGGATGTACTTCACTTGCACCGATTCATCCGACCCTTTCCAGGAAGGAATGGAATTGAATTCGTCGTCCCAGAAAGGAATGTCTTTGCGGATTCCCGGGTAGCTGCGCACCAGGTCGCGGAGCTTGGCCGGTGATTCGGTTCCGTACGCCCCTGAATCCATCGCCTCGGGATTCAGGTTCCGGCCGTAGCCGGGATAGGTGTGGTAGGCGTAAACATCGATTCCCGAGGCGCACTGGCAGGTGTCGAGGGCGCGCCGTGTGAAGTCGCGGGTGGGATCGGCCTGGCCTCCATAGATGACCTTCGCCTCCGGATCCGCCTGATGCACGGCCGGAATGAAGGCTTTGAGCAGCCGCCCGTATTCTTCCGGATTCCCCCACGGGTTCCAATAGCCGATGTCCTGTTCGTTCCACAGGGCGTAATAGTGGATGCGGCCGCGGAAGTGATTCACGACCCAGCGAACGTACTTGGTGAAGGCCTCGATCTGCTCGGGAGTCCGGGGAGGCCAGAAGACCGAGTAAAGGCTGCGATCGTCGTTGTGGAAGCTGCCGGGCTCGGGCGTAATCTGGTCTGGCTTTCTTCCGGCCGGGGAGGTATACATGGGGTTGCCGTAGAGGAGCTGGACCTGAACGTTCACTCCATTCTCGACCAGCGAGTCGACATAATCGTCGACCTCCGGCGGGAGGGAGTAGACGCCGCGCTTCTGCTCGACCCAGTCCCAACTGGTGGGCTCGGAGCTGTTTTCGTATTGTCCGATGCGGATCCACTTCACGCCCGCGTCGAACATGCGAGTCCACCACCAGCGATTCCAGGGCAGGTAAGGCGCGCGAGGCATGTCGGAGTTGATGCCGAACCCGTCATGGATCTGTGAAGAGCGCTTCGGTGGAACGTGGTCCGGCGCACGACGCTGGCCTTGGGCGGCAAAGCGAATCCCGGGAAGCGTCAAACCAAAGGCGGTCGCGGCCAAAAAAAGCAAGATTCGACGGGGCTGACCAGGGACGTAAGAAATGCGCACCTCGACTCTCCCGCGGCGGAACGGGCCTGACGGAGTTTCCGGTTTCAACTCGATTTCCGGGCGAAAACCCTACATCTGCCGCCCTCGCGAGTCAAGTTCAGATCCCAAGGAAACGTTGAGAGTGCCACGACATATTCGTGAGATAGCACTAAAGGACTATAAGCTTAGCACCAATGGACGTTGACCCTTACTTAATCTATTGTGAGAATGCTCTGGGCGTTCGGCTGTCATTGCGACCTGAAAATCCACGAACCCGGGTCAAATTGACCAAAAGGCAAGACTTATGGCGACTAGGGGCAACACAAGGCGTATGTCTCACGCCGAGGAAATGGTACCTGTGGATTTGCTTGATCCTGGAACAAGTCCCGCGAGGTCTGTGAAGCCAACTCAGTCCGGCGTGAGCAGGGCTGGCTTGCGATTGGTGAAATTTGAAGGCGTTGATCGGAACGCAGCCCAAGCCTGCGCGGGCGTTGAGGTCGTCAATCCGCGGTTGGTCGAGGGATGGGATGCGCAGATGGAATCCCTCGA
>JBEKNU010000289.1:0-9842 GCA_049522495.1 Terriglobia bacterium
GACCTGGCGCTGTTTTGCAACTGTGACGGGCAGGCCAACCGGCTTACGACCCCCGATGATTTCCTGCCTATCACGACGGCCGGGCCGGGAAAACCCATCGTGTCCCTCACCGGCGATACCCAGCAAACCGTGGCCTTCATCGCTCCCACCACCAGCGGCGATAACACCGCCATTTACGTTACGGCAATTCACTGAGAGAAGTTCAAAGTCGAAAGTTCAAAGTCAAAAGTGGGCGGGCCCGCACATTCTCAGCCTTCCATCTGGATTTGCAGCACCTCTCCCGGAAGCTTTTCCAATCGAGGCCGGGGCGCGGATTCGCTGCGCTCCGTGCGGCTGAAGCGCGGCGATCCATGGCGTGGGGAAATCGACGTTCGTGCCGAAGCTCCGTCCGTGTTCTCCCAGGAATCGTCAGCCTCTCGCATTCTCTCCATTCTGACGCCCAGCGTGCGCTCCAGTTGCAGCAAATCGGGATGCTGTTCTCTTGCGAAGAGGGTCGAGGCCACTCCGCGTTCGCCCGCCCGTCCGGTGCGTCCAGCGCGATGGATAAAGCTCTCGGCATCGGCGGGCAGATCGTAATTGATGACGTGGGCGATGTCCTGCACATGGATGCCGCGCGAAGCCAGATCGGTGGCCACCAGGATGCGGTAGCTCCCGCGCTGAAATCCGGCCAGCGCCGCTGATCGTTGCGATTGCGAGCGGTCGCCATGAATCATGGCAGCGGAAAATCCCTGGCGAACCAGATTCCTTGCCAGGCGCTCCGTTCCTCGCTTGGTGCGGGCGAAGACCAGGCAGCGGCCCGTCTCGCGCGCGAGCAAGCGCTCCAGGATTTCCTGTTTGCGGTCGTGGGCGACTTCGAAGGCCTGGACCCGCACGCTATCTACGGGCTTAATCGTTGACCCGAAGGCCAGCCGCACGGGGTTTCGTACGTAATCATTTACGAGGTGCACGACCTGGGCTGCCAGCGTCGCGGAAAAACACATGGTCTGGCGATCCTTGGGCAGTGCGCCCACAATGCGGCGAATGGCGGGAATAAATCCCATGTCCAGCATGCGATCCACCTCATCGAGGATGAGAATCCTCAGGCCGCGGAAATTGACGAGCTGGCGGCCGAGATAGTCCTCCAATCGGCCGGGAGTGGCGACGACCAGGCGAGCACCCTTTCGCAGGGCGGTGAGTTGTTGCGCTTCAGGCAATCCACCTACCACCAGCGCCGCAGGCCCGAGCCGCTTTCCGCGCAGGGCGTTGTACTGCTCCGCCACCTGCATGGCCAGTTCGCGGGTGGGGACGAGCACCAGGGCGGCGATTCCGGCCGCCTCATTTTGCAGCAGGTGTTCGATGATCGGAATCAGGAATGCCAGCGTCTTGCCGGTCCCGGTTTGAGCGGTGGCAAGAACGTCCTTGCCGGCCAGCGCTTCCGGGATCGCCGCGGCTTGCACTGGGGTCGGGATCGTAAATCGCGCTGCGGCCAGCCGCTCCTTTGAATATTGTGAAATCGTGAGTTCTGAAAAACTCTGCATTGATCTTTTCTTCTTTTCTCTGGCGAAGGTAACTGCTTGGCGCGTGCATACAGCTACGCGCACAGCCACCTGTGTGACCAGACTTTTTTAGATTGCGCTGAAGACTTACGGAGAGAAACCGAAGGCGGAAATTATCAGCTCAAGTCCTTGACCCAAGCAACCGCGCCACACAACCGTGGTAATAAGCGCTAATTGACTATAGCACATTTGTAGGCTTTTGCAATAAGTTTCGGATCGTGGTGCAATTTGATGTAGCGGCGGCTTTACGCCGCCATATGGCGAGGTAAACTCGCCGCTACAACACCAAACCGCACCACTACCAAGTTTCGAGATTGTGTGGCCAAAGTGTTGGCAACGATATTCACTCCGGCCGGATTACCACCGAGCCCGCGAACCTTGGCCGCGCCTTAATCCGCACCGCCGGCCCCGCGGGTTTAACCGGCTGCAACTCCCACTCGCCCGACCCGACGGGCGTCAGATGAAACTCCTGGTTCACATCCTGCAACGCCGGCTTCACGCTTTCCGGGAATGCGTCGCTTTGCCGGGCAGTCTCCCACTGATTGATCACATCGAAAATCGCCGCTTGCTTCTTGTCGATGCCGCCCACGTCACTGGAGCTCTGGGTGGCCTTGCTGTCAAAGCTGGCGGCCAGTGCAAACCCGGCATCGTACCCGGCCGCCCGCGCGCAGAGCCACTCGGCATCTTCCGGCGTCGTTTCCGCGCGCACCGCAAACCAGCCGAGCATATGAGGAATCAGGTTGCGCGTGTAGAAAAGCTGGTTTTTCAGCCGGTAAAGCGTCTGGCTCTGGCGGAAGCCGGCATACCAGGGTTCGCCCCAGTTGTAACGCGTGGCGATGTGCCAGTTGAAATGACCGGGATTGCTGGCGTCGTTGATGACGCGCCCGCGCAACTCCGGCTTGAGCGCGTCGTACCACGCCTGCGTGAACAGCGTGCGTCCGTATTGCCCCATGCCGGTGGACCAGTTGCCCTCCAAACCGTCGAGCGAAAGCTGGATCGCGCCGGTGTAATTGCAGAACGCGGCAATATGGCGCGCCACTTCCTGCGAGAGCGCGGCGTCGGTCAGGAACACCTTGTAGGAGTGATCCATCAGCTTGCCGGCGGCGTCGCCCTTACGGTGCGCGGCCGCTCTCGTGCCCCACGCGCCACGCTGGCATTTCAGCAAGTGCCAAGGCGCTTCTGCTGAAACACTGTCGTACCGCACCAGTTCCTCGCCGATGACGGCGGTGTTCATATCGGTCTTTTTCTGAAACCATATCGGGTCGGCGACCGGAATTTCTGTCTCGGCCGCATCAACGTCGGCGGTGAGCTCGCTCGTGCCGATGCGCGCCAGGCGCGGGTCCGGAATCGGCGTCACGTAGGGATCATTCGGCGTGATGAAATTGGAAAGCGTGTGGAAACCGACGCCGATGCCGGCCTGGCGGGCCTTCTCCACGCAGTCGCGGAAGCCGTCCCAGCCGTGCGGAAACAGGTCGGGCTTCAGCTTGAAATGTCCCCAGGTTTCGAACGGCGAGCCCTGGTAAAGGTACTTCAACCCGGCTCGTTGGGTCATCTCGATGGCCCGGGCAATCGTGCTCTCGCCAAAATCCACGATGAGATACGAGGCGGTCGCTCCCGGCGCCATCTTCGCCCAAGTGCCGTCCAACATCGGATGCGGCAAACCTTCCGTCACTTCGATTTCGCCAATCGTTGGCAACGCCTCCGTGGCGGGAACAGCGAATAACGCGATCTTGCTGCCGATCACGCCCCCATCGTCAAACGGCAGCGCGACGAACCTTTCGTGTCCCCAGTTGTTGATGACGCGTTGCCGGTCGCGGTTCCGGCAATATGCCTGGAGGGTGCTGCCGAACGGCGTGCGCTTCGCCGTATCGCCGCGCCAGAGCTGCTGTTTCCTCAACTCGGGCGGCAAGCCGGGATAGCTGCCGTGGTCGTCGGTCACAAGGCCATCAGGTTCGATGTCGCTTTCTTCGGAGGGATATCCGCCCAGCGTCTTGGCGTTGAGCGCCTGGATACCCACCGCAAACTTGGAATCTCGCACCACCCCGACCACTTCGCCGACCAGATCATCAATGGCGATCGGATATGGCCCCCACAGCACCAGCTCGACCTGACTTGTGGTGCGCAACTCGGTCAACTCGAGCGTCAGGTGAGCCGGCTTGGCGCGCACCATGACGACTGCCGTTGCCCCGATTCCGTCGTAATCGAGCGTCAAGGTGTTCCGCGTCGCGTCCCAAGCGGCGCGATTCGGTGGATGCAACTTACCGCCCACGCGCACGCTCAATACCGGCGCGGGTTGTCCGGGCGCGAGGTAGTTGCGCCCGTGGGCGGTGATGGCGCTCAACGCCCCCGTGGCGTCAATGCTAAACGCGGCCTGCCGGGTTCTTAGAGTCAGCGTCTCGCCGGCCAGACGCAATGAACTTGCCAAAACTGCGAGCAGCAGTAGCGTGCAGGCTTTCATTCCATCACCGGCGGTGCAGACCGATATTTTCCCTTCGACGTCGTCGTTCCTGCTGCAGGATGCCCGGACCTCGGGCTCTCCTACACCGTCAGCTTCCAAGGCGCACGGTATTCGCGGCCGAGGAGCTTTTGCGCTGCGAGGCTGCCCTTGGTGAGCTTCTGATTGGGAACGTCCCACTCCAGGTGTTCCTTCGTGCGCAGGGCGACGTTGGCCAGCAGGCAGCAACTGCTGCTGCGATGGCCGTATTCGATGTCCGACTGTGGTTGTTTGCGCGTGCGCATGCACTCCAGCATATTGCCCACGTGTTCCAGCAGGCCGTCATCGACCTGTTCCATCCTCATGACGGGCGCCTTGCCCAATGCCTCGCGTTCGGCCTTTTCCCCTGATTGGTGCACCTCGCGGTAATCGCCTTGAGTCACCAGTTCGGGAAAGACTTCGAAGCCGCTGCGGTCAATAAACATCGTGGCATCGGTGCCATGGAACTCAATTCCGTAACTGTGCTTGAACCTGGAATCGCTATTGCACTCGCGGTTCTCATAGGCGGCGATGAAATTCGGGTACTCCCAGGTGATTTGCAGCGTGTCGGGAGTCTCGGTGTTGTCCTGGATATAGTGCTTGGACCCAATCGCCGTGATGCCGGTCGGCCCCTCGGTTTTCATCGCCCACTGCACGATGTCCATCAAATGGACGGCCCAGTCGCCCGGCCAACCGTTAGCGTAATCGTAGAAGTAACGGAAGGTGGACCAGCGATTGTCGGCCACGCCGAAGCGCTGGAAGTTGTACGGCACCTTGGGCGCGGGCCCGAGCCACAAGTCCCAATCGAGCCCGGCGGGCGGGTCGGAATCAGGATAAGTTCCCTGGCCCTTCGGGAAGGTGTTGCCATAATTCCAGGTGCGCACAAAGCTGACCTTGCCCAGCACGCCGCTTTGCACCAACTCCACGGCTTTCTGGAAGTGCAGGTTGGAGCGCTGCCAGAGTCCCACTTGCACCACGCGTTTGTATTGGCGCGCCGCCGCCACCATCTTCTTCCCCTCTTCCACCGCTACGCAGATGGGCTTTTCCACGTAAACGTCTTTACCGGCCTTGCAGGCCTCCACCATGGGGAGCGGATGCCAGTGGTCCGGCGTCGCCACCAGAACCACGTCAATATCCTTATGCTCCAAGATCTGGCGGAAATCCTTGTAGGTTCCAGGATTGCTGCCCGGAATGTTGTGGGCTCCTATTCCCGCTTGTGCCGCCCGTTGCGCCTTATCCAGGTTGGGTTGATATACGTCGCACAGGGCCGCCACTTCCACGCCGTGCCGCATGAAGTTCTGCATATCATCGATGCCCTGCCGCCCCGTCCCGATTACTCCCAGCCGGATGCGGTCGTTCGCGCCCAAAACATTGGTGGTGCTGAACCCCGCCATCGACAGGCTGACGCCCGCCGAAGTGAAGGCTGCGCGCTTCATGAAATCTCGCCGATTAATTTCATCCGTCATGTTTTATTCCCTCTTTTCCCTCGAACGTTGGAAGAATTTGCGAACTTGCCTGCTCGCCCTTGACGCAGAGTTTATAGCGGGAAGCGCGACGAAATTCAAGCAACTTTCGCCGGTGGGAGGTGCCAGGTGTGAGGCACCGTTCGTAAGACGCCTAACATCCAACTCCCGATTGCCGAGGGCATGGCAAGCTACTCTAAGCCCTTAGCCCACAGGGCCGGGCTCGTGATTCCTTCCTAACACCCTTATTTTCATCAATATAGTCTCATGAAGGTTTTAAGTATATTTTTTTCAGTGACATAGTCTCAGGGCAGAAAATGGACATTTTTTCTCCACGTGTTTTCAATGACATAGTCTGACTTACCTCCATTTTCTTCCCCCCGCTCATTTCCGCCCTCCGAGCAATTCAATAGGGTTAAGCCGATTTATTTCAATGACTTGACGATTTAAGTGAATCACGATAAAATCCTATAACTGCATGTATTATCAATAACATAATCTGAGGAAAATGGTAATTTTGAGTTTTCTTTCCAATGGCTTCCAAGTGCTGCCCCTTTGCTGGCTTCCATCGTCGGCGTCCGAAGGTGTGAAAAAATAGACGGTTTCACGCAAAGGCGCCAAAACGCAAAGGTCGCAAAGACTGACTGCTTGGTTTCCTTTGCGCCTTCGCGTGAGATGTTTTTGCCTTTTCCATAATTATTTCACAGCTTCTCCTTTCTGACTGCTTCCTAATTTTTGCTTTCCCCCAACTATTGCCCGGTACCCTCCACCTGACCCTACTGCGCCATCCCACCCGAATACGGCGCTCCATACAGTAGGCTAGCACGTTGGCGGCCAGAGTCGCGGGGGAAGTTGGCGGAATTCCTACCGGTAGGACAAAAATTTAATAAAGGTTGTCATAATTTCCTACCACTTTCCGAGCGCGTCGTAGGGGCGGTTCGCGAACCGCCCACCAGTCCGGATAACGGACTATGACGCTGAGCAGGTAACGGGAAAAGGGCTGGAAAGTAGGGGTTGGGGGCTAAGAGCTGTTTTTTCCCACATCCCACCTACGATCTGCCAGCGTGAAATTGGGGATTCGGAACTCGGGTATAGAGGCTCGTGGGCAGTTGTCGGCTCGGTGCCCGCGGTCACTGACGACTGAGAACTGAAGACTGATTTGACCAACCTCGTGCCGCATCCAGATTGACCACGTGCGGTTGCCCTTGGGCACGGTGCGTGAGAAAATCCCACGGTCAAAACCGCGATGACGGTGTTTACCCTCTCATTTTTAAATCTCAGGCCACTTTTGGGCCGCTTTTGGCTTGACAACGGACATTTAATGGATTAGAAATGGGGCACAGTCAATTAACGCTTTTGCAATGGAGGTGTCCAATGCCCAGTAGATTATTTGCTACTGCCTTGCGCGCCGGATACTGGTGCCTCGTCCTGGGTCTCCTGGCCGTCCGCCAGGCCGCGGCCTCCGGCAACTGTCAGCCTATATGTGACCCCATTGGATTCTGCTACTGCGAGTGCTCCAGCAGCCCCTGCTGCATTAACTCTTGTGACTGCGGCTTCGACCTAAACAGCAGTTGCAAGTGTCTCTGCATTACCGGCCCGTCTGGGGCAAGCCCCAATTCATTCGGTTGTGGCGGGGTTATCTTTGGAGGGCTGGGTATCCAGCTTCTTAACAATCCCAGCACTTCGGTACTCCGGACTTCGGGGGCTCATGGCGGCGCATATATCGACCGAGTCGTCCAGGGCAGCCCGGCGGATCAGGCCGGGCTGAGGCAAGGCGATGTGATCGTGGGAATTGATGCTATACGCACGGACATAAGTAAATGCGAATCATGCGAAATGTGCTTCCACGACCGTAACTGGCTAGAAGCGACTATGATTTTGAGTCATTCGCAATTATTTATGTCCGCACGTATAGTTCCATCACTAGCCCGAGTGAGTTGGACAACATTCTTGAGGCTTCCGGAACGGGTGTGGGGCAAATCAAAGAATTGATCATCTTGAGAGAAGGAGCGCGCCATTCGGTCAGGGTGGCCGTGGCAGACCCACGCTCCCTCTTCCCCAGGATGCACGTTCCGTTCGTCGCGAAGGTAGAAGAAAATCGCACTTGGATCCAAAACTTCGCGCCACAACATGAACATAAGCAAACCACTATATACCGTGACAGCCTCGGTCGTGAGGCCTTGGAGGAATTCACACCCCAGGCCTATGGGATCTCGCAGCGCACTGTCGATGTCACTGACCCGGTCAAAGGTGTCAATATTTGGATACGGGATTCGGACAAAAGCGCAGTCGTCATAGACCGTCGCCGCCCTGCTGTAAGGCTGACCAGCGAAACGAAGAAGGTGCTGCAGTGGAGCGACCGTCCGAGCCAGTATCTTGGCACACGGGTAATTCAAGGCTTGGTATGCCAAGGGTATCGCCAGGAACGCGTTCTCGAGAACTACGCCTCCGGACCGGTGACGTTTACTTGGGAGCAGTGGGTCTCAGATCTCACGCGGGTGCCCGTGGTGGAACTCGAGCAGGACGGCTGGGGCGAGAGGCAGGAGCGCCGGATGGTCGAGGTCCATGAGGGTCTTGAGCCGGACGCGAGAATCTTTCATGTACCTGCGGGTTATAGAATCCAGGATCTACCGTCTCCCAAGCTCGTTGTCTCGGAGGCGCGTGTGAATCCCACACCAATGCAGTGAGCTTCTCTTGTTCCTCGAGAGTCAACCAGGGTCGCAGGCTGTAGAGCCTGCGAGATCTAAGCGGTATGGTTAACCCAGGCGTTGTCAAAAGGGAACGGAAGTGGCATGCCCTGTCTGGGGCACGACGTTAGGACGGGACGAGGTAAGTCCGGGGCCGGCGGCTCTTGGGGTGTGGCCTCAGCAACTCAGCTTGTGGCGGTTGCAGTTGCTCACGCCCCTATGTGCAGACTCCTCACGAGCCTTCTGCGAGGTTTTTTGTGTCGAGTTTTCGCGTTCTCGGTGAGGCACAACGGCCGACCACGCCAGCAGGGGGCGCGCTGCAGCGATCTGGAGCACTGCCGAGGGACTGGGTTCTTCGTCTGCGCCGGTTCGGGTGGAATTGTCGTCTGTGGGCCGCGCGGTCCGTCCCGAGTCTTTCAGCGCTCGACAGAATCGGAACTTCTGCAACCCCCCTTTGACTGAAGATGACCTGCGAAGCTTGGGCCGCGACCGAAGTTTAGAGTGTGCCCCGGTCGAATAGCGATTAAGGGGGGAGAGATGGCGCTGAGGCGAGTGGACGTCGCGAGCGTGATGCTAATCGCAGGCCTATTCGGTCTTTTCGCAGGAAAAGGTAATGAAACGCATTCACCGTGCGGGGCTCCGGCGTACTTTGGCATCTGCGACCCATTCGTTCCGGGAATAATCGTGGCCTACGATGAACAGGAGGCTCATGTTGCCTCGACGTGGCCCGCGGGTCCGGCAGACCAAGCGGGCGTTTGCCCTGGCGATGAGATCGTTTCCGTGAACGACACTGTCGCATCGGACCGGGGCTTCGGCGAAATTCTGCGGGCATTGGTGTCTGAGAAGCCCACCGTAGTCGAGCTAAGTGTCAGGCGGGCAACCCAGAACCTCAACTTCCATTTGCGCCTCGTGCGGGAATCCACTCTCGCTGCCCTCAGTAAACAGAAGTGGGCAACTCTGCCGTTCTTCCCGCTTGGGGAACGACTCGTTACGGTTCCCATGGGGGAGAGTCCTGAAGAGTTGGAAGCTTTCCAAGGTCTGGAGCTCCACCTTGGTGAACGATACGGCTTCAAGTTGTACGGAGATATATGGGTGCCGCGAGGCACCCCAGACGGCCAAATTCAGAGGCTTGTAGAAGCTCGCACAGGACTTCTCGGATCACGGAGAGTTGTGTCGAAGCTGCTGCTGATCGGCCACCCATACGGGGTAGGTTTTTCAGCCCTCCTCCTCCGAGATCCTCAGGAAATTCTGGTCGATATGATCGTCCCTGCCTCGCCTTCCTATCGTGCCGGTTTATTTCCCGGTGATGAGCTCCTCGAAGTGGACGGGCAACCTGTTTCCGATCTCGACGAGAAGCGACTTGGCGATCTGATCCTGAAACCTGATGACCACGCGCGCGAGCTTAGATTGGGGATCAGGCGGGGCACGTCGCGTTTGGAGCTGAGGATCGGGACCCGCCAAACTCAAGAATTCGCTAATTTCATGTCGATATTCGGTCCGGCGACAGGGCGACACGAGCGCTCGACGACATACACGTTCGGGCTTCGGGTGTTCGACACAGATAGCCCGCGCCAGGTCGCCGTAACCGCCGTGGCGTATCCATCTCCAGCTTTCAATGCCGGCCTCCATGTCGGGGACCTAATCGTTAAGGCCGACGGCAGCGCGATCGAGGAGATCAGCAGTG
>JBEKNU010000290.1:0-9840 GCA_049522495.1 Terriglobia bacterium
GTGGACCGCATTAAGAGCGCCGAGATCGATCTGATTATCAACACGCCTCTGGGGCGCAAGTCGCGCTTCGACGACAAAGCCATCCGGCGCGCGGCCGTGCAACACGGAGTGACCTGCATCACCACGCTTTCCGCGGCCGACGCGGCGATCCAAGGAATCCGCGCCTGCCGGGAAGGGCAAACGCACGTGGAGAGTTTGCAAAAACTGCATCAGCGGTAAAAATCGGTGGGCCTGGATATGACCATGAAAAGAAATGAAGTGATCAAAAATCTAAAAGGCGTTATCTGCCCTGTCGTCACGCCCTTTAATCGGCGCGGCGATGTGGACGAGGGATTTTTCCGCGAGAACCTGAGCCGGATCACCGGCATTGGACTGGCGGGAATTCTGGTGGCGGGGTCGACGGGCGAAGCCCCATACCTTGCTGAACGCGAGCGGCTGCGGCTGGTCGAAGTCGCCCGGGATGCCGTGAAGGCCCCCGAGATCCTGATGGTGGGTACCGGTTTGGAAAGCACCACCGCCACCCTCAAACTTAGCCGCGAAGCCGTAGCGCGCGGAGCCGAAGCGCTCTTGGTGCTCACCCCGAACTACTACAAACCTCGCATGGATTCTGACGCGCTGGTGGCCCATTACCGCGCGGTAGGAGCTGGGCTCACTCGGCCGGTGCTAATCTATTCCATCCCGCAATTCACGGGCCTGGACGTTGACCCGTCGACGATCGCCAAACTCTCGCGATTGCCCAATGTGGTGGGCCTCAAGGAAAGCTCCGGCAAGCTGGATTTCGTGCGCACCATTCTACGCAAGGTCCGCCCAGGGTTCCGGGTAATGGTGGGCGCAGCACCCATCTTTTACGATGCCTTGTGCGATGGCGCTGTGGGAGCGGTGTTGGGCCTGGCCAATTATGCCCCGTCGCTCTGCGTGGGCCTTTACCAGGCGTTCCTCCACCGGCATGCCGCGGAAGCGCGCGACTTGCAGCAACGCCTTGTGTCTCTGGGGCAGAAGATCAATCTCCCTTATGGCGTGGCGGGGATCAAGGCCGCGCTCGACCTGTGCGGTTACCACGGAGGAACTCCGCGGCTTCCTTTGCTGTCCGCTTCCGTCACGGCAAAGAAACTGATTGCGGCGGCCCTCCGCGAAGCGAATGCGGGGCTGGCCGTCTAGGCGTGGCCCATGAAAGATCCGCAATGGTTTCCGCCGATCCCGCCGCCGCGAGCAGCTTCGGCGCGGTGGTGACCGTTTATCAGTCCTCCTCTAGGATGGCGAATTTAGAACTTTCTTAACGCGCGCCGACCATCCTCTTTGCGAATATCTATGTCCGCCCTGCCGCAGGGAATTAGGCGAAGCTTCGTCACCGGGGTGAGTGCGATGGCACATGATTTGCATGATCCCTCATGGTTTGCTTGCCAGGCCGGGACTTAGCAGCCGAATTCCGGCAAGATTTGCCCAGCGGCGGGACGAATCGGCCGCGGGTTGGCCAGTTCTTGAATGTGGACTGAGAACGCCGAAGTTCCCTGTGAGCACTGCCAGGGAATACTCAAAGAAATCACTCCGACCGGGAGGGAAACTGGAACAGCGCGCAAAGGGGCTATGACAGGCACCGTTGCGTATGCGAGGTGAGGCGACAATGATCACAAATGAGGCAGAAATCCGCGTTGCCGTGCAAGCAGCTTTAGTCTGCGTGCTCGCGCTCTCCGGTTTATGGGGATGTGCGTTAGTGGTGCTCGTCATTCTGCTGCCTTGGAAACCCATCTTCGCCGTCGGCTGCTATCTGGCGCAGCCAGTAGTGGACTGGCGCATCCGGAAAGCTCGGGAGCGGCACGAGAAAGGGATTGCGCAGATTGAGCAGGAATTGGATGCCTTTCTTCATACGGGGAGGGGAGCAACCAGCGTCTCCGCACCGGTCCCGGCCGCGAAGACGGCAGTCCCAGCTAAGCCTTCCCATCCCCCGTCGCCCCGGCCGCTGGAATCCTTCAAACCGAATCTTAACGCGGGGTCCGCCTCCCAGGAAATCACCGGAATGGCGCAGAACCTCTCCGCCACTTTGGCGGTCCAGCCGGTCATCAAGAACCATGTGCGAAATCTGCCTCAGGGCGTCTTCAACAACATGGATTTGGAAGTTGAAGAAGTAAAATTTCACGGTGACACGGCTGAGGCTTACGTTAGGTTTCAAAGCCCGAATGTGACCGAGTTGGTCATTCGTCAGCGCTACGTCTTGCGAAAGTCCGGTGACCATTGGCAAGTCGAATCCCGCCAGCCTGCAAACGGCGCGAGCAAGGGGCTGCCTCACACCCTGCCGACCGGGCGGCCATCAATGCACCTATAGCTGTGGTCAAACTTGGATTGGCTCCACAGCAAGATCTACGATTTGGGCCTTAACGGGTGAGGCGCCTTTGCGGCGCTTGTACCCTCCGCCCTATTTCTTGAACATTCGCCCCGTAACTCTGTGGGGGTTCGCACATCTAATACACCCGAAGCCATTGGTGCACGGGTGCTCAAATTGGCAGCGGTAATGCCTGCGAAGTTGCCGCCGTTTGCCAGACCGTGTAGGATATTGAATTCTCATGACCGCGACATGTATCCCGTACACTCAGGTTCCTCACTCCAGCGCGCTACTGACGGATTATCTCTATCATTTCGACCGGGTCAGCCACTTCTATAACGGCTCGCCATTCGATCTCCGAAGCTATCAGGCCGTGGTAGCTCAAATGAGCAAATTCACGACCCCACGTGGGGAGATTGCCGATGTCCTGGCGCGACAGAATCGGGCTTTTGGCTGTTGGGAGCCGACATTGGAGAACATCCAGCGGTTGCGCCAGCCGGAAACCTTCGCGGTAGTGACCGGTCAGCAAGTGGGGTTGTTTTCGGGTCCGGCATTCACGCTTTACAAGGCACTCACGACGGTGCGGCTTGCGCAGTCTCTTTCCCAGCAGGGCCTTCCTTGTGTCCCGGTGTTTTGGTTGGCGACGGAGGACCATGACTTGGGCGAGGTTTCGGAGGGCTCAACCTTTGACGAAGAGTACAATTTGCTCCCGCTTCGTGATTCTGGCGATCGCCCTTCGCCACGCTCGCCCGTAGGCGTAGTCCGCCACACGGCGGAGATATCCGCGGCGCTTCAACAATTGGAAGCAGCCCTGCCGGATGGCGAGTCGCGCTCCCGGCTGCTGCAAGACTTGCGGGAATGCTATGTGCCCGGCGCCACGTGGGGGGAGAGCTTTGCGAGATTCACGTCCCGTCTTTTCGGCCGCTGGGGCGTGATTCTAATGGACCCGCTGGACGAATCACTGCACCGGCTTAGTTCCGGGGTTTACCAGCAGGCGCTGGAGAAGGCAGGGGAACTTCGGGCAGGCGTTTTAAAGAGCTCTCACGCCTTGGTTCAGCGCGGCTATCACGCCCAAGTACACGTGGTTGAGGACTCAACGTTGGTCTTCGTGACCCGGGACGGGGACCGGCTGGCGCTGCATCAACGTGACGGCAAGTTTTTCATCGACGGGACCGAGGAAATCTCGCTACCCGAACTCCAATCCATACTCGCTGAGCGACCGCTGGACTTCTCACCCAACGTGCTGTTGCGCCCGCTGGTTCAGGACTCGCTTCTGCCCACCCTGGCTTATGTGGCGGGCCCTTCCGAGTTGGCCTATCTTGGCCAGGCGCAGTCTCTCTACCAAGCGCTGGATCGCCCGCAGCCGGTGATATTCCCACGAGCGGCCTTTACGCTGCTGGACTCGCGGACTGACCGTTTGATGGAAAAGTACAAGCTGAGCCTGGAGGATGTGTGGCAGGGCGACGAGCACCTGAGGCAAAAAATCGCGGCCACCGGATTTGCCGAAGGGTGGTCGGAGCGCTTCGACCAAGGCGAGCGTGAGTTGGAGCAGCTCTTGGACCGCCTGCAAGGTGATATCGAAAATCTTGACCCTACCTTGCTTGATACTCTCCAACATTCCAAGGAGAAGATGAAATACCAAATGGAGCGGCTGCGCGGCAAGCTGACGCGGGCCGCGCTCGGTCGCTCGGAATTGCTCGTTCGTCATGTGCAGGCCCTGTCGCGATTCCTCACGCCGCACAAGGACTTGCAGGAGCGGCGGGTGGGTGGAGCTTATTTCCTGGGTCGTGCCGGCAACGAACTGCTCGACCGGTTGCTCGCGCAGATTCAAGTCCGCTGCTCGGATCATCAAACCCTTAAGTATTGACATCCTCCCACCCGTTCAAATACCGGGAGCACATGACGGTCTGGTATAATCCCAAACTGCAACGGAGTTGGCAAGCTTCTCCCGAGGGGCTGACATGAATGTTCGTTCCGCGCTCGATGTGATCAATCGCGACCGTGGCGTTTATGAGATTTCAGAGAGTGGTGGGATCGTTCTCAAAAACCCCCAGAAGTTCATCGCGCAAACCCTGGATTTGCTTGTCTGGAATGCCGTTTTCGGGGAAAGCGATGAAGTTCGTAATACAGCCCGCTGGATCATCCGGCGCGTGGGGCTGGAGTTGGGCGTCATACCCTCATCGATGCAAGGCCTCTATGAAGCGCGGGGAAGGAAAGAATGTAGCGGCTTTACGGTGCCGGCCATCAATATCCGCGGCCTGAGCTACGATGTGGCCCGAGCAGTTTTTCGGGCCGCGCTGCGCTGGAAGGCGGGTGCTTTCATATTTGAACTTTCGCGAAGTGAGAGTAACTACACCGGCCAAAAACCGCCTGAGTATGCGGCCGTCATGGTGGCTGCGGCACTGAAGGAAGGCTATGATGGTCCGATCTTTATTCAGGGCGACCATTATCAGGCAAACGCCAACAAATTGGCCAAGGACCCCGAGGCGGAACTCCGGGGAATTCGTGACTTCGCCCAGGAATCAATCTCGGCCGGGTATTACAACATCGACATCGATACCTCCACCTTGGTGGATCTCACGAAGCCGGGTGTGCGGGAGCAACAGCGCGCCAATTTTGAAACTAGCGCGAAGCTTGCCGCCTACGTGCGGTCGATTGAGCCCCACGGGATCACTGTTTCCCTGGGTGGCGAGATCGGGGAAGTGGGAAAACAGAATTCCACACCTGAAGAGCTGGCCGCCTATATGGATGGTTTCCTCGCCACGCTTTCCAAGCACGCCGGCAAGAAAAAAGGGCTCTCCAAGATCAGCGTCCAAACCGGCACAACGCACGGCGGCGTGGTCCTTCCAGATGGAACAATGGCCCAAGTTGCCATCGACTTCGAAACCTTGCGCAAGCTTTCGGAAGCTGCCCGGGACCGCTACGGCATGGCCGGAGCTGTGCAGCATGGTGCCTCCACTCTGCCCTCCGACGCCTTCCATAAATTCGCGGAGTGCGAAACTGCAGAGGTCCACCTGGCGACGGAGTTCCAGAACTTGATTTACGAGAATTCTGCTTTCCCGCCCGACCTCAAGGACGAAATTTACAAATACCTGCGCAAGGCCTGTGCTGATGAAATGAAACCCGGGGATACAGACGGGCAGTTCATTTACAAGACCCGTAAGAAGGCTTTTGGTCCCTTCAAGAGAAGAATTTGGGAACTTGCTTCCGACGTGCGAAACAGGATCGGAGAGGACTTGGAAAGGAAGTTTGCCTTCCTGTTCGAAAGGTTGAATGTGCGACGCACAACGGAACTCGTCAAGAAGACGGTGCCCGCAGTTGCGGTGTATCCTCCCACACCGTCCGCCCTAACGGAGGCCCTCCAGCGCGCGCACGCCACACCCTAAGAGCCCGCCAAGCGTGTGCAGCCTTCAGGAGTGAGTGAGAGCGCGAGGACTTATGGCATCACCCGAAGCCGGCAAAGCGATACCCTCTCCGCGGACGCTTGTCCGGCTGCACACCGTTTATGTTGAAACTCATGCGCGCGTCCAATTCAAGGATATCACGGACCTTGTGCAAAAGGTCGTGACCGAGTCGGGGGCGCAGAGCGCCACATGCTTTCTCTTTCTTCCCCACACCACCGCGGCGATTCTGATCAACGAGAATGATGACCCGGCTTTGCAGAAGGACCTCGACAATTTCCTGAAATCATTGGCGCCGCGTGACACCAACTATCACCACAACGATGGCAATTGCGATGCGCACCTGAAGGCTGCGGTAATTGGGAACTCGAAATCGTTGCTCGTCCAAAGCGGGCGCCTGGTCCTGGGCCGGTGGCAAGGAGTCTTCCTTTGCGATTTTGACGGCCCACGCCGTCGCGAGTTACGGATCAAAGTGGTGCCCGATTGAAAACGGCATCCAACCATCCTGGCATAGGGAACGGGCCAAAGTGAACACCGATCCAACCACTGAAATGTCAGCCTTGGGCATCTACATCCAAGTCCCGTTTTGTGCGTCCAAGTGCAGCTTTTGCAATTTCAGCTCGGGCGTGGAGCGGGGCGACATTTTCGATAAGTACACCCGTACGCTTCAGCGTGAACTGGAAGGCAGGCAAGGTTCCTTTGCCGCGTACGGCATCCCCCAGGAATTCCTGTCGCATCCTGTCGATTCGGTTTACATCGGCGGCGGTACCCCTGCTTTGCTGGGTGACGGACGCCTGCGCACCATCGTGCGGGCCTTGCAGGATCATCTGCGCTGGGGCGAGGACATCGAATTCACGCTGGAAACAACTCCCGGCTCAGCGGATGCTAGTCTGCTTCGCGCATTGCGGTGCCTGGGAGTGAACCGGCTGAGCATCGGGGCGCAGACGTTTGACGACCGGGAGCTCCGTGCGGTCGGCCGCCTGCACTCTGCTGATGACACCTCAGAACTTGTGCACCACGCACGCCAGGCAGGTTTCCAAAACATCAGCCTGGATTTGATTGCCGGACTGCCCTACCAGACGGCGCAGTCGTTTCGCCGCACCCTGGAGAATACGGTGAAGTTGCGGCCGAAGCACGTGTCGCTCTATCTTTTTGAGGTTGATGAAAAGAGCCGCCTGGGGAGGGAAGTAGTCCATGGCGGGAATCGTTATCATGCCGCCGCAGTGCCGGGGGATGAATTCATGGCGGACGCCTACGAATCCGGCTGCGCATTCCTTGGGGACGAAGGCTACGCCCAATACGAGATCTCCAACTTCGCCCGGCCGGCATTCGAGTCGCGTCACAATCGGAAGTATTGGCAGCTTGCGCCCTACGTGGGCCTTGGCGCCGGGGCGCATTCTTTTGACGGGGTACGGCGGTGGTCAAATCAGATCGACGTGCAGGGTTACATGGCAAGGTTGGATGCGGGTCAGCCACCCCTCGACGAGTTTCGCGTCCTAACCGTGGAAGAACAAGTGGAGGAATTCTTTTTCCTCGGCCTGCGGCAAGTCGAAGGCATCAATAGAAATGTGGCGAGGGCGCGTTGGGGAGCGGACTACCTCAAACGTTGGGAAGATAAGATTCTGAAACTCGCACATGATGGCTGGGTTGTTACCCAAGGGGAGCGTGTGCGCATGGCACGTAAGGCGTACCTCGTCTCCAATGAGATTTTCCAGGAATTCGTTTCTGCGTAAAGGGATTCATGCCGCCGAGTCGCGACAACCGCTATAATGGTTGCGAATTATCATTAATCATTGGAGCGTGAGAATTTATGCCAGCACCCCTTGTCGATCTGCGTAGCGATACCGTCACCAAGCCTTCCCCCGCAATGCGCAAGGCCATGCACGACGCCGAGGTAGGGGATGACGTCTATCGTGAAGATCCCACCGTCAACCGCCTCCAGGATCGGGCGGCGGAAATCTTCGGGCGCGAAGCGGGCCTGTATGTTGTGTCGGGAACCATGGGGAACCAGACGGCCATCAAGGTCTTAACACGCCATGGGCAGGAGGTGATTTGCGAGGACCGCTGCCATATTTACAACTTTGAAATGGGGATGGTCACGGCGTTCTCGGGAGTCGTTCCCCGCACGATTCATGCCGAAGACGGAATCCTGACTTGGGACCTGATCGCTCCGCACGTTCGTCCCCGCAACGACCATCGTGCCCGCACAGGACTGATCGAACTCGAGAACACATCAAACCTGGCGGGTGGCTCGGTCTATCCGCTGACGAATACACATGAAATCGTTCATCATGCACACGCCGCCGGGTTGCCCGTACACCTCGATGGTGCGCGAATTTTCAACGCCAGCGTGGCCATGGGAAAGTCCGTCGTGGAACTCACCCAGGGATTTGACTCCGTGATGTTCTGCCTTTCGAAGGGTCTGGGTGCGCCGGTCGGATCCATGCTCGTGGGGAGTAAAGAATTCATCGAGGAGGCGCGCATCGTCCGCAAGATGCTTGGCGGCGGAATGCGTCAAGCGGGTGTGTTGGCAGCCGCCGGACTCATCGCGTTGGAAGAAAGTCCCAAGGGGCTCAACGTTGATCACGACAATGCCCAGTTCCTGGCTCAAGAGTTGGCGCACATTCCTGGAATCAAGATTGATGCCGCCAAGGTGGTCACCAATATTTTGTTCTTTAACGTTGCGGAGACAGGGATGACAGCCCATGAAATCTCCAAGCTCCTGGCTGCACAGGGCGTCCTGGCGAACGCCACAAACCCGCAAACCATTCGCATGGTTACCCACCTAGATGTGGATCGAGCCGGGTGCGAACGCGCCATGCAAGTCCTGCGGGAAGTCGTTGCCCCGCGGCGAGCCGCGGCATCTTGAGCGTGAGAAGTCGTTTCCTGGGCCCACATCACACAAGCCTTGTCATTGCCGAATTTTCGGATGGCTTTAGCGCCAGCAATCCCACTTCATTTCTTAGATTCTTGGCGCACTTGAATCTTCACAAGCGCGTCGTAGTAGTGGGTTCGGTAGGTAGGGTCATCGGGTTCAAGGTGGGTGGCGGTGCGATACTCTTTCACCGCGCCGTCGATATCCCCAAGTTTTTCCAACGCGTAGCCAAGGCCGTTGTGGGCGTCAGCGTCGGTCTGATCATGCCGGATGGCCTCGATCATTTCTACCCGGGCACGCTTCCATTCTTTGGCCATCAAAAAGGTGATACCCAACTCGCGGTGCAAATCGGAGTTTTCCGGATCTAGATCCATGGCTTGGCGAAGAGCCTCGACGGCTTCATCTAGCCGTGCTTGCGCTCGCAACTGCACTGCCTGCTGTACCAGCCGGCGCAATTGGATTTTGCCCTCGGCCCTGGCAACGGAATCGCTCTCCGCCGACGAGGGCGGCGCATCCTGTTTCGGGAGTATCCGGGCTTCTGCGTTGGCCTTCGGCGAGATGAAGTAACCAGCCTCAGGCTTGCCCGGGCACCGTACGTGGATGTAATGGTCACCGGGGTCGACATCCAGGATGGTAAGATTCCCCGTGGCATCGGTGATGCCCGCGGCGTCCGCGTCCAAATCCACCCGGCAATCCGCCCGACCAGCTTGGACAACGACCTTTGCGGTTTGAGGGGGGCGCTCGCGCGTCGCTGCCATGCCGAAAGTCACGGCGAGAGCCATAGAACAGATTAGATATTTGAGCATCTTGGGTTAAAGCCGCAACCTCCGAACGCCACAAGTGCAAACATGGAACGGCAGCGCACCCTTTGTCGGGAGTACGCCCTATGGTTCGATTCGGGACATTAGCTTAGCACGGTTACGAGGTGGGGACGTGGGGTGCCCCGTTTTCTTGACGCCCTGCGGGTTGTGTTATAGCCTAAGTTATGGGCAGATAAAAGGGTACTCCACCTCTGCCCAAAGCTTATTCGGGGATTCGACGCATATCCGCAATGGTTCTGAACGGCGGGGCCGCTGCCCTTTCGGCTAAGAGTTAGCCATGCCCGAGATAGATGACGATTGCGTGAAGAAGATCCTAGCGGGTGACCGGCGAGCCATTGGCCGGGCCATTTCTTCAGTGGAGAACCGGGACCCCTCGGCGGTTCCGCTGCTTCGCAAGTTGTTCCCCAAAGCGGGGCGTGCGTGGGT
>JBEKNU010000291.1:0-9821 GCA_049522495.1 Terriglobia bacterium
CCGAATTACTTCCCGACCAGTGGAAGACGGCCCAGCAACTAGCTCCCACATCCTAACCTTCCTTCACGCGCTGCCCCGAGCACATCCCTGACCTCCCCGCAATGGGTCTACAGGACGGATACACAAGGGCTGCCTCAAGAACCGCCTTGCAAAGAGATTCACCACCCTCGAAGCACCATCTACGCGAGAACTGCTCAAGCCCTGATTCGAGCGCTTGGCTTTGTTCGACGCCACCCAAGATGCTCAACACCCCTCCGGCCGACGCGTCGGCAAGACCGACCTCTCGGCTGTCGCTGATGAGTTCGACTAGGGTTTCGCAATCCCAAGTGGTGAAATCGATCTCGCCGAGCGTCTTCAGGTGTGCCGAATACTCCTGTGCGGCGAGGGTTGCACCACCTATGAGGCGTCCAGTAGTTACAAGCACGGCCTTGCGCGGCAGCTCGCGATGGAACGCAGGATGGGCTAGCGAATTCGTTCGAAGAAGGTCGATTTGGCTTCGGCAAGCGTTCCAGTCTGGAAGGCTTAGATTGCCAACCTTTGTCTGAAACGCAAACTGACAGAGTTTTCCCTCGTGACTTCCCTTTGCGATGAAATCCTTCCCGAACTCGAAAGGTCCATGAAGAAAATGAATATCAGTAAAGCCTAAGCCGCGGAGCAGCGACATGAAGGGTGCGTCAAAGTGTGCCAGCCGATGCAACCGATTGCCGCTTACACCACCCAAGAGGTAGGATACTTTCTGAGCGTCTTGCGCGGGTAGATTTCGCCTTCGACAAAGCTGCGCTGAATCCTAATAGTAAGCTGCTCGAAGTCGATCTTGCCCCACTGCAAGCGAGGATTGTCCTTAGCTAACGACACACTGCAAGCGAGGATTTGCAAACCCATAACGTAAATGCGACAATGTGCGGTAGCTACCGTATGCGTCCTCCAGCGTATGGTCCAATAAGAGCTTGCTTGCGAGGGATTCTCCTATCCCTGTCAACTGGATTGTTCGCGATTTCCATGATGGCGCAGCTTATGCCAGGGGGTGGCGCTACCGCCGGCAATCGTATTTATGATTTGCAGCATACTAACTGGCTTGTAGTGGGGAAGGTCAAAACCTCTGAGGGAGATCTCGTGCGGGGGGCTGTAGTGGTGGTGGCACCTCTAGGCGTGAGTTCCCGCGTCGTCTTCACCGATGCCCGGGGTGAGTTCCGCACTGAGTACGATTTGAATATCACAATGTACTGACGGAGGTTGGTTGCTATGGCAGGCTTCGACCCAAGTAGGAGAACAGCTCTGCACGAAGTACGGTACGCGGCTGAGTGTTTGGCTATGTTCAGTCACATTCTGTTTTTAATTGCCCTGATCGCGGCTCCGGCGTGGGCTGCCGAGTTTTCCCTTGAGGCCCGGGACACCGTCTCCGCATTCGAACTGAACCACGGTGATGTGATGCGGTACAGGCTACGAAACGGCCAGGTGCGCACGCTGGTGCTGGAGGAAACCTCCTCTCGCGTCCTGTTGACGAATCTGCGCGAACCCCGTAAAGCGCAGTGGGACGGCGGAACCCTCTACGAGATGCGTGCGCGTGTCCGCATCGACGGGTACCCGGTCAATCTTATCAAGTATGTCGGCTCGCAGGAAACGTTCGCCGTCCCGTACGTGATCAACGGCATGCGCCTTTGGCTGGATGCCGTGAGCGATGCGCTGGCGCTCATGACGGACAACCACGGCGGGAGGGCCGAGTGCGCGATGAACAAGGACGCGCGCTTCGCTGCGAACGGTGCCCGCGACCCTGTGGCCCCGGTTTCCCTGAAGCAGTGGTATCCCCTGAAGCGCCCATTTCTGGACATTGCCCAGTCCTACAACGGGGACGACCCGTACTACGGCGCTTACCAAGGCACGGAGTGCCACGGCGGGCTGGACATGAACATGCCCATGGGCACTCCTCTGTTCGCCCCGGTGGACATCAACGACCATTATTTGTTCAACAGTCTGGCTGCGGGCGATAACAACAATCGCTGGCGGGGAATCCACAAGTGGCCAAATGGCGATGTTTGGACGTTGCAGGTCCACCACATGGTAGCGCTGCTGGCGGCAGAGCACCAGCCCCTACGTGCCGGCGCCTACTACGCAGTTGCGGCGGGCGTGTTAACGGGAGGGCAGGAGCACTCGCATTTCGTCTTCAAAACGCGCCCGTCCGGACAGACCGCCGATATCATGCTTGACCCTTGGATCCTTTTCTGGCAGCTCTGCGAACAGGAACGCAAGCAGGCGGGTGAAATCCGGGCCGAAATGCAGCCGCTCAGTCCGGCCAAGACGGGTGCCTCCGTCCGGTTCTCGAGCCAGGGCTCCGGTAAAGGGCGGTGGGGCATCCGCTTCGATACTTCCTGGACGTTTGGGGACGGTGGTTTTTCACTGGAAGCCAATCCATCGCATGTCTTCGGGCGGCCGGGGGTCTACCCCGTGACGCTGACTGTCTGGGACGGGGTCGACCGTGCCGCGACCACGCAACTGATCACCATTGACGGCGCGCCCATACCGGAACCTGCGCTGGCGCTTGCGGCACCCGACGAGATCGGGTTCGTGGAACGCAGACCCGAGGTGCGCGATACCTATGGCATCCCCCCGGGATTCGACCCGCACACCATCAAGGTCGTTGCCAGGCCGGGGGGGCAGGCGTCGCGGTTGCGTGAAGTCCTGCTGGTGAATACGGGTGGTGGCCGCCTGACAGGCGCGGAGGCTCCAGAAGTTCTTTACAGTGGCCAGGAAGGGTGGCTGGACGTGAAGCTCGCGGGCGTCCCGCCTGAGCAGAAACTTAGGGTGCAGGCAAACCCCAAAAACCTCACACCTGGATACTATGTGGCGACCGTCGGAGTGCGCTGCCCAGGCTGCCTCAATTCGCCGCAGCACTTCCACGTGAAACTCGACGTGCGACAAGCGTCGCCCGGAGCGGAGGTTGTGATCGACGATGCAGACCCCGGTTTTTACGCCACCCCGTATTTCTGGGTCGGTCAGCGGTTCCGCTTCTGGAAGGATAAGGGCTACCGTGATTTCTACCTTACCAATGGCGGCCGCACTCAGGACGGCGAGTTCGTCCGTTTCACGCCCAATCTCAGGGCTGGGAGGTACGAGGTGTCATTTGTCGAAGAGACACCCTTTTCCAGCGGAAGCACGTTTCCCGTTCTGATTCGCCACCACGGTGGCCTTGAGAAGATCCCGGCGGAACCGTATCGATCCAGGTCGCTCGGCACCTTCGAATTCGACGAAGGCGACGGGTACGTGCAGATCTTAGCCGCGGGGGCGACGGGCCAGGTGCTTGCGGACGCCGTTCGCTTTCGCCCCATTCGATGAAGTCTCACCGATACGCGTGAACGAAGATGCTCACTCTGGCATCCGAGGTCTTTGACAGCCTGAAAAATTGTTTAAAACAGTTTTATTCCCAAATGCTTTGGCCGGTACTGGAGCATGCGGTATGAAGAAAGCTCTGCTAATCTTGCTTACTCTCCCTTCGTTGTCCCCCGGCGCGACGCACAGTTTCGATGTTGTGGTCTACGGTGGCACCGCCGGCGGGGTGATCGCGGCGGTTACAGCCGGTCGCGAAGGCCTCCACACAGCTCTGCTCGAACCTGGCCGGCACCTGGGTGGCATGGTTTCGGGCGGCCTGGGTTATACAGACTACGGCAAGAAGGAAGTGATTGGGGGGTACGCGCTGGAGTTTTATCTGCGCGTAGGGAAGTACTATGAGCCGTGGCGTTACGGACAACCCGTCGGTTGGCTGTACGAACCACACGTGGCGGAGAATATCTTCCGCGAAATGCTGCACGAGGCAGACGTACAGATTTTTGAGCAGAGCCGCCTGAAAGAGAAAAGTGGTGTGCGGAAAGCAGGCGCAGAGGTTGCCGAGATCGTGCTAGAGAACGGCGACCTATTCACCGCGAAAATATTTATCGATTCTAGTTACGAAGGCGACCTGATGGCCCAGGCAGGCGTCACCTATACTTACGGTCGCGAGGGCAGCTCCGAATATGACGAAACGCTCGCGGGAGTGCGCGACCGCACGCCCTTTCATCAGTTCCTAGTGGATCTTTCGCCGTACGACGCGGGGGGCAAGCTGCTGCCCGAGATCTCGACGCGCCGGTTGCCCGCGCCGGGAACAGCGGATAAGGCGGTGCAAGCCTATAACTACCGCATGTGCTTTACAGAGGTTCCGGAGAACCGCATCGCCTTCGCTAAGCCCGAGGGGTATGATCACAGGCGATATTCACTGTTCGCGCGACTGATCCAGGCACGCATGAAGGCAAAAGGCCGGGTACCCGAACTCAATTCGGTTATCAAGGTGGACCGGATCCCGAACGGAAAAGCCGACATCAACAACATGGGCGCATTCTCGACTGACTACATCGGCGGCAGTTGGGACTATCCGGAGGCCAGCTACGCCCGCAGGGCTGAGATCTGGAAGGAGCATAAGCAGTACATTCAAGGCTTCTTCTATTTTCTGGCGAACGATCCGCAGGTGCCCGAACGCCTGCGGCAGGAGATAAACCGCTGGGGCCTCTGCAAGGACGAATTCGTAAATACCGGCAACTGGCCGCACCAGTTGTACATCCGCGAATCGCGCCGCATGATTGGTGAGTACGTAATGGTGCAGAAGGATCTCCAGACCGAACTGACCAAGTCCGACCCGATCGGCATGGGTTCCTACAACAGCGATTCACACAACGTGGAACGCATTATCGGCCCGGATGGATTTGTGCGCAACGAGGGCGATATGGAGGTAGCGGTTATGCCGTATCAGATCCCCTACCGGATCATGCTGCCGAAACGGGCGGAGGCGACCAACCTGCTGGTGGCGGTGGCATTCTCCGCCAGCCATGTCGCGTACTCGTCCGTGCGCATGGAACCACAGTACATGATTCTCGGCGAAGCTGCCGGCGTTGCTGCGAAGCTTGCTATATCGGGGGGCACGACTGTGCAAGGGATCGCGGTACAGGCGATGGTCGACAAGTTGAGGAAGCAAGGGGCGGTAATCGAATACGTCCCTTCACCGCAGGCGACTGCCATCCGGGTTTTCGACGAGTATGAGAGGAAATGCCAACTCGAGAGGCAAGGAACACTGCGCTCGTCGCGTGGCGCCGGTCCAGCGCGCAAAGATTGATGGCGCGGACGCGGGCATCCGGCCGCGAGCCGGTGGCCGGATAGACAGCCACCTCGGGCGCATCCGTAGCGTGGATCGCAGTACGCGACTCAAAGCCGTCGCAACCAGACAGCGGCCTCAGTTGTCCTTCCATATAGGTCCAATCAAGCTTGCCTTTCTGGCGGATTGCCACTCCCTCGGCATCGTGCAGATCCAAGGGCCGAGAAGCGAACGGCTTCAACATGATGAGATCCTCAGCTGAGCATGTCTACAATTCCAGTCCCGGACCAAACGAAGCAGTGATCGCGCGCCGCACCACGCTTACTTCAAACCGAAAAGCGCCGAGCGAAATATCGATACCACGCCACTCGCCCCCGCCCCGATGTATAGATGTATATGTTGCTTAAGTGTAAAACACATTTACATCATACTGGAGTACTTGCCGTCCACGAGCGAGGCGGTCCTAGCCGAAGCTTGGTAGGTACTCTTCATTCAACGGCTCGCTATCGGGAGACATGAGTTTTGGTCGGTATCCGTCGGTATGTTGGTCAAGCTTTTCGGCTGGAAAGCTGCGCCTCCACTCGATGAATCTTCACCAGGCGGGCGCGACCCTGGCGGAAGTGCCAGTAATCCTCGGCGAGGCGGCGCCAGCGGGCACGGTCCTGGGGGCCGACCGAGCGGAGCCGGGGCTGGCCGGCGTCGCTCCAACTCAGCACGGTGGTCGAGTGGGGTAGCCCCTAGCGTCGGGCACAGTGACAGGAAGGATTGCCGCAACGCGTCTTCAGCTCGTAGACCGAGCCTTTCAGCAACTCACGAAGGGCCAGGACTTGCCGGAGAAGGTGGCCGTAGTCCTCCCGCAGTCCGAGAAGAACCCGGCGCTGGCGGCTGGCCTGATCGAGGCGAGGGGCCAAGGCAATCTCCTACTCTTTATGCTGATATATATATTGACATAAAGAAGAACAGAGAAGCGATAGGAAAAATGAGGAGGAGCCAAAATTTCGCTCCGATGCCCATCACATGCAGGGGAGAAACCAAAGCCGAAGGTTGACGACCGGGTGTCGGAAAGGCCGTCAAGACCCACGCTGGCGGTTCGGATGGACCTGTTGACAGATCTCCGGCCGCCCAGTCTGGTTTCTTACTGCCTGAATAGCACGTAGAACTCCAGGATATGGTATTCTCTAACGAATGCTGAAACTTCATTCGCTTTCAACGACGTGAGGGTCAAAATGAACAACCATGACTCTGGACGGCTTGATGCAAAGGGCTGGCGTGGGATCGACCGCCGCTCGCTGTTCCGCAACCTCGGGTTGATGACAGCGGCTGGCATGCTTCCCGTAACCGATGCGCTTTCCGCCCCCGCGACACCCGAGCACAACATTTATGAGTCGATTGGCGTTCGGCCGTTGATCAATTGCCAGGGTGTGATCACCATTATCGGTGGCTCTTTGATGCTCCCCGAAGTGAGGCGCGCTATGGACGAGGCCTCGAATTGGTACGTTCATCTGGATGAGCTCGCGGAAGCTGTCGGTAAGCGCCTGGCCGAGTTAACGCGCGCGGAGTGGGGAATCGTCACCGCGGGATGCGCCGCAGCCATGACGCATGCCACATCCGCGTGCATTGCCGGCGCCGATCCGGAGAAGCTCCAGCGCCTGCCGGACCTGACGGGTTTGAAGAACGAGGTGATCGCTCCCAGGTACTGCCGAAATGTCTACGACCATGCTGTGCGGATGCTCGGGGTCAAGATGGTCGAGGTCGAAAACAAACAGGAGTATGAGGCTGCCTTCAACCAGCGGACCGCCATGGTGTACATGTATAAACCCAACCAGGACTTCGGGTTGGAAGTGCTGGCCCCGATCGCAAACCAGAAAGGCGTCCCTGTGTTGGTGGATTGCGCGGCGGAGCGTCTGACCATCCCCAATGAACACCTCAAGCGCGGCGCGACTCTGGTAGCTTATAGCGGCGGCAAACTGCTCCGCGGACCGCAGTGTGCGGGCCTGCTCCTGGGACGCAAAGATCTGGTCCGCGCGGCGTGGTTCAACAGCGCGCCGCACCACGCGTTTGGACGCCCCATGAAGGTCGGCAAGGAAGAGATGATGGGAATGCTGGCCGCAGTCGAAATGTGGACCAAGCGGGATCACGCCGCCGAGTGGAAGCAATGGCAATCCTGGCTGGAACATATCCAGGCGCGCATTTCGAAGATTCCGGGCGTCACCACGGAAATCATCATACCGGACACGTCCGTGCAGCCCTGCCCGCGCCTCCGGGTGCAGTGGGACGATGGACATCTGGGAATCACCGCTGGCCAACTGGAAAAATTGCTCTTCGAGGGTGATCCTCGCGTCGTGCTTCCCGCCGGAAGTGAAAGTGGGCCAGAGGACAACCACAGCACTATCACTCTGCTGCCGGTCATGATGTCGCCCGGCGACGAAACGGCCGTGGCCGAAAGGCTCTACTCGTTGTTGTCGAAGCCGCCGAAAACGGCCCTTCCGCCCGCCGCGAACGGGCCCGGGGCCGCCGTGGCGGGGCAATGGAACGCCCATCTCGAGTTTGTCGCGGGCAGCGCCGACCATACTTTCGTTTTTGAACAGCAGGGGAACGAGATCCGAGGAACCCACAAGGGCTCTTTTCTCTCCGGTGACCTCCACGGATTCGTCGAGGGCGACACAATCCGGTTCAAAACCTCGCAAAAGTACGAGGGCAGCTATCTTAACTATCAATTTACCGGCAGGGTCTTGGGGAACACGATTCAGGGTGAAGTGACTGAAATGAGCACGATCACCGCCGGCGAGTATGGCCAGGCCCGATGGTCCGCGCAGAAACACCTATACATCGAGCCCATCGGCCCGCCGTTGAACGGGGCCTGAATGCAACGGAGGAGAAATGACTATCGTGAAAGTCACGGTTTTGGCGTGTGCCATGCTCGGATGGTGCGTTTCCTTGAACGCTCAACTGATCACGTTCAGCCGCGAACAAATGACCCGGAGCACGGCGGAGAATCCCTACGACCGGTTTGAAGACGGCCGGCCGAAGGTGCCCGATGCCCTTCTCGAGAGGCTGCGCGAGTGCTCGCTCGAGGAGGTCTGGACCGTGTTGCAAAAACACGAATACACGCGTCAATACGACGGCCGTTGGCAGGTCTTGCACCCCGACCGCAAGCTGGTCGGGCGGGCAGTGACGGCGCAATACCTGCCCGTACGGCCTGACCTGTTCAATTTCATTGAAGGCCAGAACCAAGGCTTGCAGTTGCCCCACACACCGGCGGAGGGGGCGCTCGGACATGGAACCGGTTATCGAAGGATGGTCGATGTCCTTCGCACCGGTGACGTTTTGGTGGTCGATCTGTTCGGCAGCGTCGACAGTGGCGGGCCGATCGGCGACAACATGGCCACCGCAATTTATGCGGCCACGCACGCCGGGCTGGTCATCGATGGCGCCGTCCGCGATCTCGATGGCATTCTCGAGATACCCATGGGCGCCTACTTTCGCGCTCCCAACCCGGCCGCCGTCAACAACGTCATGCTGAGCGGCATCAACATCCCCATTCGGATCGGGACCTCAACGGTCATGCCGGGCGACATAGTCCTGGGCGATCGCGAGGGCGTCTACTTCATTCCGCCGCAGTTTGTGCAGGAGATCGTCACCGCTGCGGAAGTCACTCACATCCACGATGAGTGGACCAAGATGAAGCTCCTGACCGGCAAGTACAAGGCCAGCGACCTGTATCCCACACCTTGGGACCCGCAACTGAAGAAGGAATACGAAGGCTACCTCAAGCAAAAGCTTGGTAAGTAGCCACGCCGCGCGCGCTTGACGCCATACTAGAGGAGCAGAGATCTGGCCTTGAACGAGACAACCGCCGGGAATGCCTGAGGACTGGAGAAACTACTGTGGAGTCTGTTACAAGGAGAAAAAAGGCGACGCGAAGCGAGGTCACATCAACTGATACTGGCACGGGGACGAATGGTATGAAAAAGGAAGTCCTGACCAAGTCGAAAGCGGCATTCCCAATCAGACTATATTCGCAAGGGATCCAGATTGGCAATTTCTTTCTTGTGGCCGGGGAGAAGGGAGCCCGCTTTTCTCACCAAGTCATTGGCACAGCGAGTGAGGGCCATAATTCTGGAGGCTGATGGGGGTTTTGGGTGTTGCCGCGTCGTGATGATACCAAGGGGTGGGAAACGCTGCTGAGGGCCCCGGAGGCGCAAGGAGTTACAGGCTGAGAAGGGCACACTTCGTGCTGTGGATATTTTTCGCGACCAAGCCCCCGCCCATCCTCTTTTTCAGGCCCGCAACGGCACCGCCTGAAGCTGGGCATAGACCTGCCGAAACCGTTCCGCGTAAGGATAACCTCCGGCCATCGACACCCACACTTTTCGTACCGTGTCCGGATCAGGACCCCGATCTTCAGCAGCTTCAGCCGCAGCGTGGTGCACTGTACCTTGGCCATTTCCGTTCCCTGCAGTCCCAGCCGTCGCAGCGCCTGCATCAGCGAGTAAGCCACGGAAGAAAAGTACGAGCGGATTTTATTGCTGCGCAGATAGGCCGTGCTGGTGCGGTCCGCGAACAGCATCCCTTGTTCTTTGATACGATTTTCCATCTCGCCTCGCGCGCAGTACAGCTCCTCGTACAGGGCTTGTGCCGCCCACTCCGCGCTCGGCAACGAGGTCACCACAAAGCGCGGGTTCGCGCCCTTCTCCAAATGCTCGGC
>JBEKNU010000292.1:0-13389 GCA_049522495.1 Terriglobia bacterium
TCGCAGCGCCTCTTGCAGGACATGGTCGGGATGGAGATGAGGTAACGGCACGGGGGGGAAGCAGGCTGCGCAAGGTTGCTCCCTCCCTCCATTGCGCGGCTTGGCGGCGCAGTTCTTCTTGCGTGATCCCATACCATCTTCCCCTGCCATCCTCGACGAAAAGGAAATCCTCCGCCGAAGCTTTGGCATGCGCCAGCGCCGCGCTGACGGAATCCTCGATATTCAGCACCGCGCCTTGATAAGCCCGCATGGCGTCTTCCACGTGCACGGAAACTTCTTCGCGACGCTCTTCCATCGAGGGCAAGTCCATACCGTCCTGCCGGGAGAGCAGATCAAAAAGCGAAGTCGGCTGATACTGCCGGGAAATCAGATAGGCGATGGTGTTGGAAATCATCACGGGGAGAATAATGGAGTAGTTGCCGCTCACTTCCAGCACCATAAACACGGAGGTCAAGGGGACACGCAGGAATCCCGCGAAAAGGGTCCCCATGCCCACCAGCGCGTATGCGCCGACCCCGCCCGTCAGCCAGGGGAAGAAATGATGTTCGATGCCACCCACCGCGCCGCCCAACATGGCGCCGATGAAAAGCGTGGGCGCGAACATGCCGCCCGGTGCGCCGCTGACAAAGGAAAGGCTGGTGGAAAGGATTTTGAACGCCGCCAACAACGCCAGGATCTGCCAGGTGAATTGGTCGTGCATGGCCTGGTCGATATAACCGTAGCCGGCGCCCATCACCTGCGGAAACCAGATGCCGATGACGCCGATCAGCAAGCCGGCCACGGCGGGCTGGACGTATTGCGTCCAACGCGGGAGAGCCTTCAAGCGCGGCCGCGCGAAGGCGATCAGCCGGACAAAGGCCAATGAAGAGACTCCTCCCATAACTCCCAACGCCGCATAAGCCAGCAATTCCGCCGGATGCACAAGGTGATAGACGGGGATACGAAACAGCGCCTGGTCACCCAGGAACCAGCGCGACACGACCACGCTCGAAACCGCTGACAGCACCACCGCCCCTAACACCCCGGCGGTCCATTTCCCAATGACCTCTTCAATGACAAAAATGACTGCGGAAATCGGCGCGTTGAACGCCGCCGCAAGGCCCGCCGCCGCGCCCACCGGCGCGATCAATCGCACCTTCTCGCGGGAGAGCCGCAGCCGCCGCCCCAGGGCTGAGGCGATCCCGGCGCCCATCTGCAAGGAAGGGTCCTCCGGCCCCAGCGACTGACCTGTCCCGATCGCCAATGCGCAGGTTATAAACTTCCCGATGACCGTATTGAAGGCAATATAGCCGTCATAGATATAGAGTGCAGCTTTCGTCTGGTTCACCCCACTGCCGCGAACGCGGGGAAAAAATCGGATTACCAGGTAAGCCACCACCAACCCGCCAATCGTCGGAACGATCAGGAGGCGCGTCCAGGGCGGGGTGAGCGCGGAGCCGAAGGCCAGCAGCTTCGTCCAGTCGATGGCGATCCGGAACAGGACTACGGCCAAGCCTGAAAACAGCCCAATGATCACCGCCAAGAGGAGAAAGAGTTGCGTCTGTTTGAGCGTCTCACCTTCCGGCGCCCAGCCCAATCGTTTTAACAGTTCCGCCCACATGCCGGACGCCCACGGCGGATGTTCGTCCGAGGGAGCAGGTGGCCTGCTGGGGGGCACACTCACGGGCGGGATCCTCCTGGCGCGCGCGCCATCAACAGCAGCGCCATGTCCAAGCCCTGCGGTTCACCGCAGGCGTGCGCGGTCGCTTGCTCAATCGCAAACGCCGCGTCCATAACCTGGGAAAGCAGCTCAGAATCACGACTGAGGTATTGTTGCTGCGCGCGCGGCTGAAGCTCCGTGGCTTGGGCGTATAGGGCTTGGAGCGGGTCACTTCCCGCCGCCTTCCAATCGATTCCCTTTTGCGTCGCGCAGTCTTGCAGGCGTATCAGGGCAGAGCCAAAGGCCAGGACGGCGCGCCGGGCTCGCTCCATGTTGCCTAAGCGGCGGTTGAAAGGATCGAGACCCAGAACCGCATGGGCGGTGTCGAGCATCGCCGCAGCCTGCGTCAGGTGGGGATCTTGCTGCACGGCCCCCGTCAGGTAGCGCTCCGCCTGCGCATAGTCGCCGTTCTGGAAGTAGCACTCGCCGGCTCCGGCCAGAGCGGGCGCCAAGCGCGGTTCCTCTGCGAGCGCCTGGCGGAACAGTTTCAAGGCGTCATCGTAGCCTTTAACGCGCAGCAGCAGGGTCCCTACTTTGGTCTGCAAGGTAGGATCGGGGGGCAGGTCAGCCGCCAGGGCAATCAATTCCGCGCGCGCGGAATCTTTCTGGCCGGCGTCCAGCAGGAATTCCACCAGTTCCAGCCTCGCTGCCCTTCGCCGGGCCACCGGATCGTCACTCCATTCGCCGTAAGTCGCTCCATGATAGAACCGCAGCGCGTCCGAAATGGCATGATCGCGTGCGGCCAGCCGTGCCAGCTCCAGATTCACGGTGGCGTTCCCGGGTTCGTGCTCCAGCAGGTTCAGCAAGTAGGTGCGTGCTTCCGCGCTTGCTTCCCCCGAATGCCCCACCGCCGTCAGCGCCTGCGCGAGCCGCAACTGATATTGCGCATTGTCATGCGAGTAGGACAGGGCCGTGCGGAAGTCCGCCAGCGCCGCCTCCGCGCGCCCGGCGCGGAGATCCTCTTCGCCACGGGTGTCCCATTCCTGCGCGAACCCTTTTTCAACAGCCTGGTAGGTCCTCACGGTAAAACCGGTTATGACAAACAGGAGAATGAGGAACACGAAAAGCATCAGCAGGAACGTATCGCGCCGCAGTGACCAGAAATATCCGCCGTGACCCGGACAGAATGGGCAAGAGGCTTGCCCCCACGGGATTTTGCGCCCGCACTGCGGACATGGTCGCTCAGGTTCCATCTGATGTCATCCCCAGTTCATAACCCTGGACTAGATCAGGATACTCCAACTTCGCATTCTTCCCCGCACCCCGTAAAGGAAAAAGTTGGTGGAAAGAGCGATATATCACAATGTGAGCTACTCCCCATCGAGCTCTTGCGGATTGAGCCTTCCGTCGTGCTAACCTAGGTCTGCTATGCCTAATCGAGTGCTCGCACCGCCGGCTGTGGTGCTGACGATCGGTCATTCCACTCGGACCCTCGAGATCTTTGTGGAGACGCTCAAGGCACACGGAGTCAAGCGCCTGGTGGACGTGCGCACGGTGCCGCGCTCACGCCACAATCCGCAATTCAACCAGGAATCCTTGCCGGAATTTCTGGCCACGGCGGGAATCAAGTACGTGCACATGCCTGGACTGGGGGGCCTGCGCCACGCGTGCCGTGATTCTGTAAACACGGGCTGGCGGAACGAAAGCTTTCGCGGTTATGCGGACTACATGCAGACGCCGGAATTCGAAGAAAACCTGGGAAAGCTCCTCGATCTTGCACGCCGTTGGCGCCTGGCGATCATGTGCGCGGAGGCGGTGCCCTGGCGTTGTCATCGCATGTTGATTGCGGACGCCCTCACGGTGCGCGGCGTCCAGGTCGAGCACATGTCAAGCGCCAAGCGCCGGAGCCTGCACGCGCTCACACCCTGGGCGCGCATTGAGGGCCTGAATGTCACCTACCCTTCTGAATCTCTTCCGCTGGTTGGCGAATCCAAAGATTGGGGCTTGTGGGCCGCCCGCGCGTTTGCGCATACGGATTTCCAGGTCCTCTTGATTGATCGCAACAACTATCACACCTTTCTTCCTTTGCTTTATCAGGTCGCGGCCGCAGAAGTCGAGCCGGAGGAGATCGTATACCCCGTGCGCAGTATCCTGCGTCCCTTGGGCAATGTGGACTTCCTCCTGGCCGACGTGAAGGGGATCGACTTCGTCGCGCGCACCCTCCAGACCAGCGTAACGGCCGTTTCCTACGACTACCTGATCCTCGCGGCGGGAAGCGCCACACATTTCTACGGGGTTGCCGGAGCGGCTGACCACGCCTTCACCCTCAAGACCCTGGATGACGGCGTCCGCTTGCGGAATCACATTCTTTGCAACTTCGAGCACGCCGCGAGAGACTCCGATGTTGAGCGCCGGCGACAACGCCTGACTTTTGCCATCGTCGGTGGAGGGCCAACCGGTGTGGAGTACGCGGGCGCCCTGGCGGAGCTTCTGCGCGGGCCGCTGAAACGTGATTTCCCCAAGCTCGACCTTCACGACACGCGCGTAGTCTTGGTGGAAAGCGCCGACCGCCTCCTGCCTTCGCTGCCGTTGCGTTTGGGTCGCTATGCTCTCCGCCGGTTGGAGAAAATGGGCGTCGAGGTACGCCTGCAAACTGTCGTGGATCGCGTGGACGCCGGGGCGATTCACTTCCGCGACGGCGATTCCATCCCCACCGAAACCACCGTCTGGACTGCCGGCGTGCGCGGTGAACCCACCGCCTCGACCTGGGGATTGCCCATGGACCGCAGCGACCGTGTTGCCGTGGGCCCCACGCTGGAAGTCCAGGGCCTGCCGGGTGTGTATGCCATCGGCGACTTGGCGCGCTCCGAGGAGAACGGCAAGCCGCTGCCCATGATCGCCCCCGTCGCTCTTCAACAGGGCGTGGTGGCAGCGAGGAACATTCAGAGGCGCGAGGCCGGGAAGGCTGCGCTCACTTTCCATTATCGCGATCGCGGCATGATGGCCACCATCGGCCGTAACGCCGCCGTCGCGTTTATTGGAGGCTTGGCGTTTACGGGCTTCCCAGCATGGCTCGCGTGGCTGGGCGTACACCTCATCAAACTCATTGGTTTCCGCAACCGCCTTTTTGTTTTAATCAATTGGGCGTGGGATTATTTCTTGTTCGAGCGCATGGTGCGATTGATTCTGCCGGCGGCGGCTTGTCGCGAACCACTTCCATCGCACTGGCCGCCACCTTCAGACCACGTATGACCGCCGCGCGGGAATGAAATGGCGTTAGGATCCAGACCGGCTCTGCGGCCACTGAAGCCCCTACGTTTCTTGGCAAAGCCCTCACAGGTCAGCATCCCAATTTCTATATTAAAAGTAGTAAACGCCTAGAAATCTGATGTTTGTCAATTTATTTGGATTGCCCCTTTCAGAGGTTTTTGTATTGGCGCGCCTTGGAAAAAGATGGTATGGTCAACCAAGCAGTTTGTTGTAGTAATTTCCGACAAATCGCAAACGCGAGCAGCGCACAACAGAATTTGCGAGACGAGGTATTACAAAAGCCGTCGGGTGTTCCCGCCGTTGCCCATTCGACAAATTGCCAAAATCACAATTACCAGGTGCTTTCAGTATGAAGGAACAAGGAACGGTAAAGTGGTTCAACGCCGCCAAAGGTTACGGATTCATTCAACGAGAAAGCGGCGAAGATGTATTCGTACACTTCTCAGCAATCCAGGGCGAAGGGTATCGCACTCTCGAAGAGGGCGCCCGGGTGAGCTTTGAAGTCAAGAAGGGCCCCAAGGGTTTGCAAGCGGCGGAAGTCGAACGTGCCTAAGACCCGTAAGGCGGGGTAACTAGACTGCTTAGCGGGCTAGGGTTTTCGCTGCCAGGGTTGCCGTCGAATTGTGTGCAAGCTTGCCCGCCAGCAGGTATAATCTTCTCTGATGCCAAGCGGTTGGCTTCGCAAAAGGGCGAAGGGGTAGTTTCCCCGGCCCTCTCCTCTCGGTGTCCGAATCCAATAGGGCCCTCGAACATCCAATAGTTAGAGCACACCGCCGGCCAGAACCTAATCCGCTGACGGGAAATTGAGGAAACTGCATGGCTCAGCTCAGTGTGGCACTGCCGCCTTCCCCGGCCGTCCCCGTTCGCGACCAGTTCAAGCCCGTCAAAGCCGCTTTCATCATTGCCATGCACTTGGGCGTCATCGCGGTTTTCTGGCAGACCACTTGGGCAGCAGTCGGCCTCTGTATTCTGATGCATGCGATTTTCGGAGGGCTGGGAATTTGCGTGGGCTACCACCGCCTGCTCACGCACCGATCTTTCAAGTGCCCCAAAGCCGTGGAATACACTCTCGCCTTTCTGGGAACGCTGACGCTGGAAGGTGGCCCCATTGACTGGGTTGCGCACCATCGGCAGCACCACCAGTACTCCGACGAAGCGGGTGACCCGCATAGCGCGCGGGATGGCTTCTTTTGGAGCCACGTCCTGTGGATGATGTGGACACCCAATGCGAAGGATTGGAACGAACTCACCGAACGTTATACGCCAGACCTGCTCCGCCAGCCCTTTTATCACTTCTTGGGCCGCTTTTACCTGGAACTCTCCATCCTGCTGGCCATTCTGCTTTATCTGTTGGGGGGCTGGCCGTTTGTCGTGTGGGGCATGTGCGTCCGGTTGGTCATCACCTACCACACCACCTGGTTTGTGAACTCCGCCAGCCATACTTTCGGATACCGGAATTTCGATGTCCCTGACCTCTCCACCAATTGTTGGTGGGTTGCCCTGCTGAGCTATGGAGAGGGCTGGCACAACAATCATCACGCCTTCCCCACCTCGGCGCGCCACGGACTTCGCCCCTGGGAAGTCGACCTTTCCTATGGGTTTATCCGCCTGTTGAAATCTGTGGGCTTGGCCTGGGATGTACGCACACCACCCGCCGAAAAACTCAAATTCGAATCACCCCGCGCCGCCTAAGCACGCCGCCCTGAAGACGCCGCCCGGTAGTGGTGCAGTTTGGTGTTGTAGCGGAGAGTTTACCTCGCCATATGGCGGCGTAAAGCCGCCGCTACATCAAACTGCACCACTACCCGCCGCCCAAGGATCTTGCTCTGCTCGGTCAACTTGAACTAATCTCGCCTTGCGCGTTTCTTAAGATTTAGGACCCGTTCGCGAACGGCCCCCAACGTCGGGAGCCCGGCCCGCCCATCTTAACGGCCGGCGCCTTCTTCTCGCACGCTATGCCTTCGCCAAAAAAGGAAGAACCCACAATCAGAACTGCACTGACTGTGTCTCGTTATTCAGGCGGCAGAAAAGGAGCGGAGATTATGTTGAGAAAAAGCGCAGTTGTGTTCGGTCTCGGCGCCACCCTGCTTTGTGGTCTGCGGAGTTGGGGATCAGAATTCGATATGCGGATTGAGTCAGCGACCGAGAAACGTGGCGTGATCACGGTCATAACCACGGGCGCGAAGTTTCAGATCGATAGCCACGGAGCCATCCAATGCTGGCAGCGCATTCCTCGCGAGCGGCTCGTGCTTGAGGTCAGCTTCGCGCCGGCGGCTGGACCTTTCCGTATCGAGAAAAAAGACGAGTTTTCCTGCACGGTCTCCTGCCACGCCGGGGCGTTGACTTTTCAAGGCGATAGCCTGGTCATCTTGAAACTGAAAGAAAACGTAAAGGCCAGCTTCACCGGCTTCTTCAATCCTGCCTACCATTTTGAAAAGGGCGGCAAATGGATGCTGATGGACGAAGATGGAGGGTTTGGAGTCTACCCGGTGGCGAAGGAGACCACTTCGGCTCCGGTATCTTCGAAACTCCCGTGGGACATCGCGTATGAGTTCACGGGAGGGGATGAGACATGGCTGTCAGTGTTTCCGCCTCGCCCTTATAACTGGAATCGCGCCTTGGAACCGATCGAGCACGATGGTTCCAATGAAGGTGCGGGCGCTTACCCGAGCAATGATCAGATTGCGGCTGCGGCCAAGTACTGCAAAGTGCTCACCCTGCATGCGGGCATCTGGCAGGACGTTCCGGAAGACTTGAAAGCCAGGATGACCCCGATCAAACACACGCAAAAGTATGCCGGGCATCCCCAGCCCTGGCTCTCAACGAAACACGTGCCCTTCGATATGAAGGAGTTCATCCGCGTGCGAGATGAGGCTCACAAGCGGGGGATGAAAGTGGTGGTCTATCTGAGTCCGTACTACTCCACTGCCCCGGATATTTTCGCCGAGATGCAGCGCGTGCTGAACGAGTACAAATTGGATGGCCTGTATTTCGACGGCATATCGAGGGACTTCCGCAAGTCCTACGAGGTGATCCGCCGGGCTCGAGAGATTCTCGGAGACAGGATTCTTTACGTGCATTGCAGCAGCGATCCCCTTATGGATGGACGTATCTATTGCCCCTTCATCGACACCTACGCGGACTACATCATTCGAGGGGAGCCGGGAGTGTGGGGCCTGAAGCTGGACGATTTTCTGCGCTGGACAATCAGTGGCTACAACATCAGCAATGCGGTGGGGTACTGGTGCTATTACGGGTCGAACCAGCAGCAAGGTTATGACGCCAGTACGCCCAAGGCGGGCAAGTACATCGATACCGTCCCAACTACCGAGCACATCGACGCGGCTCTCAGGAATAAGGCCTTTATCTGGCGGCAAGGTCAAGATTGGAGTCAGCCCAAGCTGAAAGACGGTTTAGCGGCATTCGACAAAGAGTATTACGACAAGATTGAATTGCTTCGCCAAGGCAGAGAGAAGCAGGGGATGAATACCAAGTGAAACGCATCGGGCACGCTCGGCCTTGCGAACATTGAACTTATGCTTTAGTGCGACGGCCGCCACCGGCATGTGCGATTCATCTACGCGCGACGCCCTCCGAGGCACAAGTGACATGTGCTGGGGGTGGCGACAAAACGATCTAACAGATTTCATCATAATCTTCCATTGACAAGTCACAGTTCAGGCGAGCACAATTCCGCCAATTAGCCAAGCTCGTTAGCGAGGCCAAGAGGGAGGGCGCTATGCAAGAGGGCCGTCACTCCCGTCTTGCGTTGCGCACACTCCTCAAGCTCCGGAAATGCGCTGAGGGGTGGTTTGCCCGCGAATGGACCTGCTGGAAGCCTCGTAGCAAAAACCACGAAAGGACTTTTTCAGGTAGACCTCCAACGATCCCACGGACACTGAGCAACACCAGGGCAGGAAGAAACGATTTCGTGCGGAATAGAGTGCCCTTCCACATAAGTTGCTGGTAGTCGCCGTTAGTTCACGATGATGCCCGTGCAGGTGCTGTCCTAATTCGGACGTAGCGCCGCCATCTTGGCGGCTCAATGCCGGCTGGAAGCCGGCGCTACATCTGAAATTAGGACAGCACCCCCTGTGCAGGAAAGTAGAGCGCGCCAATGGGCGGCGCGTGTGCGCGTACGTAAAGCACAAGGGTTACGGAATTACGCCCAAGCCTATGCGGTGACGTTGCAATGAAGCAGGCACCTATGAAGGGCAAAGCTGAGAAGGTTCTGGGGATAATTTTGGCTCTGATGTCATTGGGCATGGTGGCAGCGAAGGTTTCATCGCGGCCCAGCGATTTACCAGAGAAACGCTCAACCCAGCGAGCCGAACTCGTTCACCCCCGTCAGCCTCGACTGGCTCAGAACTACGGCAAGCCCCCGCTCAGCTTTGAACTCAACCAGGGCCAGACCGACGCCCGGGTGCGATTCCTGGCGCGAGGCGGCGGCGACACGATTTTTCTCACCGATGACGAGGCCGTTCTGACCTTGCGGAAATCCTCGCCCGGCAAGAGCCGGTTGGGCAAGTTCGGAACTGTCGGACGGCATGGCCCGTTTGGCCCGCGCGCCGGACGCTGGCCGAGCCTTGCCGAGGACTGGAAATCCCTGTCGCTGATACCCGATCTCAGCCAACTGGTTCCCGACCCCAACGCAGGCAAAGGCGCATGGTGGTTTGATCGTCCTTCTCCCTGCCCAACAAGGAAAAGGCATTCTGGTTCCACGGAGCAAAGCCCACGGGCTTTGCGAGTCCACTCTTGAGGAGCGATTACCATGAACAAGCCAAGCACACTGAGTAAGGAAACCAGTCTGGTTCTGGTTGCCGCCGCTTTCGTTTTCTTGCACCCGTATACTGCGTGCGCTCAAAGCGTATCCTTCGCTGGCGTCCAGACCACGCTGACGGTTAGTGTCGGCGGGGTGGGACTGAATCAGCCGTACGGTGTGGCGGTGGATCGAGCGGGCGACGTCTTCATCGCGGATACCGCCAACAACCGGGTGGTGGAGATTCCGGCCGGTGGCGGCGCCCAGACCACGGTGGGCACCGGACTGAGTTACCCGTACGGTGTGGCGGTGGATGGAGCGGGCGATGTGTTCATCGCGGATACCAGAAACAACCGCGTGGTGGAGGTTCCATGGACCGGAACGAGCTACGGCACCCAGACCACGCTGGACGTCTCGGTAGGGGGCAGCGGACTGAATCAGCCGGGCGGTGTGGCGGTGGATGGAGCGGGCGATGTCTTCATCGCGGATACCCACAACTCACGGGTGGTGGAGGTTCCGGCCGGATGCACGAGCGCGGCCTGCCAGACCACGGTGGGCATCGGACTGAATGACCCCATCGGTGTGGCGGTGGATGGAGCGGGCGATGTCTTCATCGCGGATTACGGCAACAACCGGGTGGTGGAGGTTCCGGGCGGTGGCGGCGCCCAGACCACCGTGGGCAGCGGACTGACTAGTCCGGGGGGTGTGGCGGTGGATGGAGCGGGCGATGTCTTCATCGCGGATACCTTTAACAACCGGGCGGTGGAGGTTCAGTGGCCGGCGGTCAACTTCGGGAGCGTCAACATCTGCCCTGGGGGACAGACAACTCCCGCGCCCTGTAGCCAGACACTCTCGCTGAATTACAGCGTCAACGATGCCACTACGTTCGCCTCGAACCCCACGGTCCTCACCCAAGGCGCGCCCAACCTGGATTTCACCCTGAGCAGCAACACCTGCGCTGGCACGATAACTGCCCCGGGCTCCTGCACGGTCAACGTCTCGTTTGCTCCGCTTGCGCCCGGATTGCGCATGGGTGCGGTCCAGCTCACGGACTCCTCTGCCAACCTGCTGGTCACTACGTTTGTTCACGGATTAAGCCAGGGGCCAGCCATTGCCTTCGGCCCAGGCGCCCAGACCACGCTGAATGTCTCGGTCGGGGGCAGCGGACTGTATTATCCCTACGGTGTGGCGGTGGATGAAGCGGGCGATGTCTTCATCGCAGACCAAGGCAACAACCGGGTGGTGGAGGTTCCGGCCGGGGGCGGCGCCCAGACCACGGTCGGCAGCGGACTAAGTCTTCCCGCGGGTGTGGCGGTGGATGGAGCGGGCGAGGTTTTCATCGCGGATACCAACCACAGCCGGGTGGTGGAGGTTCCGGCCGGATGCACGACCACGACTTGCCAGACCACGGTGAACGTCTCCGTCGGGGGCATCGGACTGAGTGGCCCCACTGGTATAGCGGTGGATGGAGCGGGCGATGTCTTCATCGCGGATACCAACCACAGCCGGGTGGTGGAGGTTCCGGCCGGATGCACGAGCGCGGCCTGCCAGACCACGGTGAACGTCTCCGTCGGGGGCAGAGGACTGTATTACCCCTGGGGTGTGGCGGTGGATGGAGCGGGCGATGTCTTCATCGCGGATATGAACCACTGGCGGGTGGTGGAGGTTCCGGCAGGGGGTGGCGCCCAGACCACGGTAGGCAGCGGACTGAATTCCCCGTATGGTGTGGCGGTGGATGGAGCGGGCGATGTCTTCATCGCGGATACTTACAACAACCGGGTGGTGGAGGTTCCGGCAGGGGGTGGCGCCCAGACCACGGTGGGCAGCGGACTGATTTTCCCGTATGGTGTGGCGGTGGATGGAGCGGGCGATGTCTTCATCGTGGATACCAGCAACAGCCGGGTGGTGGAGGTTGAGCGCTCTGGGGCGCCGACGTTCAGTTTTGCCGCGACTGAATTCGGCAGCACCAGTACCGACAGCCCGCAGTCGGTCACGGTGCAAAACATCGGCAACCAGTCACTGGATGCCGTCCCGCCCGGCCTGAGCATAGGCGCCACATCTTTCGTGCAGGTGCCCGGCTCGGGCACGCCCGCCGATTGCACCAGCAGCTTGTCGCTCCAGCCCGGCGCGAGCTGCAACCTGAGCGTCAGCTTCATTCCGCAGACGACCGGCAGCATCGTGAGTGCGGCGACGTTCACCGACAATGCCCTGAATGCCACGGCTGCCGCCCAGAGCGTCAGCCTCTCCGGGACAGGCAATCCCGCCCCATTGACCATCACCGCCAGCAGCGCGACGATGGCTTATGGCGGGACAGTGCCCACGATCACGCCAGGTTACAGCGGCTTTGTGAACGGGGACACGCCGGCCAGCCTGACCACGCCGCCGACCTGCTCGACGACGGCAACGAGCACCAGCCCGCCGGGCTCTTATCCCTCGAGCTGCTCGGGAGCGGTGGATAGCAACTACACCATCAGCTACGTGAACGGAACGGTGACGGTGATCGCCCCCCTGGTGAGCTTGTCTTTCTCTTCGCTCACCTTCCCGGCCGAAATCGTAGGAACCCGCAGCAGCGCCCAGACGGTCACACTGACCAACACGGGCAATGCCTCGCTGACGATGTCTAGCATCACAGCTTCCGGGGATTTCTCCCAGACCCACGCCTGCGGGGCGACCTTGAGCGCGAGCGCTAACTGCACAATCGCCGTGACTTTCAAGCCCCTGGGGCCTGGGACGAGCACCGGCGCCGTCGTCATTACCGACAACGCCAACGGCAGTCCACAAACAGTCGCACTCAGCGGAACGGGTGTGGTCTTCACGAGTGGGCCGCATCCTCCGGTTCTTCCGCCTCGGCCACCGAGTCCGGTTCCGGGGCGACCTCCAATGCCTCCAACCGTCCCGCCGCCGGGGACCTCGGGCGGAACGGGGACAGAGCCCGTCGTGCACTCGCCGGGTCCTATCCTTCTTCCACCTTCGCCACCGGTGCTCCCGGCGGAGCAACCTGCACCGCCTCCCACTGCCCCCTCAACCGGGAACTTGAGCCAAACCGGGAAGAAGGATGTTGTGCGTCCGCCGGATCTCACCGTTCTTCCCCTCTGGCCACTGGCGCATCCGTTCCCGCTTCAACAACTACTTTTACTTTAAATGTGGGCGGTCCAGGGGGTGAAACCCGACGGTGATCTTCACCGCTGGATCACCCCCCTTTGCCGAGCGGACGCCCGCCACTAAGTTGTGGCGGCGAGTTTACCTCGCCATTTGGCGGCGTCCCGACAGAATCGGGACACGTTTCGCCGCCGCTACATCAAACTGCCCCACCACCGAATTCTGTGCTTGGCAAGGCTGACCCTAACCCGTCTGGGGACGTGCCGCCAAAGGACTCCAAAATGCCGATCGATTCCGCTAAGTGTATGAAAACAATAGAGAACCATTCAAAAAATGAAAACGGCATTCAACGCTACCTCATTTAAAATCAACACGTTACAAGCAATCGTGGCACCATCGCTGGTTATTCTTGGGGAGTAGTGGATTATCCACAATGAAATTGCGGGAAGGGGCTGAATCCGAAAGTCGAAAATCGAAAATGACCCGATCACAAGAGCAGAGACTAGTATATCGTTTCGTTAAAAGATGTTCACATAGGCCCGCTTTCCTGGTATGCTCGGTGGCATGGCAGGAAAATCGAGGCGTGCAAAGTTGGTGTTGACCCCCGAGGAAGTTGAGCGAC
>JBEKNU010000293.1:0-9696 GCA_049522495.1 Terriglobia bacterium
CCGAAAACCAAGGCAGCGAAGCGTCGGGCTCGGAGAAAGAAGCGGGAGGCGAAGCGCAACGAGTCAATTTCCGCCCCGGTATCGGCTTAACATGGAAAAGGGAATTAAATATATAAATCCCATTAAATAGACCTCCGCCCCAGCCGCAGCCGGAGTCCCACCCGCGACGAGATTGCATTACGAGTGGGCGGGCGCTAAGCTGCATGCAGAACCTGGGGCGGGTTCTCTCTGAAGCGGTGCGGGGCCGTCACCCGCAACCGCGTTGGACAGGAGGCGCGCGTGGAAATCAACAGCATCGTCATAGTCAGCCTCATTTCGCCCAAAGAAAAAATTTGGGGGCAGATTCTGCTGTTGGAGACCAAGGGGGTCACGGTGCGGGGAATCGAACTCGACGCCTTTGACGACTTTATCCGCCAGGTCATTCAGCAGGAGGAAACCGCCGTCGGCTTGAATACCGTTTTCTTCCCTATGCATCGGTTGGAGCGCATCATTGTGGACGAGCCCAGCGGCTCAATCCCTTCGCTCTCCCAGCGATTCCACGCCAAAGTCGGACTGACTATTCAGGAGTATCTCGGGATTGATGTCCCACAGATATGAGTTAACGGTGGGGCAGGAAATTCCCTGCCCCACCATGCCCCAAGCAATCAACCGGGGCTTGCTTAAACATCCGTTGATCGCCGACTACCTTCGGCAATGGATGTGAAACTCGGCTTTATCCGAGTGCGTGTTGCCGCTTCCGATCTGTGCCCATCCGCTAAAGTCCATGCCCGGCGAGCCCAGCTTCCAAGTGAAACGAACTGGTTTCGTTCCTGCACCCATGAAGTGGAGCGTTTGTTGCCCTTGGCCTCTCCCGCCGTCCGACCGGGTAACTCCATAGGTGACAGTATTCGGTCCATCAACTGTTATGGAGCCATTGAAAACGATGGTTACGGGGCAACCCCCACTCCAATTATTCGGGTTTGCCCTCAAGCGCATCTCTGTCACCTGCCCATATGGAGCCGTATTACCAGCGGGAGGGGACATGAACACCAGCCACGCACTCAGAACAACTAAGGTGGTAAGAATCCTTCTACTGCGAATTGACATAGCGGAATCCCTCCGGGAATTGATGTGGAAATGCTTACACACAGCACGGTTCGTCTGCCTTCGGGCCGTCGCGTGGTTCATGGCAAGGAGCAACGTCGCTCTCGCCTGCCCTTGTTACGTGGACGACTGCGAGCAGACGAGCCTTTCAGTTTGAAACATGACTTAGAGGCCGGCCAACGCGCCGAATGATACTCTGTGCCAAGCCGCTTTTCAAGCGGTGTCCCAGGGGCTCATTGCTTCTGACCACGGAATCTGGACTTTGTCCCTCTGCCCTCATCTCCACTTCGCGGCCCCCAAAACCCCGCTCTTCCAAACCCTTGGTGAGAAATCGGCGACAGGGCTTGATACGGAGCAGCAGCATTCCTGCATGGGTTCTTGGTTGTGATAGTATGGGAGGCCGTCAGAGGAAGAACGTAACTCCCTTCCTCACCGCAATCCGCGAATCTCAAAATTTCTCTCGGCGTTCAGCCGGATTGTTCTCCCGTCGTCGAGAAAGCCTCGGCGGGCTCGGATGGGGGGCGGAAACGGCTGGCGAGGTCTTGTCATGAATTGTACGGAGATTCTCCAACTGCTTGCCTCCCGCCCTGACCCCCATGCAGTGGAGGGAATGGCGCGGTACGGAATTGTGGCGAAGAAAGTCTACGGTGGATGGTCGATTCCGGCGCTGAAGAAGTTGGCGCGTGAAATCGGCCGCCACCACGCCTTGGCGCAGGAATTGTGGGCTTCGGAATTTCACGAGGCGCGCACTCTGGCCACGCTGATCGATGAGCCCGAAAAGGTCACGGGGCGTCAAATGAACCTATGGGCGAAGGACTTCGACAACTGGGCGGTTTGCGATTGCGCCTGCATCAACGTTTTTCGCTACACCCGGTTTGCTCATCGGAAATGTGTGGAGTGGAGTGCGCGGCCGGAAGAGTTCATTAAAAGGGCGGCGTTTGCACTGATGGCGGGCTTGGCCGTGGCCGACAAAGCCGCGAGCGACGAGGCTTTTCTGAAGTTCCTGCCCCTGATCAAACGCGCGGCCGTCGACGAGAGAAACATGGTGAAGAAAGGTGTGAACTGGGCGCTGCGGCAGATCGGAAAGCGGAACGCGCGGCTGAACCGGGCCGTCCTCGCTGCGGCCCGCGAGATTCACCGGCGGGATTCACGCGCCGCGCGGTGGATTGCCTCCGACGCTCGGCGAGAGCTTCAAAGCCCGGCGGTGCAAAAAAGGCTGAAGATGCAGAGGGCTGCCGTCAAAAGTCGAGGCCGGGTGGGGCGGGCATCAGGGTCCGGATTGACAGTTTTCAAACGGAGCCGTTAAATTCACTGAAAAGTTATGGCCACCCGAATCTTAACGCCCTCGAATCAGATCACCCTTCTGCGCTTGGTATTTGTGCCGGTGTTCGCAATCCTGGTCCTGGACCGGCACTATCGCGCGGCGCTCGCGGTGCTGACCGCGGCGGCCCTCTCGGACGTCCTGGATGGCACGGTCGCTCGCCTGCTAAAGCAGGAGAGCCCGCTGGGTGTGGCGCTCGATCCGATTGCCGACAAGATCCTCATGACCACCGGGTATATCACCCTGGCGTTTCGCGGGGCGTTACCCTGGTGGCTGACGATTATCGTGCTGAGCCGGGATGTGGCCATCATCATGACCGCGCTCTTGATTTCCCTGGTGGCGGGGTACCGGCCCTTTCACCCCACCCTGCTGGGAAAAGCTTCCACTGCCGCGCAGGTGGCAACCCTTTTCGCGGCGGTGTGTCGCCGCGCGCGCGTCCCTTACCTCACCGCGGATGTGGTTACCTTTTTCATATACGTGACCGCCGCTCTGACGCTGGCCTCGGGTGTCCATTATGTGTTCGTGCTGCGCCAGCGGTTCGGGCGCCCGGAGGCCGAGGATCCCGCTGAATCCAACCCTAGCCCCTAACACCTAGCCCCCGCCGGAGATGACATGGCCGGGGGTGAGCCCCTGCAGCTTTTTTCGTTTCGTTAGCCAAAATGCGTGCTAAAATCCCCACGCAGTTTGGTAATACCGGTGTGTCTCGCAGCAGCCCTACGGCAAAAACGGCATCTGCTCTCGCGACCCACGGCATTACGCGGGGTTTTCGTCTTCACGCATCGTCCCTGCTTCTCAAATTGCCATTCTCAAGAATGGGTACAGATCGGGCCGTGCAAATCTAAAAGGCGAAGGTGGCGGATCGAGGCCGCCTCACCATCGGGAGCATCTCATGCCGCAAAAGTTGTTCGTGGGGAATCTTCCTCACGAAGTGACAGACGCTGAACTCCAGGAGTTCGTGAGCAGTGCAGGGTTTCAGATAGCTTCGGCCGTGGTCATTCGCGACAAGACCACGGGACAATCGCGGGGCTTCGGATTCATCGAGTTAGCGGAAGGCGAAGACATGGAGCGGGCCATTGCCGGACTTAATGGGCAAACCTTGCAAGGCCGCCGATTGACCGTCAACGAAGCGCGTCCGCCGCGCACCGACTTCGGGGGGGGAGGACGTCGCCCTGGAGGTGGTGGAGGTGGCCGCAGCCACGGACGTTCCGGGGGCGGGGGTGGCGGGGGGGGCGGCGGTCGTCGTCGCGACTGGTAAATTGCCGATTGACCATGGCCGATTGATGGTTTTGGGTGTGAAGTCGTCCGTCGCCGTGCAGGGCTTCACCGAGAACTGAGGGGGAAGACTGAAAACCTCAATCGGCAATCGAATACCGCCAATCGTCCACTACTCCGAGCCCACCAAGCGACGGTAGACGTAGCGAAGCTGCTGTTGTGTCTCACGGAGCTTTCCGGCCAGCGTCTGCCCCTCAGCAAGCAGGTTCCAGTGCCGCGCCACGCTTTCGGCCGTCTCCACGTGGGCTCCGTTTTCAGGCAAGCCAATCGGCGCCTTCCCCGTCACCAGCCGGACGATGTGGTCCACGGAGCGCAGGAATCCGGCGCCCTCGGTCAAGGCTGCGGCGTCCTCAGCAGAAATGCCCTCCACACCTCGCAGGCCCGCAATCTGTTCCACCATATTTGCTCCCGGCAAGGCCGCCACACGGTGCCGCAACCGCATGTAGGAAACAGCAAAGTCCACATCGTAATAACCACCGGGGGCGGTTTTGGTGTTGCTGCTCGGAACCGCCACTTCGCGCTCCAGCCGCCGCCGCATTTGGTGGAGTTCACCTTCAAAATCCTCATAGGTCGAAAACCGGTGGAAAATCGCCGCCTGGATCCGGTCCGCGGCCGTCTGGCCGAGTTGAGGATTTCCGGCCAGAGGATGGGCCTTCAAATAGGTGAGCAGTTCCCATGCCTGCGCGTCTTCGGCGATATAGCTGAGAAGCCCCTCCAAGGTCACCACCAGTTCCCCTTCTTGTCCGCGCGGACGCAAGCGAGTATCCACGGGGAATAACGTACCATCGCGAGTGTAACTGGAAAGCACCTCAATCGTCTTCTCTGCCAGGTGAGTCCAGTTTTCCAGGTCCTCTCGTTTCGCCTCCGACCCGGCCACAAAAACCAAGTCGGCGTCCGAAGCCAAATCAAACTCACTCAGTCCCAGGCGGCCCATTCCCAAAACCACGAAGGGCACGTTGCCGCCCGGGGCCACGTTTGCCTGCCTCCAGGAACTACGCGCAATCACCTGAGCGCTCGAAATGCAACGCGCGGCGTTGACCGTCCAACCCTTCAACATCGGGAACACGGAGCCGCCGCCAGCCAGGTCGGCAGAGCCCAACTCCAGGAGCCGGGTGCGGTAGTGGCGCCGCAAGATGGCCATTTTTTCGCGCAGATCCAGCGCCGCGTCGGATGCCCACGCATGAGCTTCGGGCATGGAAAAAGGTTCCAGGCCCATATCCAACTGCCCGGCCGCGGCGGCAGCGGAGGGCAGGAGTTCAGCGGAATCGAGGAATTCCAAATCCTCAGGGTGATGAACCAGCAGGTCCGTCAGGTAAGCGCTGGTGCCGGCCACTTCAATGGCGCGTCGCAGACTGGCCGGCTTGGCGCGCGCCGGGGCAAACCGTTCCGGTGAGGTGGCCATGGCCATCAGCAAGCGGATCGTATTCCGTCGGGCGCGCTCCGGAAGGTCCGCTTCGCGCACTAGGCGGGCTACCTCCGGCGCCTGAATATCCAGGAAGCTCAGCAGTGAATCAAATGTCTGGTGCCCGGAATCGGGCAGAAACGTGGGAGCAGGCTTGAGCTCAAAAGCTGTTCCTGGCACGGCAGCGTCCCCGGGATGAATCACGCGCTGGTAAATTTCATCCACCACTGCGAAGGATTCACGAACTTTGCGCAGCAGAACATCGCCCGGGCGCTCGCCCGGCGCGGCCTCCACGGCGGTCCTGCGTCCCAGCCGATCGAGCGCACCCGGGTCAGTTGGAAGCCGATGCGTTTGCTGGCCCGCTTCCATCTGGATCCGGTGCTCCACCTTGCGCAGGAATTCGTAAGCGGATGTCAACGCGGCGTAATCCCGATTGGAAAGCCAGCTTTTATCGTTGAGTTTGCGCAGGGCGAAGAGTGTTCCTCCCGACCGCACCCAGTGATCCTGCAAACCGTGCAGGCGCTGCAAACATTGCACCAGGAACTCGATGTCGCGGATGCCACCGCGATGGCGCTTGACGTCAATCGCCTGCCCGCGGCTTTCCCGCAGTTTTTTGGAGATCCTCTCGCGTGAAAGCAGAATGCTTTCCACGGCCACAAAATCCCCGGGCGAGCGGTAAACGTACTCCTCCACGCTGCGCAGGAAGTCGCGCGTCAGCTTGGCGTCGCCGGCGGAATGGCGTGCCTTGATGAGCATCTGCAATTCCCAGTCCCGCGCCCGGTGTTCGTAATACTCGCGGGCGGAATTCAGTGAAATTGCCAGGTCCCCCTGCTCGCCCTCGGGGCGCAGCCGGAGGTCCACGCGGAAGACCTCGCCCTGCGACGTCGCCTGGGTGATGGTGCGCGTGATGGCATGCGCCACGTGCACAAAGTATTCCTTGTTGGTCGTGATGGACTCGCGCTCGTTCCCCCCCGCCGTCTCACCGTCGTGGGAATAAAGGAAAAGCAGATCGATATCGGAGTTGTAGTTGAGTTCGTTTCCGCCCAGCTTGCCGAGCGAGACGATGCTGAAGCCCGCGCGCACGATGCGGCCCTGTGCATCGCGGTACTGCGGTTGTCCGTAACGTTTTTCCAGCTCGCGGTCACAAAACAGGTAGGCGTCAGAAAGAATCACATCGGCAAGGGTTGAGAGCTCAAGCGTCGTCTCGCCCAGCGTCGAAAGGCCCAGCACATCCTTCAGCACGATGCGGAGGTAGTTCCTCCGCTTGAAGCGGGCCAGCAAGGCTGCCAGCCACGGGTCGGGATTGGTGGTGGAAAAACGCGCGAAGTCCTGCATCAGGTCTTCCTTGGATTTCAGCTTGGTGAAATTCCGGTCGCGCGCGAACTGCACCGCCAATTGCGGCTCCGAGAGCAAAGTCTCTGCCAGGTATCCGCTATAACCAAAAATGGCAAGGAGATAGGAGAGGGCGGCGGGGTAGCGCGCCAACTCACCCAGCACCTGAGGTGGAGCGCCCTGCGCATAGCGCTCCAATAGGTTGAGCGCGCCGTCGGGATCAGGCGACTGGGAAAGCAGCGAAGCCAAAGGTGTCAGCAAGGTGGGCGCCAACTGTTCCTCCAGGCGCTCCAGGTTGCCGGCAGCTTTCGCGCGATCCTCAAAGTTGATTGCCGCGAGTTCCGGTCGCATTCGGGAGATTATAGCTTGTCTAGGGGAAGTGCGTTGTCCGTTGTCAGTCGTCCGTGGTCCGTAGTCCGTTGATTGTTGCCCGATGGAGGTTATGCCCGAGTGGGAGCAACCGAATCATGCGCGCCCCAAAAAAAGAAACAGCCGCCGGAACGTCACAGTGTGGCGTCCCAGCGGCCAAGAACTCTTACCCGCCGCTGTCAAATCCCCATCGAACGACGAGCAACGGACTACGGACAACGGACTATGGGCGCTTTTCTTTAGATGTCGTAGTACAGCGCGAACTCATACGGGTGCGGGCGCGTATTCACGGCCTGCACTTCGTTCTTCATTTTGTACTCGATCCAGGTTTCGATCAGCTCCTCGCTGAAAACGTCGCCCTTGAGCAGGAAGTCGTGGTCCTTCTCCAAGGCACGGAGCGACTCCTCAAGCGAGCCGGGCATCGAGGGGACAGCTTTCATCTCCTCGGGGCCGAGGTCGTAGATGTCCTTGTCCAGCGGTTCACCGGGATCGAGCTTGTTTTCCACTCCATCAAGTCCCGCCATCATCATCGCTGCAAAGGCCAGGTAGGGATTGCAGGAGGGATCCGGCGGACGGTATTCCACTCGCTTCGCCTTGGGATTCGCCGAGTACATGGGAATGCGGCAAGCCGCGCTGCGGTTCCGGCGCGAGTAAGCCAGGTTCACCGGCGCTTCGAACCCCGGCACCAGGCGCTTGTAGGAATTCGTGGTGGGGGCAATCAACGCCGCGAGCGCCGGAGAGTGCTTCAGCAGCCCGCCAATGTAATGGAGGGCCAGTTGGCTCAGGCCCGCGTAGCGGTCACCCGCGAAAAGCGGCTTGCCCTCTTTCCACAAACTTTGGTGAGAGTGCATACCGGAGCCATTGTCCTGATAAATCGGCTTGGGCATGAAGGTCACCGTCTTGCCATATTGGTAGGCCACGTTGCGGATGATGTATTTGTAAATCATCATTCCATCCGCGGATTTCACCAGGGAATTGAAACGCTGGTCAATTTCTGCTTGCCCGCCCGTGGCCACCTCGTGGTGATGGCACTCGATGTCGAGTCCCGCTTTCTCCATCGCCAGAACCATTTCGCTGCGCAAGTCCTGGTAATGATCGGTGGGCGGAACCGGGAAGTACCCTTCCTTGTAACGCGGCCGGTAGCCAAGGTTGTCCTTCTCGCGGCCGGAGTTCCAACGGCCTTCCTCGGCGTCGATGAAGTAATAGCCATGTTGCTGGGCTTGATCAAAGCGGATGTTGTCAAAGATAAAGAATTCCGCTTCCGCCCCGAAGTAGGCCTTATCGGCAATGCCCGTGTAGGCAAGATAGGTCTCCGCTTTCTTCGCAACGTTGCGCGGATCTCTGACGTAATGCTGCTTGGTGACGGGGTCAACGATGTCGCCGATCATGACCAGGGTGGGTGTGTCAGTGAAAGGATCGAGCATGTACCAGCTCGGATCAGGCACCAAAAGCATGTCGCTTTCATGGATGGCGGCCCAACCTCGGATGCTGGAGCCATCCATTCCGAACCCCTCCTCAAATGACGCCTCTTCCAATTCATGAATTGGATACGATACGTGGTGCCAGAGGCCCGGTAGGTCTGTGAAGCGAAGATCGACCATTTTAACGTTATTGGCTGATGCAAACTCTAACACGGCCTTCGGGTTCATACTCCCTCCATAGAAAAGATTTTTTCCTGTTATCAGGAAAACTTATGCAGGCCAAACTCAAACGAAGCGTCAAGATATCCCGCACTCCAGATTTAGTCAAGTCCCTAAGAAAGCCGCATTTTTAGCGGGCCGCAGCGGCGTGCGAGGGGAAATTCCCGCCCGGCGGAGAGTAGCGGGACGGTGCGGCATGCGAACAGCCGCTGCCCAGAGACAAGGGCATAGGCGCTAACTTAAGGCATCATTCCTTCCGCGCAGTGCGTCACCCCAACCCAACCGTCAAAGATAAGTGGGCCGATCACATTCATGAATTGTCGACAGGGCCCCAGCCCGCCTACGCAAGATGACGGATGATTGTTATCGAGTCCTTGGCGATCTGAGTCACATCTGAGTCATACAGACTTGTCGAAAGTTCACGATCCTGTTATTTTAGTCGTGCATTAGACGCATATTATTCGTCTCGCGAAGCGGAACGGTTCGGTTTGCCAGGGCCGTCGCGTGGCTTCCGGGTGGTGGCTTGTTTAGCTCCGGCCACCACAAAGGGGAGAAATAACGATGGTTACATTCCCGAATCGAGTCGTGTTCGTCGGCTTTGGAGCGGTGGCGCGCTGCACGCTGCCCATCCTGATCAATCACCTCAAGATCGATCCCAAACGCATCACCGCGATTGACTTCGACCAGGTCGACGAAGCCCTGAAGCCCTGGATCGCCCAGGGCGTGACTTTCGTCAAGGATCGCGTGACGCCGGAGAACATGGGGAGCCTGTTGGGACAGCACCTTTCCACCGGAGATCTGCTGATCGACCTGGCGTGGAATATTGATTGTTGCGAAATCGTGCAGTGGTGCCACGACCGGGGTATCCTCTACATCAACACTTCGGTAGAACTCTGGGATCCCTACGCTGGATCCGGCAACAAACACCCGACCGAGCGAACTCTCTACTGGCGCCACATGAATCTGCGCAGGATGGTCTCCAAGTGGAGTGAGCCGGGGGCGACGGCAGTGATCGAACACGGAGCGAACCCCGGCCTGATCAGCCATTTCACCAAGCAAGCGCTCCTGGACATCGCGCAGCAAGCCCTGGCGGAAAAGAAATTCAGCGGGGCTCAGGCGGAGGCGATCGCCCACCATGCCAAGGCGGGGAACTTTAACCACCTGGCCCGCCAACTCGGCGTCAAGGTCATTCATTGCAGCGAGCGCGACACGCAGATCACCGACCAGCCCAAACAGGTCAACGAGTTCGTCAACACCTGGAGCGTTGAGGGCTTCCG
>JBEKNU010000294.1:0-9677 GCA_049522495.1 Terriglobia bacterium
CCACATCCAGCGTCGGGAGCGGTGCCCCGAACACCTTGCTCTTGCTATTGGCTGTGATCGTCAGGGGCGCCGGCGTGATCGTGAAGTTCGCCGTGTTGTATGTGATGTTGTAATTGCCCAGCACACTCGCCGGGCTCAGCGTGGCGCTGATCGTGTACGGGCTGCCCGCCACCGTCTCGCCGGCGGTTCGGCTGTAACTCGCATTGACGGTGTCTGCCGCCAGGAATCCGCTCAGCATGCCGGTGATGGTTGGGTCGGCGGTGCCGTAGGTCTTGCCGGCCGGATTGGGCGTGACCGAAGCGTTCGCCTGGTTGATGGTGAACGAGGCAGTGTTGTAAGTGATGTTGTAATTGCCCAGCACGCTCGCCGGACTGAGCGTGGCGCTGATGCTATACGGGCCGCCCGCCACCGTCTCGCCGGCGGTTCGGCTGTAGGTCGCTGTCACATTGTCGGCCGGGACAAAGCCGCTCAGCGTTCCGGTGAGAGCCGGGTCGGCTGTGCCGTAGGTCTTGCCCGCTGTCGCCGGCGTCACCGACGCATTCGCCTTGTTGACGATCAGGGTTCCGGTAGCCGAACTGGCAGCGAAGTTGCCCTGCGCCGCGTAGGTCGCACCCAGGTTATGCGGGCCGGCGCTCAGGCCGCTTATGGTGAAGACGGCCGAGCCGGAACTCAGCGCCTGTGCCGGTTGCGGGTTGCCATCGACGCTAAGGGAGACATTCCCTGTCACCGTGGCAGCTCCGGAAGTCACACTAACGGTCACGCTACCATTGGAGGGGTAAGTAACCGGTGGAGCTGATATGTCCACCGTTTTTGAATCCGGATCACCTATGCCCGTGAGGCTGACGGTGTGCGGACTGCCGGCGGCGTCATCGGTGAGGGAGAGTGTGCCGGTTCTTGGGCCGAGGGCGGTTGGCAGGAAGCTCACGTCAACAGTGCAGTGGTTGCCGGGCGCAATCGGCGCGGAAGTACAGTCGTCACTTTCGATGAAGTCGCCAGTGGCAGAAGCAGTGGTTACGTGCAGCGGAGCGTTTCCGCTGTTGGTAACCGTGACAGACTGGGCCACGCTTTGAGTTCCCACCTGGATATGCCCAAAGTCGAGGCTGGCGGGAGAGAGTGAAACCGCTGGCGGTGACCCAAAGCCTCCCAGCTTCATAACAAACGAGTCCGTACAGTTAAAAGTCTTGCAGGTCCCCTGAGTCTGAAACGCCCCTGGAGAAGTCGGAAACTGGATCCCGGGATATCCTTCGAACACACCGCCGGCCACGTAGAGGGATCCCTGATTGTCGAGCGCAAGCGAGGAGCCGTACCAGTTACCCACGGGAAGTCCGGTCAGGTATGATGAATAGACCACATCCGAGCCGGCAGGATTAACTTCCGTGATGAAGGTATCATACTGACCCGTGCACAATGGGCACGCGGGATGCAAAGCATCTGGCGTCGTGGGAAAACCTGCGTACCCAATCCCCAAGAGGAATGCGTTTCTAGAGCTGTCCACGGCGACGGCTATTCCGGTCCCGCCAAAGCCTGGGAGATAGGTCGAATACGCGATCTTCCCGGTGCTATCGAATTTAGTCAGGTAGGCCGAGTAGCAAGGCCAAGATGCATTGCTGGGGCAAGTGGTTAGGTACGCGCCCGGAGTTGTGGGAAAATCCGCGGAGAACGTACCGCCTGTAACATAGGCGTTTCCGAGGGAATCTACCGCAATTCCATGGCCCCGATCATAATACGAAGGGTCCCCTGTCCACGAACCGCCGAGATAGGTGGAGTACACAAGTGACGCCGACCCGGACTGCGAGGGGTCAATAGCGGCAACGAATGTGGAGAGGCAATAAATGACGCCGCCATAATTCAAGGGAGCGGGGCAGGCTGGTACCTCCGCCCCCGGGGTGGTAGGAAAATCCATAGAATTCGTGTACGTGCCGGTAATGTAAATCCGACCGTCGGCGCCAAGGGCCATTTCCCCCGCTCCCGCTTCACCCCCGTACCCCATAAGGTCGTCTAATTTGCCTCCGAGAAACGTCGAGTAAAGCAGCCCGGCGCTCCCCTTCGTGGGATCGATTTTTTTGCAACGAAGATATCCGCCCCTCCAGCCAGTGTACCTTGGTAGGCCGTTGGCGTGACCGGCATGGTCGGGTCCTCCGTCCAGCCGGAAAAGGAGATAGACCCAGTCGCGTCCACTCTGATGCCAAAAGAAAGCGTTGGAAGATACGGAGAGTGCCCGCCAAATAAGGTCGAATACAGAAGCTGAGATCCGTCTGGGCTCAACTCGGTGACAAAGGCTTGTGCGTTCGCACCTGACGGGTATTGCGGTTGATACGCATTCGCAGTGGTGGGAAAACCGGTCGATATTGTTTGCCCCGTGACGTAAACGTTTCCGCCGCTGTCCAGGGCAATTCCATGACCTTGCGAACCTGCGACGTTGTTGTTTATTCCGGAAGCCGGTCCCCCCAGGAACGTGGAAAAGATTAATGCGGTTCCTGTCGAATTCAGCTTGGCCACAAATGCCGATCCGCAGGGCTGGTCGGGCCCGCAATAGCCCCCCGCGAGAAGCGTCTGATAAGCGCCGGGCGTGATTGGAAAGTCGGGCGAGTTTGTGGTGCCGACTACGTAGGCGTTTCCCGCCGAGTCGGCTATAATTTGGTTGGCGACGTCTACATAAATGCCCTCCAAGAACGTGGAATAGCCCAGGACCGGATCAATGACGACTTCCTTGCTGCGGTCGTAGGGTGCGAGTCTGAAGGCAACTTCGTTCCGGCTCTCGAGGACAAAGCGGCCGTCGAGGTATTGGCGATTGGCGATTGCGGACTAGCCGCGCTGGAACGCCGCTCGGCCGCCGCTGTAGCGCGGGTGTCCCCACCGGCGTCTTTCGGCAACGATGACGTCGCCGCCACAGGCTGATACACAGTGGGCTTGCGGAAGCGCACCTCGCCGCCCCCGGCCTTCAGCACCAAATCGCCGGTGGCTCCGTCCACGCTCAACTTTTCGGCGCCATCGAACTTCAGCCGGATAGCTTTGGCGTCGGCGCCCGGGGCAACGACAAAGTCGTATTCAAGTTGCCGCTGGTTCCCGTAGTAAACCAAGTCCACGCCGGGATAGACGCTCTGGTATTTCACCTTGGCGTAGGTGGGAACTCCGGTGCGCCACTTCTTAGGGTCGTTGCCAATGAAGTAGTTGCTCTTGCCCGGCAGTTCTTCGAGGGCCGCTGCCTGTGCGCCCTCGTTCGCGCCCACCAACTCCATGCGGAGGACCTGCGTGGAGACGCGCGCCGATGCCCGCGCTTCTGCCTTCTCGGCAAGCAGGGTTCGCGCGTCTAGTTGAGCTCCCGGGGGATTCGCGAACGCCCCGAGCGCTGAATCCGGGAGCGGAAGAAGTTTGTCCGGACTTTTCTCTCTTGGACGTGCCGGATGTGCAGCTTCCCTTTTGGGTTCCGCCTTCTGGAGCGCCAGCACAGCGCCGGTCGGAGTCAGCCCGAGCGAGTAGCCTTCGCCGCGCGAGAGGAATTTCACTCCCTCGTCGCTCATCTGCCCGACATTGCGCTCGAAGCTCAAGGGCAGTTTCAGGTATGAGGCGGCGATCCTGGTCTTGGCCGGTGCATTCGGCTCGAAGGAAGCCTGGCTGCTGGTAGGACCCCGGCCCGTCTGAGAACCGCCGGGAACGATGGGCGAGAATGGATTCGCCCCGGCCACATGATTCGAGCCATCTGCTTGATGATGAAAAGGGTTTCGACCTCCCGACCTTCCGAGGCGCTTGATGGCATAGCCGCCGCTCGCGAGCACCACTCCCACCAAAATCAACAAGCTCAATCGTCTGGATTGCATGTCTCCCCCTCTTCGCGCTAGTGCTCCGAGTCTGCTCGGAATGATCCCGCTACAGGCCTTCGGGTTCCCGCCGCCCTTATCTACTCGATTGCTAATTAAAAATGAAACAAGTCCCTGATACGGAAAGATTTTCGCAGCGCCAGTCTGCCAAGTGTGCTAAAGTCTGGTCAACCGACAACATCTGGCATTAAGCGGCAAATAGCGACATCCTCCGTTCGGTTCAATGAGTCATGGGCACACAGAGCAGTGTTGACCCGCGCCGAAAGTTGCTTTCTTGGAAGGAGATCGCCTCCTACCTTGTGAGGGACGTGCGGACGGTGCAGCGCTGGAATGCCGACCGTGGCCTTCCCGTCCACCGGATTCCGGGAGGCAAAGGAGCCTCCGTCTTCGCTTACACCGAGGAACTGGAAGATTGGCTCCGCCGGGATTCCCAACGAGACATCCTGCCGCCGGTAAGTTCTCCTGATTCGCTTCCCGAAAACACCCTGGAAACCGATGAAGGGCGGGAAGTTCCACGCCCAAGCGGATCCGCCGGCTGGTCGAAGGACCGTGTAGTTCGGCTGAGCATCGCTTTGGGAATGGCAGCCGCATTGGTGTTCGGAGCTGTCTTCTTCTCCGGACGCGGGAGGGTCAGGAAGAGTCCGCTGGGCGATCCCGTGAGGTTGGCGGTGCTGCCCTTTGTCGACCTGACTGGCGACCGGGAGCAGGAGTATTTTTCAGACGGTCTTACCGAGGAGATGATCAGCCAACTCGGCGGCTTGAACCCACCGCGGCTGGGCGTGATTGCCCGGACGTCGGCCATGACCTACAAACACACCAACAAGAGCATGGACCAAATCGGACGCGAACTGGGAGTGGACTACCTCGTGGAAGGCAGCGTGCGGCGCTCCGGAAATCGCGTGCGGATTACGGCCCAGCTCATTCGTGCCTCGGACCAGACGCACCTCTGGGCCGACAGCTACGATCGCGATCTGGGGGACATCCTGAAGCTGGAAGAAGAGGTCTCCCGCTCCATTGCCAGGGAAATTCAAGCTCAACTGAAGCCGCCCGAACAGCTACAGAGCGCCAACATACGTCCGGTGAACGCCGAAGCCTACGAAAACTACCTCAAAGGGCGGTTCTTCTTGAGACAGAAGCACCAGACGGGGCTTAACAAGAGCATCCAATATTTCAATCAGGCGGTGGTGAAAGATCCGAATTACGCCCTCGCTTACGCCGGCTTGGCGGAGTCCTACACACTGCTTGGGCTCTACAGCGTTCGACCTTCGGATGTCATGCCCAAAGCCGAGTCGGCAGCCGCGAAGGCTTTGGAGCTCGACGGTTCGCTGGCTGAGGGACACGCCGCGCTTGCCGGTGTTAGGGCCCTGTACGATTGGGATTGGCGTGGCGCTGAACGCGAATTCAAGCGCGCCATGGACCTGAATCCCGCTTACGCCGAGGCCCATCATTTGTATGCCACTCTGTATTGCGCGCCGCTGGGGCGAAAGCAAGAAACCATCGAACACATGGAACTCGCGCTGAAGCTCGACCCGCTATCGCCCATCATCACCACCGATCGGGGTTGGGCCTATTTCCTGGCAGGTCAGACCGACCGGGCGATGGCTGAATACCACGCGGCGCTCTATCTCGACTCCTCCTTCGCTCCGGCGATGGACCGGCTGTCGCAGGCCTATGAGCAAAATGGCGACTTTAAAGACGCGCTATGGTGGAACGATCAAAATGCAGAGTACCCAAACGATGTCAAGACGGCCATGGAGCGCGCATATTCCCGGGCGGGTTATCGAGGCGCTTTACAGGAGCAGCTCGAAATGATGACGAAGCTAGTGAAGAGTGGTGCGGTTGAAGATCCCTATTCCTTTGCCTTCGTTTACGCGAAGCTGGGTGAGAATGATCGAGCCCTCGAGCAACTGGAAAAAGCGTACGAGGAACGACATCCCGGCATGGTTTACATAAAAGTCGATCCACCCTTCGAAACCCTGCGCGGAAATGCCAGGTTCCAAAGCCTGGAGCGCCGCGTCGGACTTGTACCCTAGCGCGGGCGCCCCCACCCGCGATTCTCAAAGACGCGGGCCGGCTGGCGCAGACCGAGCCCAGCTCTGCGATTCACGTAACCGACCGTGCCCGCCGATTTTCCTTTTATGCCGATCTATGGACGCCATTTTGAGCCCGGCCAGTTGCCGTTTATCACCACCAGCACCTATCGCCGCAGCCGGCTATTTACGTGTCAGCGTTTCTGTCGGATCAGTGGCCCTGGTCGAGCTTGCGGTTTTATTATCTGAACGAGGCGTCCGTCTTGACCAGGGATCGCCTTGCCTGATCGACACAGAATCGCAGCGCTCGCTCTGTGCCAGCCGGCCGGAAGAAAGGCCCGCGAGAATCTCTGGCCGCCACCCGCATCTCAAGAGTTGCCCTGCCGATCCACTACAACATAGGCTACACATCGCGGCATAAGTCCTTGCGCATGGCTCTGTAGCTGCGGTCGAAGCATGTCCGGGCGCAGGAAGGAACCGCCGGCCGGCGCTCCCCGAGCGCCGGTATTAGTGAGGTCGCCCGGTATCGTATGATTAGTATCTTAGTATTTCTATTCGATAAACGCGCAACAAATCGTTTATTAGAATTTCCAGTACCATCGTACTCTAGTAAATAATTAGAACTCGCTCATAATTCATATCGGAGTGCATCTAAGAGATTGAACGTGCGCTACAGAAACGAGTCTGGGACTGAAAGGACGCTGGCTCCCAACCATGCACAAAGAAGAGCACCTTAGTCAAGGCAAGAAGCGAGCATGGATGGGTTGGGCCACCCTGGTGATGGTTCTCATGTTGTCGGCAACTGCCAACTTGAAGGCGCAAGCTGGAACGGGCTCCACCCAGCTTACGATCAGCATGGACGTAACGCCTTCCATCAGCCTGGTCTTTCAGAATAACTCCAATGTTGGGAACACGGGGTTCTGCCCGCTTTCCAACGCCGGCACGAACAACGTGGGGTTGGACCTGGGCAGCGCGTCCATAACCGGCGACACCTTGTCATGCGTGAACTACGCACTCAACTGGGGGGGCTGGAACTATCAGGTGAGCAGCGCGTTTGAAGTGGTGGTGAGCAAGGCGAATTCGCCCAGCCCCAATTACCGGCTGTCAGCGGAGATCTCGACCGCGCCGCCCGCCAACGTCACCTGGCTGCTGAGTAACGTCACCCTGAACAACACCACGTTCATGGCGCTCGACACGGCGGACACTTATGGGCAATCGGTTACGAAGACTTTGCAAGTGCGAGTGGGGCTCTACGCTCCCGCGCAGACGCTGCAGGAGACGATCACGTTCCTGGCCACGGCCAATTAGGAGATCGATATGAGGTTACAATCCATTCTTCGCGCTCTTTGCTTGCCGGCCATCTTGGCCTTGCTGGTTTGTCCCCTGCGCGTGTGGGGACAAACGACCTCTACCGGCTACATCAATGCGACACTGATTAACGGGTCGGGGATTGCCCTGATTTTCGACTCGAATGCCGGGGGAGTGACCTTGGGCGGGAATGCCAGCTCCGCGGCATCCCTGAATTTCGGGACGATCTCAGCGTTCGGTGCACTTTCGTCGGGCGTGACGCGGCCGAGCGTGGGAGCTAATTCCTTTACCGTCCAGAGCCTCTTCAACGTGCAGGTCATCGAAGGCGGCCTGGGCAGCCCGAACTACACTCTTAGCGCGCAGTTGGCCACCACCGCGCCTACCGGGTTCACCTATCAAGTCGACACGATTTCGTTGAGCACAACCGCGCAGAAGATCCAAAGCAATGGCACGTATAACACGGACGTTCAGCACGCACTGAATTTACTGGTTTCATCGGCGGCTCCCGGCGCGGGTGGCCCTGCGGTGGGAACGCCTTTAACGACGACCATTAACTTTACGGCAACTTCAAATTAAATAGGAGAAAACGAATGAAAAAACTCACTCTGGTAATTGCAACAGCAGCAGTAGCTCTCTTCCTGGCGGGGTCCACGGCAAAAGCCGTTTCCGCCAGCGGCACGCTGGCCGTCACGGCGACCGTGACCAGCCAGATTTACATGACTTTCGACACTGACGCAAGCGGAGTACCCTTGACCGGCTCGGGCTCGAACGCCGCGACCTTGCCCTTTGGAAGCGTATCGGCATTCAGTGCCCCGCCCGCCAATGTCACCCTCACCCTACAAGCCACCACCTTCACCATCAGCACACCGGTGGATGTCAACGTGAGGATCTCCAACCCAACCGCCACTTCCCCCAATTGCACGTTGAAGGCACAATTGGCAAGCGCCGATGCAACGAACAACTGGACGGTGGGTGGCATAGCGGTCACCAGTGCTTCGGCAGCCACAATCAGTTCAACCCTCGCGTACCAAACCGGAAGCACGACCACCGGGGGCGTTTCAGAAGCAGTGGCCATCGCGGTTCCATATACTGAGGCCGCCACGACCATCAGCAACACCATCAACTTTACGGCGACTTCAAATTAAGCGGGTGAGGACAACATGAAAAGACTCTCTCTGGTAATTGCAGCAGCAATCGCGCTCTCCCTGGCGGGGTCCACGGCCAAAGCCGCCTCCGCCAGCGGCACGCTCGCCGTAACGGCAACCGTGACGAGCCAGATCTACATGATTTTCGACACTGACGCAAGCGGGGTTAGCTTGACCAACTCTGGCACGAGCGCCGCGACGCTGCCCTTTGGAAGCGTTTCGGCATTCAGCGCCCCGCCTGCGCATGTCACCTTAAGCCTCCAAGCCACCACCTTCACTATCAGCACACCGGTGGATGTCAACGTGAGGATCTCCAACCCAGCCGCCGCTTCCGCCAATTGCACGTTGAAGGCACAATTGGCAAGCGCTGATGCAACGAACACCTGGACGGTGGGTGGCGTTGCGGTCACCAGTGCTTCGGCGGTCACAATCAGTTCAAGCCTCGCGTACCAAACCGGAAGCACGACCACCGGGGGCGTTTCGGAAGCAGTGGCCATCGCGGTTCCATATACTGAGGCCGCCACGACCATCAGCAACACCATTAACTTTACGGCAACTTCAAATTAAATAGGAGAAAACGAATGAAAAAACTCACTCTGGTAATTGCAACAGCAGCAGTAGCTCTCTTCCTGGCAGGGTCCACGGCAAACGCCGCCTCCGCCAGCGGCACGCTTGCCGTAACGGCGACCGTGACCAGCCAGATCTACATGATTTTCAACACTGACGCAAGCGGAGTAGCCTTGACCGGCTCGGGCTCGAACGCCGCGACGCTGCCCTTTGGAAGCGTTTCAGCATTCAGTGCCCCGCCCGCCAATGTCACCCTCACCCTCCAAGCCACCACCTTCACCATCAGCACACCGATGGATGTCAACGTGAGGATCTCCAACCCCGCCGCCGCTTCCGCCAATTGCAAGTTGACAGCACAGTTGGCAAGTGCCGATGCAACGAACACCTGGACGGTGGGTGGCGTTGCGGTCACCAATGCTTCTGCGGCCACAATCAATGCAACCCTCGCGTACCAAACCGGAAACCAGCCCACCGGGGGCGTTTCTGAAGCGGTGGCCATTGCAGTTCCTTATACTGAGGCCGCCACAACCATCAGCAACACCATTAACTTTACGGCGACTTCAAATTAAACGGGTGAAGACAACATGAAAAGATTCTCTCTGGTAATTGCAGCAGCAATCGCTCTCTCCCTGGCGGGGTCCACGGCAAAAGCCGCCTCCGCCAGCGGCACCCTCGCCGTAACTGCGACCGTGACGAGCCAGATCTACATGATCTTCGACACCGACGCAAGCGGAGTTAGCTTGACCAACTCTGGCTCGAACGCCGCGACGTTGCCCTTTGGAAGCGTTTCGGCCTTCAGCGCCCCGCCT
>JBEKNU010000295.1:0-9628 GCA_049522495.1 Terriglobia bacterium
AGTTGGGTCATAAGGACCTCCTTATGACTCCACACTACTCCTTGATTGCATGGGAGGTTTTAAAGCATGGGCACGCGAAAAGCGTCCCCCGCGCCAGCGGGTTCGTTCTAGTCGCCAAACCGGACAGGTGATCGAAACCCCTAAGCTTCGTAGCGCAGTCGAGTTTAAGATTACCCGCCGAAAATCGGCTTATGCTTACCGACTAATCGGCAAAGTCCATCCCAAGTCGTGGTCGAGTGGTTGCGCACTCGCAAACGGTAGAGTGGCGGGGCCTGTGCCCGCCCTTTTTGTTTTGGGCAACCGTGGCGCGGGTGTCCCCACCCGCGAAAAGTGGCACCGGCATCCCGATTGACTCCATCGGGACCGGTGCAGACGTAGGGGCACGCCATGGCGTGCCTGTACCTGCACAGCCAGGAGTGGCTGTGTCACGGCAGGCGCGAGTGGGGACTTCGATGGATCGGGGCGGATCCCCATTTGAAGAGGCCCGCCCGGTCAAGCCGCCAACTTTGCGGGAGGGATCTGATTATCCTCGCTGTTTTGAAGAGGGGTAGCGCATTCAGGGCAAAACCGCTGCCCCAGTTTAACTCTTGACCCGCACCCGGGACAGAACAACGGCTGCGCCGACCGCAAGGCTACCAGCACAACAATCCCGATGAGGGTGAATAAGGCGCCCATTGCTCCCAGGAGGAGGGGAACAAAAAAGAACCCGAAGTTGTACCCGGCATTCATCCGGATATCCTGGGGGTCGGCGGGGTTGTAACGAACCCTGTGGCGAGTTCCGGGGGCGAAGGCATCCGCGATGCTCTTCATCGCCGAATAACTTGAGGTGCTGTAATCCGATCGGGAACGGGTACCGAAGGACTTCCCGCCGAGGGTGTACCGGAACTCGACTTCCGCTTCGTACATTATTCTTCCACGGCGGCCTCGATAGTGGACCACCCGGCTTTTCGCCACCGTGGCTTCAACCGTGGGCCATGACTTCAAGATGTTGAATTGACGGTTGCCAAACCAGCCTGCCACCGCCAAAAGGATCAGGCCCACGCAGGTAAAAATCGAGCCAGGCACTTTGACTCCGCCACTGCTTCTGTAAACGATCATGGGGGTCCACCTCCGGTCATAGCGCACAATGAACTCTATGGCGCCAAGAGCTCAATCCGCGGGTGTTTGAAGCGTACATGCACCCAAGACTAGATGCTTCCGAGGAAAAAGCCAATAGCCAAAAAAAGTCCTTCTCCGCGGAACGAGAAGGCTTCCAGCGGTGAGGGTTGGCTACAGTTTTTCTCCGTGACCTCTGTGCCCTCTGTGGTGGAATCTTTGCGGGTTACAGCCGGGCCCGATTTCTGCGGCGCAGAATATAGACGGTGGAAGCTCCCAGGGCGCAGAAAAGGCCGCCCACCTGCAAGGCGTGGCCCGAACCCACCCGTTGAGCGATGACGCCCATCCAAAAGCTTCCGATGGGCAAACTCCCGCCGAAGACCAGGGCCCAAATGCCCATCAGCCTTCCTCGCAGGTGATCAGGGGATTGGGTTTGGATGATGCTATTGCCGATGGAAAAAAACAAAATGATGCCAAACCCGGCGAAGAAAAGGAGGAAGGCTGCGCCCAAAGGTTTATGCATGAAACCGAAAAGAACGATGAAAGCCGCATAAATGCTGGAGCCCATATAGAGTGATCTAACGTGGACGATACGCGATCCCCGGGAGGCGACGAATAAAGCGGCGGTGCAAGCGCCGAGTCCATTCAGGGCCAAAAGCCAGCCATAGCCTTGGGCGCCCAAATGCAATTGGGTCACCACGAAGGCGGATAACTGGGATTGGTAGGCCCAGCCTCCCAGCCCCATAATGAAAAGCAGGGTCACCGTTTGGGATATGGTGGAGTTGGTCTTTAAATATTTGAATCCCTCCAAAGTATATTTCCAGTCGGCTTTTACGTTCTTAGGCTCGTAGTGCGAAGCGGGAAGCTGAATTTTGTGAATCGCGTAAAGAACCGCCAGATAACTCACGGCATCCAAAAGGAAGCACCAGGCAGCGCCAACGGAGCCCAGTAAAATACCTCCAATAGCCGGCCCGATGACCCGGGTGGAGTTCACCATGGCGCTGTTCAACGCGATGGCGTTCACTAAATCTTTCTTGCCCACCAGTTCCACCATCAGGGTCTGCCGGGACGGCATCTCAAAAGTCATGCACAGTCCCCAAAGGGCCGCAAAGATCATGAGATAGGCAATGTGAACGGGACCACGGAACAACATGACGGCGAGGGTCAATGAAGACAGCAGCGCACACCAACTGGTGATCGTGAAAATCCTGATTTTGGGAATACGGTCGGCCAGAGAACCGGCATAAACGGCGAAAAGGAAAATGGGAAGGGAATTGAGCATGAAAACCATACCCAGCAAGAATTCCGAATGGGTGAACTGAAAGGCAACCCAGCCTAAGGCGGCAGTGCGGGTCCAGGTGCCGATCAGGGAAACGGATTGTCCCGAATAAAAATAGCGGTAGTTAGGATTGCGTAAGGCGGAAAAAGTGTTGCGCCATCCTTCCGAAGGGGGCAGCCCCGCGAAGTTCGCCTCAGCTTGTTGCAATGTTTCCTGGGAATTCTCTCGGCTCAATCACTCCCCCTGCTCGGCAATGAAGGCGTCCACGTACTCCTCTGCCGCCTTCCGGCGAACACGTCCCGTCAGGGCACTGCCCGCGCGACTACACCTATTGTACGTTGAGGAACTGCGTTAATTTATCGGCGGCGCCTCCCAGAGCCCGGGCCAGGCTCAATTTCGCCAGGTTGTGGGCGAAGATGCTGTCAATATAATCGAGTTGCGCGCTGGACACCGACTCCTGGGACTGGACGACCTCCGCGTTAGTGCTCACCCCGGCCTCGAATTTAATGCGCGTCTGGCCCAGATTTTCGTGATTGACGTCGAGGTTCTGCCGCGCCACTTCCACCTGATTGGCGGCTGCCACCATGTCCAGGTAGGCAGTCCGCACATCACTTTCCGCCTGGCTTCTGGCGTCTTCAAGTTCCGCGCGACGCTGTGCCAGGGCGGCCCGTGCCTGCTCGATATCTCCCGCCGTGCGGCCGCCGTTCCAGATTGGCACGCTCAGTGTGGCCGCCACGGTATAAGTGGGGCGCAACTGCGAAGGAGAGCCAATGCCCCCGTAGTCGGCGCTGACAGAACCGGAGGGAAGCCGCTCGGCACGCGCCGCAGCCAGCGCCCGCTCCGCCGCGGTCACCTGAGCTTCTGCCGCTTTCAGGTCGGCGCGCTGGTCCAGAGCCTGCTTGATGGCGTCTTGTAGATCAAGGGGCGGAGCAGGGGCATAGGGAACGGAATTCAAGATTTCATACTGATCATTGGAGGGCAAGCCCGTCAGGCGGGCCAGGATAATCTTCTGCTTGGCAAGCTCATTTTGCAGCGTAATCAAGCGCTCCTGATCAAGCAGCATCTCGACATGGCTCCGATTGACGTCGATCTGCGCGATCCTTCCAAACTTAAGGCGCCCAATGTCCTGCTGATAAAGGGTGTTGGCAGTCTCGAGTTGGGCGCGCGCCGCCTCGACCCGCGCGCTCGCGGCAATCACTTGAAGATAGGAGCCGGCAACCGCCAGCACCACCAAATCCTGCGCATCCTGGGCAGAAAAGTTACTGGCGCGCACCAGTTCCCGGGCGGAACGATAATTATTGATGGCCGTGAAATCGGCGATGCTCTGCGAGAGCCGCCCGCGCACATCCAAAACATTAAAGGGTCCGACTACGTTAGGCAGCGCGAACCCGGGAAAAGTGAAGCTGAAACCGATGGAACGCAGATTGAAGGTCTCCTCCGTGTCGGCGACATCGGCACTGATGTTCGGCAGCAGCCCACCCCGGGCCGTTTTCGCCTGACCACGCACTTGTCTCAGGGCTTGGGTCATGCCCACGGCGCCGAGGTTGTAGGCCATGCCGCGCCGGATCGCCTCCGCCAGCGAGAGCTTCCCCGAAAACGGTATCGCCGCGGTGCTGCTGGTGCTTCCGCTGTAGGCACCTGACACTGAAATGGTCGGATTTATAGCGTTCACGCTAGTCGTGGTGCTGGGAACCGGCGATTCGGTGGCCACCACTCCGCCGCCCTGCCCATTTCGACCGGAGAGTGGGAGTTGAGTGGGGCGTGTGCTCGGCGGAGGTGGACCGCCAACCTGTGCCAAGCTGCACGTGGCGAATACGAGAATCGAAGTGGTGACTCCTAGGAGAAGGGCCACCGAAATTTTCCAAGTAAATCTTCTCATTATTTTTTACCGTGCCTTTCACTGGTGATTGGATTTTTCGTGTGCCTGATTGCCCGGTGTTGGAATTGGAATACAGGAAAGCATCAAGGAGTGTTCGGAGGATCAACATCTTGTCTAGCTCAGCTCACCGCGTTTCGCGGCCCGGATGGCGTAATCCGCGGCGCGGTACGCCAGGGCCTGGATGGTGGCGGTTGGTTGCTGCCGGGCGGAGGTGACGAAGTTGCTGCCGTCCACAACAAACAAGTTGGGAACATCGTGCGTTCGGCTGTAAGCATTCACGACGGAAGTGCCCGGATCGTTGCCCATCCTGCAAGTTCCCATGAGGTGACGGCTCGGCATATTGTCAACGATGTCGAGTGATTGGCTCCACGTCTTCAGGGCGCCTGCGGCTTCGAGGATCTCGATCTGCTTCGCCATCATCCACTGCATGGTGGCCACGTCGTCGGGGTGGTGATTGAAGGTGATGCGGACAGCAGGCAAGCCCCAGGCGTCCTTCAGGTCGGGGTCGAGCGAAACGGTGTTCCTGGCTTGCGCCAGCGAGGTGGTATGGGCCAGGAGCGACATGGTGCGGTTGAAGTAGGTCTCGAACATCCTCTTAAACTCGCTACCCCATCGGGGCGCATCGGGCGGCAATCCATGCAGTGCGAAGCCGGCAGGGTAGAAATCGAACCGTGCGTCGATGCCGCCCCCGCCATAAAAACCCCGCTGGGGATCAGTGGCATAGTAATCGTGGATGAGCCGTGTTACCTGAATGCCCTTGTACTCATTCAAGGGGTGCTCGAATAACCCTTGTGCTTCGCCGCCGTTATCCCACATCAGATACTTTCCTACCAAACCGCTCGAGTTCGCCAAGCCCTCGGGGAACCGTTTCGATTTCGACATCAACAACAACTTCGGAGTCTCGGCGCCATTGGCGCAAACGAAGACTGCCTTGGCGGGTTGGAAGATCTCGTGCCGGTTTCGATCGAAGTAGATGGCGCCCGTGGCGCGACCGGCATCGTCCGTTTCAATCTTGCGTACGTAGCACTCAGGCCGGATTTCGCAGCGTCCGGTTTTTTCTGCCAGCGGAATGACGCTGACCAAGGTGCTTGATTTGGCGCGCATCTCACAGCCGAATGATTCGCAAAAGCCGCAATTCACGCAGGCCGCGCGGCCTTGATAGGGCTCGGAAAGAATGGCGACGGGGGCGGGAAACGGATGCAATCCGAGTTTTTTCGTGGCTCGATCGAACAGGACGCCTGACGACTTGACGGGCATGGGGGGCAGCGGGTACGGCTTCGAGCGCGGCGCCTCAAAGGGATTCGCGCCCGCCAGCCCGGAGATGCCGAGTTCGTAATCAGCTTTCGTGTAGTAAGGTTCCAGATCGGCATAGGCGATGGGCCAATCCGCAAGATCGGCGCCACTCACCTCGCCGATCAAGCTGCGCTCGTGGAAGTCGCTCTCATGGAAACGCCAGTAGTTGGCGGTGAAATGTACACTGCCACCGCCCACCTGCCGTCCGTACTCGATCGCCTTCATGGGCCGGGCGTGGTCCGCTTCCGCCTTGCGGTAGGTGATAGGCTGAACCTTTGGGTCGTTCGTCAGGCCTGGCTGGAAGGTGTACTTGATCTCATCGTGCGAATAGTCTCCTTCGCGCAGGTAGGGGCCTTGCTCCAACACGACCACGCGGAATCCGGCAGTGGCCAGCTCTTTGGCTACCACACCACCCGCGGCGCCGGCGCCCAGAACCAGGAAGTCAACTGCATCGGTGGTTGGGAATGCCACGCCGCTCACTTCTTCTCTCCATTCACCTGTGCGTCGTAATAGCCGAAGGGCGGTTGGTAAGCCATCAGATCCTCAAAGCCGATCTGATTCCATCCGGTTTCCCCTCGATTGCCGCCATAGCTTGGGTTCCCCAGGAAGCCCAGTACCGTGTGGGTGCGGAGCAGGTCAAAGAAATTGGATGCTTCGATAGTCCGGATGAGGGTCATCTGCTGCTGGCCGGTCAGCGACGCAATCGTAGTCGAGTTCGGGAATAGCTCCAGGCGTTTCTGCTGGAGCTGGGCCATCCCGGTGCGATACGTCTCGCGGTCATCGGCAGCGAACGTCGATAGCGCGCGGTCGATAAAATAGATGACACCGGCCTCACGTGCGCCTGGGCCGCCGGTGGATGGAATGATCTGAGCCGCGAGGGCTTCAATCTCTCCCGCCGTGCCCGCATCCAGAGTTTCAAAATGTGGGGTTGCCGATCCCGCGGCCGAGTGCGCGTACTTCAACGCGGACAAAACGTTAGGCCATGCCACCATCGCCAGGCAGGTTGAGAACCAGTGCCGTCGTGTTGATTTCATGGTGTTCGTAACTGATCATGGCATAAACGATGCGACCCCGCAAGGCAACGGGGAGCGTGGCGTTATCCCTATCCGGAGCGGGATTACTCCACAGCTCTCCGTTGTGCACATCAATAAGGTGCGGGCATTTCTCGGATTCAGAACCCTCAGGAAGCCACAGGTGACAGATTCTTATGGCGCGAGCCTGCCCGGCGTAACGGACTTCAACGGTTGGGATGTTGGCCTGGGCTGTGATCGCTCGCCCTTTGGGGCTGGCGGGCAGGACTAATCCTCCGGGGTCAACCCTTGGTGAATAGCAAGGAGTACCAGCTCCAAGCGGTTACAGACTCCCAGTTTGTCAAAAACCTTGGTGAGGTGATATTTGGCGGTGTTCTCACTGATCCCGAGCTTCTGCGCAAGATCCTTGTTCGTATAGCCGGCGCTAACCAAGGCTATGATCTGGCGCTCACGGGCGGTAAGGCCGAAACCTTGTCGGTCCTCGGAAGGGGCGTTGGATGGACTCATATGGCACACTAACATAAGTTTTGAAACGCTTTCTGGCCCGACCCAGTACTGGTCACTATTCACGTACCGAAGGCTTTTCATAAGACGGTCCAGTGAGACGCGGGTAGGGCGGAGTTGGGCGCGTAGCGCACTACCCCTGCGACTCTTAACAGGACGTACATCCACATGTTGTTAATGTTCCCGAGCAAGAAAACCGCGGACTAACCCCGCTTAAAACGGGATTAGTCCGTGCTAACTGGAGAAAAACTCAGGACCTCTATTCGGGTCCTTATCTATTAAGGCGAAAAAACAGGGGGGAATTTGCGCCGGAAGAAAGAATTTTCTTAGCGTAAATGCGCGTTGCAGTCCTGGAGCAGGGCTTCGGCGCGAGCCAATCTGACGGGGTCGGCACGCGGACTTCCCGAGGCAATGATCTGACTCCAGGCATCTACTGCGCGCTGAGCAGCACCCCGCGCCTCGCTCCAGTTGCCGAAGATTACCTCAACATTTGCCAGATTCTGATATGCCATGGCACGTGAACGGATAACGCGGTCGCGGTCGGACTCAGCCGCGGAGGCTTGCTCCGCCCGGGCGATAGCTTTTCGTGCCGTCTCCACGGCTCCGGTCTGGTCGCCTTGACGTGCCAGAATCTCTGCCGTTTCCTCCTCGCTGGCTAATGCTTGTGAAACCACGCCGAGGTCGGACGGGGTGCGGGCCAGCGCCTTCTCGGCGTCGGCAAGAGATTGCCGAGCTCGAATGATGGCCTCGTTGACTCTTCCCAACCCTTCCAACCGCTTGGCTTCGTATTCCTCGACTGCCGCCAGGGTTCGCAAGTTGGCAACTGACCGAGGGTCAGCCGCGCAGAGCTTCTGGAGGATTCCGTCCGCCTCTTGCAGGTTCGCCAGGGATTCCGCCCACTCCTCCTTGGGAAGGTCCAGCCAAGAGCGGTAGAGCAGCGCGTTCGCAAGGTCATATTGAGCAAGCTGATCGTTGTGGTCGGCTCTCGCCAGATCGCGAGCAATGGCGAGGGTCTTCCCGGAGTATTCGCGCGCCCCTGCGGCGTCGCCCAGGTTGGGATAAAGCGGGTTCCCCAATGCACCGCCCAGGTTGCCATAGGTGATCATCAACCCGCGCCGAGTCAGGACATCGGAGGGGTTGCGTTGCAATGCGCCTTCCAACAGCGGCACAGCCCGCCGGAAGAGTTCCGCAGCTTCCCGCAGCCCCCCCCGCGTATTCCATACCCTGGCTTCCTGGCTATAGGCGGTCCCGAGTTCAATTTGCATCTCGGTGCTGCTGGGGGCAAGTTGCAGCGCTCGCTCCATAGCCTGCGTCTGCAGTTGGCAGAAGTGGAGCGCAGCTCCGGAATCGGTGGTCAACAAAGTAGTCACCATCACCGAGTACACCTGGCTCTCTACGAAGAGGCATCGGGGATCTTGGGGACGCAACCTCACGAGCCGTTGCGCAGCCGGCAGCGTCTCCCGCATCATCGGCAAAGCCCGGGGTTTTTCAATTGTCCGGGCGAGCAATGTCGCCCAGTTGACTCTTGTTTGCACCCACTGCAAAAGGTATTCCGCACGATCAGGATCTTTGGCAAGCAGGGGCTCAAGCAGTGCGACGGATTTCTCATAATTCGCCAACGCGCCCTTGGTGTCACCCAGATTTGGCTGAAGGGGGTAACCCAGAACGTTCGCGACCTTGAAATAGGAGGCGCTCAACATGAACCGCACTCCGTCGTCCTGGCCGGCATCTTTAGACAGGTCCTCCAGGAACCGGAGCGTGGTCACAGCGATCCGACGCCGGGCCTCCGTGGCGCCGGGAAGTTTCTCGATGGCCGCGTGGACGTCGAAAAGCGTACTGTTGGCCAATTCCAGCATCTGGGCAAGACGGCGTCCGGAGCGGTCCTGTTCAGTTCTGGCGACTTGGGCTTCGGCTTCTGCCCGGGCCCGCTCGCGCTCAGCCCGATGCCGCTGGCTTTCGGCAAGCTCGCGCTCGCGCTCGGCAGACTGCCTTTGGGTTTCCGCGAAGTTGCGCGCGCGCTCGGCCTGGCGAGCCTGCTTCTCCGCCAGAACTATCCCTCCGAGCAGGCTGAGCAAGATCAGGAAGCTTGCCGCCAAGGGCAGGCTGTTGCGATGCACAAACTTGCGGGTGCGATAGGCGACCGAATCCTGCCGGGCGAGGACGGGCCGGCCGTCCAGATAGCGCATAATATCGTCGGCAAACCGATTCACCGATCCGTAGCGGCGTTCCGGATCCTTGCGCATTGCCATGAGAACGATATTGTCCAGATCGCCGTCCAGCCGGTTCGGCGTGGCGGCGGCGCGGGCAATGGCGCTGGGGCGTGGGGTGTCCGTTTGGCACACCACGCGCTCAATCTCCGCGGGGGTATGGGTAACAATCCGCTGGGCCCGGCTTCCCGTCAGTAGCTCAAAAAGAATAGCCCCCAAGGCATAAACGTCCGCCGCCGTGGTGATCGGCAAGCCCCGGATTTGCTCGGGGCTGGCGTACTCCGGGGTGAGGGGACCCATGGTTTGAGGTGAGGTGGTAAGTCCAGGATCCGTGGTGGGA
>JBEKNU010000296.1:0-9397 GCA_049522495.1 Terriglobia bacterium
AAACTTCCCGGCAGGCTCCGCACAGGGAGGAGGCGAAGGGCAATTCTCGAGCTTGGCGGATGCCGAGGAATTCCGGCGTGACCAGCGCACCGATGGGGCCGCTATAAACCCACCCGTAGGCGTGCCCGCCAATCTTGCGATAAACGGGACACGTGTTCAGGCACGCCCCGCAGCGAATGCAGTACAGCATTTCGCGCATCTTGGGGTCGGCCAGCGACTTGGTGCGGCCATTGTCCACCATCACCACGTACATTTCCTGCGGACCATCTTCACCCTCGCGGCGCGGCCCGGTGAGGAGCGAAGTGTAGGTGGTGAGCTTCTGCCCCGTCACGGAGCGGCCGAGCAATCGCAGAAAAATCCCCAGGTCAGCGAGCCGGGGAATAAGCTTCTCGATTCCGATCAGCGCGATGTGCACCCGCGGAACGGTGGTGCACATGCGGATGTTCCCTTCGTTTTCAACCGTGACCACGGTTCCCGTTTCGGCCACGGCAAAGTTCGCGCCGCTTACTCCCACGCCAGCTTTCTGGAACATTTCGCGTAACGCCCGGCGGGCGATGGCGGTGAGTTCCTCGGGGACCACCGTGCGCTCGGCTTTAATGTGCTTCACAAACAGATCGGACACATCCTCACGGGTCAGGTGGATGGCGGGAGCTACAATGTGCGCGGGCCGCTCACCCGCCAACTGGATGATGAACTCGCCTAAATCGGTCTCAATGGCGCGAATTCCCCCCGCCTCCAGCGCGTGGTTCAACTCCACTTCCTCACCGACCATGGTCTTGGCTTTCACCACTTCCTGCGCCGCCGTGCGCTTGGCGATTTCCACCACGATCCGGCAAGCCTCCGCGGCCGTGGAGGCCCAGTGCATCTTGCCGCCGTTGCGTTCCACGCTGTCGGCGAACTGGGTGAGGTAGTAATCAAGGTTCTCAATGGTGTGGCGCTTCGCCTCGCGTGCCGCCTCGCGGAGGCGCTCGAAGCCGGGAACCTCGCCGATCGCATTCAACCGGTGAGTAAACAAGCGCATCGTGGAGGAACGGTAGGCCTCAGCCAACCGCGGGTTGGCGATGGTTTCGCCACCACTTTTGTGAATTTCGTTGCTGTGAACGCCGGTGGATTGAGTCATAGGGTCATCGGGGCGTCTGGCCATCGGTTCATCGATTCATCGGGTCATTTTCAAAAGGGGCCGCGGGAGCGGAAAGCCAGATGAACCGATGGACCGATGAGCCGATAAATTGTTGTTATTTCGACTCCTGTTGCGCCAGAAGTTCTGCCAAGTGCATGGTCTTTAGTGCCAGTCCCTGCCGGTGGATCAGGCCGGCTAGATGCATCAAGCAGCCGCCGTCTGCGGCCACCAGGTATTCGGCGCCGGTCTCGGCGGCGGCGCGAACCTTGTCCTGCCCCATGGGCACGGAGACCTCCGGAAACTTTACCGAAAACGTGCCCCCAAACCCGCAGCAAAGCTTGTAATCGTTCATTTCCACCAGATCAATGCCCTGCACTTTGCGCAGCAGCTTGCGCGGCGCTTCGTCCACACCCAGCTCGCGCAACAGATGGCAGGAATCGTGATAGGTCACCCGGTGGGCGAAGCGCGCGCCCAGATCCTCCACCTTCAATACCTTCACCAGAAATTCCGAGAATTCAAAAAAGCGCTTTTGCAGGTCCTGGGATTTGCGCAGGAGCGCCGGGTCTTCCGCAAAGAGTTCAGGATAGAAAACCCGCACCATGGCGGAACAGGACCCGGACGGCGCCACCACGTAATCAGCGTCATCGAAAAGGTCCAGAACTTGCCGGGCCACACTGCGCGCCTCGTCACGATAGCCGGTATTGAACGCCGGCTGGCCGCAACACGTCTGCGCGGGGTTGAACGTGACTTCCACGTCCAACCGCCGGAGGATTTTCACCACGCATTCGCCGACTTGGGGGAAGAACTGGTCAGCAAGGCAGGTGATAAAGAGAGCTACACGCGGTTTGCCCATGATCTCGCTAACTTGCAACGCTATCGGAAAACAGCTTCAACGTCAAGTGCGGCGAACTTTTGCTGAGCGTAGGAATTGTAGCGCGGGTTTCCCCACCCGCGATTCATCGTTATTCCCTAGCTCGATCTCGAACACGCGGGTGGGGACACCCGCGCTACAAAAGCCGCATCGTGCTTGATTTCCACTCAAATATGATGCATATTTGACTCAGAAAAGAGGAGTTCACGAAATGGCCAGAATCCAGCCGGTATTCACCAAAACCGAGTCCGAGTTAGTGGACCAAGTCGCCCAGCTTACCCAGTCGAAGAGAACTGACGTGATCAAGAATGCGCTGGCCGTCTACCACTGGTTTGTCCGTCACGCCGTGACGGGGGCGAGGGTGATTGCTCGCAAGCCAACGGGAGAAGAGGTTGAGCTCGAGACCCCGGAACTCGTTTCACTGGAAGCCAAAGGCCATCGCCTGAGCCCGGCGGAGCTCGGCCTATTGGCAAAGAGGCTTGCGAACGCCAAGAACCCCAACGAGGCTGCGCGCATCCGTGAATCAATTACCCGGGGCTTTTACGGAATCTGACCGGTGAACCATGCCCAAGATACGCCGGCACCATCTTCCTCCCGCGCTGTTCCAGCATCTGCTCGACCGCATTCAGGAGCGTAAAATCCCTGCCTCCCAACTCGAACTGCTCGCTCGCTGGCTCGACACGGAACCGGAGGTGCCGGAAGGCGCATGGTACAAATCCTTTTCCGGGATGACCGTCTGCGGCGACGGCGAGTTGATCAAAACCTTTCTTCTTCTCGGCCAGATCCCACAAGGCAAGCGGATCACGTAGGAGACGCGAACTTCAACTTGGCGCTGATTGCCTGGATTTGATCGAGCGTGACGGCTTTCTCCAGGGCGGCGATCTGCACGGCGATATTCCCTGCCGCCGTGGATTCGGACGGTCCGCGCACAACCTCGATCCCCGCTACCAGTTCCGTCAATCGATTCAGCGCCTCATTCTTGACCCCGCCCCCCACAATGCAAATGCGCTTGATGGACTTGCCGGAGAGCGTCCCCAATTCGCCCACCACTTCTGCGTAGCGGCGCGCGAGACTGCGGAAGATGATCGCGGCCAATTCCGGCGGCCGTTTCTCCTCCGGGAAGCCGGCACCGCGCAACCCGGCGTTGATGCGCTCCACCATGTTGCCGGGAGCGAGATAGGTGGTTTCATCCGCGTGGAAGTACGGCCCCTCCGGTGGAGTCTCCAAACACTGTGCGGCCAGATCCGCCGCGGTCAGGCGTGAACCCTGGCCGTTCCATTCGCGCAGGCATTCCTGGAGGAGCCACAGGCCGATGACATTCTGGAGGAACCGGATGCTGCCCGCCACGCCACCTTCATTGGTGAAAGTCCTTCCCTGCCCCCCGCCCTTCACCACGGGACCCAGGAGGACGGTGCCCACCAGGGACCATGTTCCCGAGCTGATGAAAGCCATCCCCTCGTGCGGAAACGGAATACCGGCCACCGCCGAACCCGTATCGTGGCACGCCGGGGCAATCACCTGTGTGGTCGCCAAGCCGACTTCCTGACTGACTCCCGAGCGCAGTCTTCCCAACACCGCGCCGGCCTGCACGATGGGCGGGAATTTCTCCAGATTCAATCCGAGTGCGGAGGCCAGCTCTTCCGACCAGGATTTCGTTCGCACGTCCAGCAACTGCGTGGTGCTGGCTTCCGTATACTCCGCCGCGGCCACCCCCGCCAGCCGGTATTGGAAATACTCCGGAAGGGTTAACCAGCAGGCCGCCCGCTCCCACTCTTCGGGAAATTCCGCCACGTGCGCCGTAAGCTGGTAGACAGTGTTGAAAGGCAGGAACTGAATTCCGGTGATTTCGTACATGCGCTTTTGAGAAATCTTGGAGAAGGCCTTCTCCATGGCGGGCACGTTGCGGGCATCGCGATAGCAATAGGCGTGGCCAATGCGATTGCTCTCCGCATCAAGCAAGGTGTAGTCCACTCCCCACCCGTCCACCCCCACGCTATCGATGTGGCCCTCCGTTTTAGTGGCAGCTTTCAACAAGCCCCTCAGGATTTCCTCCCACAAGCGCTCGACATCCCACACCAGGTGGTTGCCGATCTGCTGAGGGCCGTTGGGAAAGCGATGGATCTCCTCCAGAGTTCCTTCGCTGCCGTTCCACCGGCCGAGTACCAAACGGCCGCTTTCTGCACCCAGATCTACCGCCACCAAATTTCGGGCAATGTTCATCGCCTGCATGCCTCACCTTATCATTCGTTGTCGGAAGGGAATGGCAGCAAGGCGGAGAGGCCTCATCGGCTTCTCATCGCCTTGCTTCCTTGAATTCTCGTGTGCTCGTTCTCTCGATCCGTATCGATCAGCACGAAGCCGTGGCCCGCGATGGCTGCGGGTCCTCACGCGTAGCTCGCCACCGCCCCTTTATTCTTCGCCCCGCGCTCACGTTCGGCTCGTGCCGTGTAACCGGACGCGCGGAAGGCTTGCAGCGGCTCATCCGCCAATCCTTTGCTCTTCCGCCATTCCCGGATGGCCGGACGCACATCGCTGCCAAAGGCCGCCTTCAGGCACTCTTCGGCGTCGATCAATTCACCTTTCATCTGGTGATCGGCCAATTTCTCGTGATCCACAAGAACGGCCTTGGCGTAAAGTTCCTGCGCGGTGACGGCCGTTTGGATCATTTCCTCAGTTTTGTTCTTCAGGTTGTGGCTCTGGTCGATCATGTAGGCGATGTCGGCGTGCTTGCCGGTCTCCATTTCGTAACCGATCACCTCGTTGAAAATGCGAAAAACCTGATAAGGATCAATGGAACCGAGCGTCAGGTCGTCATCAGCGTACCGGCGGTCGTTGAAGTGGAAACCGCCCAGCATGTCCTCGCTCAGCAACCACGCTACAATCTGTTCGATATTCTGTGCCTGGTAATGGTGCCCCGTATCCACCAGCACTTTCGCCTGCGGGCCGGCGTGGCGTGATTGAATCACCGCCATGCCCCAATCGCCCAAGTCCGTGTGGTAGAAATACGGCTCGAACGGCTTGTATTCCACCAGCATCCGTTGCTTAGGGGAAAGGTGCGCATGGGTCGCTTGCAAGCCTTCGGTAAACCATTGCTTCCGATGCCGAATGGAAGCTGTGCCCGGATAGCTCGAACCATCAGCGAACCAAAGCGAGACGTCCCGGCTGCCCGTCTGCTTGCCGATCTCGACACTTTCCAAAATGTGATCGAGCGCGGCCTTGCGGATTTTCGGGTCGGGATTGCCGAAAGAGCCATTCTTGTAAATCTGGTCCTGGAAAACATTGGGGTTGATCGCGCCCAGACGAACCCCGGCCTTCTTCGCCGAGGCCATCACCGACGACGTGCTCTTGAGCCCCTCCGGAAAATCCCAAAGGACGTGCGTGGCCACCGAGGGGCAGCAGGCCGTGAAAAGATGCACCTGCCCCGCATCGTTCAACTTCTCTTCTGTGGTCGTGGCCGCGGAGTCCTGGATGAATTTCCCAAAACGCGTGCCGGTGTTGGCAAACCCCCAGGACGGGAGCTCGATCGCAAACGTGTTCAGGGCCTTATGAATTCGCTCCGTTTGAACTGAAGTTGTCATGCTACACCTCCCAAAGTCTAGAGAGTCTATTGCCTGGCTCACTCAGCGTCAAGATAAGTTCGCAGCGGGTCCCTCCGACCATGGGTACCTGCCGGACTCACCTCTGAGGGAAGGCAATGTCCAACCCACGGATGGCTTTGTCCGGCATGGGCGCGAGTGCCCCAATCGATCGAGAATCAATGAGCGCTTCCGCCGTGGACTCGAGGACTTCCAGGCGGTCATACGCCTCCAAAATGTCGGCGCCGCAGACGAGCACTCCGTCGTTTTCCAGAAGCAGAGCAGGGTGGGTTAGAGAGCAGCGCTGGGCCAACGCATCGCTATCCCGAAATTGCAGTCCGTACTCCAGCCGCCCGACTTGGCGCAGAACGACGTAACTCTCCGGGATGGTCCGCGATTCCAGCGTGGCGCCGGTCACGCTGAAGGCCGTGGCGTTGACAGGTGAGGCGTTGATGAGGGCCTGGATTTTTGCATGTTGGCGATAGATGGCTTCGTGGTTGCCGGTGGCACGGCTCGGCGTTTTCCCCGCCTCGCACCTGCCATTTCTGATCAGGACAAGATCCTGCGGGTCCAACATGCCGCGGTCAACCTGATAGGGAGTTATGAGAAATGAAGATTGATCCAGACGAACTGAAAAAGTGCCTTGTGTGCTGATAAAGAGGCGCTGGCGATATGCTCTTCGCACGAACTCGCAGAGCCTTCGACGCAGATCCTTCTCATGAGTCGAGGGATCCTCCCTCGGAAATTCCTGCAGCATGGTGGGGCGCTGATCGGCGACCTCGATTTGCTGGTCGGTCAAGAACCGCACCTCGCCGAGTTGCCGCCCCTTGATGATGGTTCTGCCCACGAATTCCAGCGTCTCGAACCGTTGAAACGCCTCGCCCAGATTAACGCCGGCGGTCACCACCCCGTGGTTTTCCAGAATGGCACATGAACTCCCCTGGCTGAACTTTTCTGCCACGGTTAGCCCCAGCGCCTTGCTGCCCGGAAGTTCATAAGTGGCGAATGCCACTTCCCCACATACGGACTTGGCTTTGGGAAAAAGTTGGGTGTTCGGCACTTGGTGAATGGCGCTGAATGCCACCAACGCCACAGGATGGGCATGTACGATTCCCCTTAGCTCCGGCCGCGCGCCATAAATCGCCTGGTGAAGGGGGAATTCCGAGGAAGGGGGATGAGGGCCCACCACGCTGCCATCTTTACGGACCAAAACCATGTCGTCCCGCCGCAGAGTGCCCTTGTCGACTCGCGTTGGAGTAATCCAGATGTCTCCATTATCCTCGCGAATCGAGAGGTTGCCGCCAGAGGTAGTTGTCATACGGTAGGCATAAATCCGCCCCATGGTCGCCAGAAGTTCGTCACAGGGGTGCATGAACGGAGTAAATGAGCTCAATTTGGTTTTTGCCCTCGTAAGCTATTATCGCTGGAGGTGGACCGAAGGCGCAATCAACAGTTCTAGAATGGAAGTGTTTTGCGGCAACCTGCGAAGCCTCGCCTTCCAAACCCGTCGTCAGAAATCCGCGCCGAGGTCACTCCAGATAAAACACTTCTTTCATCATCGCGAAGCGCTCACCGAGGGCAAGGTCGGTGATGGGCTCGAAAAAGCGGATCATCTCCTTCTGCCAGCGCAGATTGGTGGGATCCTTGTCGAGAGTCTCCCACGAGCGCTCAAAGTCAGCCACGTTCATTACCAGAAACAGGTCCAACCCACGGCGGAAGATGGAATAATGGGAGATTCCCACTTCTTTGAGCTTGGCCAGAAGCTCGGGCCACACCTGCTGATGAGCCCTCTCATATTCTTCAATCGTGCCCGGCCGCAGCCGGAGTTGAAAAGCTACGCGCGGCATATGCCCCTCCTATTTTGCCAAAGTCACCACCGCCACTGCCAAGCCGCCGAGGGTTACCTCGTCGCTACGGAGTTGGCCGCCCGCCGGCGGTTGAAAAGCTGTCTGCTGATCCACCACATCCACGCGGCCGGTGGCGGCCCCGGGAACCGACACCACAAACGTACGGTCGCGCTTGTTCACCAGCAGCACCTTATGCTTGCCATCGCGAGTGACCATGCCCCTCGCATAGACATAGGACGTGTTGATGCGGGTATCCATGAGCTTGTCGCCCGGCCCGAAGTTGTCGTGGAGCAGTTTGAGCACCCAGTAGCGGGCGTTGGGCTGCCCCGTTACCCAGTCCACCATGGATACCGACGGATACTGCGTGGGGTACCCGACAAGCTGTGATTCGCCCGCATACTCGATGCCCATTCTGGCCAGCTCGGCGTATACATAAGCGTGCAGCGCGCGGGAAAGGTTCCAATAGGAATTGGCAATCGCGATCGGGCCGCTTCGGTTGTCATTCGCGGCGATCGATCCTAGCTCGTTGATGTCCGTCTGCGTTTCCGGAGAAAGGCGCTGGCGGATGGACTCAACGTAGCGCACCGTATCCAGAAAATGATCCGCCTGCGCGAAGAAGGTGTATTGCTGGATTTCCGGTGTCTGGTCAGCCGAAGGGGTCGCATAAAAGTGGTAAGTGATCAAATCCAGGGGAATTCCAGGCTTGTGATGAGTGTGATTGAGGAAGTATTCAAAATAGCCGGGACCCTGCGAGGGCGCCGCCAAGGCCAATCCTGCGAACTTCATCTGGGGGGCCACCCGGTGCATGGCGTCCACCACGGCGTCATACCTCTCCGTGTATTGCTGGGGGGTCGTCGAGTGCTCGAAGTCGACCTCGTTAAAGACCTCCCAAGAATCGACCTTGTAGTGATGGTCGGACTTGTGCCAGACGCCGTATTCATCCTTGAAACCCCCCAGCGTGTACCAACTTACCAGGCGCGCGTAATAGTCGGCTAATTCCTTCATGCTGGGATCGCGCAGCTCCGTCCCCTGGGAATAGTCCCACACCGGCTGGTCAGGATCGTCAGGGTAAGGAACCGGTTTGGGGGTCTTGAACATCCACTCGGGGATGGTGCTGAAATTCAGCATCACCGAATGCCCCGCGGTTGCTTCCAGAAAGTCCACGGTCATGGGGTCAATCAGGGAAAAATCCCAGGAGGTCTTGCCGTCTTTTGGCGGCTCCAGTTCAGCCACGGCCAGCTTGGGATAAGGCAGCCAGGGAACATAACGGACAACGTCGCAACCCAGGTCGTGCAAGGCTCGGAAGGCGGGATCGTGGATCCTCGCACCTCGCCGCAGCGGGGGGTTGACGACCACTTGGAGCGTGGGCGTCATCTTGGAAACCCGGGAAACTTTGGTCCAATCCACCGTGACCTGAGCGGAATTGTCGGCCGCCGGAATGGCGCCACCAACCACAAGGGATAACAATACGAAAGAAAACAGCCCACAAATGAGTCTTCGCTTTGTCATGGGATCACCTTCGGAAGCTTATTGGCGTTTTGGCAGGGTAAGAAAACCATGGCACTCGATGAGGGCAAATCTCTCGCCACCGTCAGGCATGTCTGCGCCTCAAAAACGGCGCCCATCATATCTGAGTGCAGGGGTAGCGGCAAGGCTTGTGCGCTGGGGTGTGCGCTGGGGATCCATGCACCAAGGCAGCGCAATTTTCTGACCGCCCTGGCTGTAGGTCACGGGCGGTGGGGCTTGGCGGGAGACTTTGGGGGCGATTTCGGGCCTGCGTGTGATGAAGGTGCTTTGTGATCGGTGATGCGCCGGCGTTTACCGGTGTCGTGCCGGGCAGGCGTATCGGGCGCGGGTGGGACTCCGTCGGCCCTGCGGTCACCCACCCTACGGTCCATCCGCTTCCGGCCTTCCCGGCGCCGATGATGCCTTCGCTTTTCGCTCAAGCTCCTACCTCAAAGAAGTTATGCAAAACTCCGCACTG
>JBEKNU010000297.1:0-9367 GCA_049522495.1 Terriglobia bacterium
GGGGCGAGCGGCGCTCGCCCCAGGGCCGAACGCCGTTCGGCCCTACCACACAAGGAGGTTCACCATGTTTGTTCACATTTGGAGAATGCGAGCTAAGAAGAAACGCGTTGAGGAGTACGAGAAATTCGGGCGCCAGATGACGCTCCCCTCGCTCAAGAAAATCGATGGCTGCGTGGGGGCTCACTTCATCAGAATCTTCGAGGCGCGCAAACCGGAGTACATGTGGCTGGTGTTCTGGAGAGACCACAAGTCGCTGGAGCAGGCACGCACTAACCCGTTGTGGCGCGAACAGATTAAGCGCTTCGAGGCGGGCAAGTTCTATAAGTCGATTCCCATCGAACTCGTGTGCGAAACAGTGGAATCCTTCAGCGCGACCCTGGCAAAGCCCAAGCGGGCCGCCCGGCCGGCAAAGCCAGAGAAAGCTGCCCCGCGCGAAGAGTCGCAACCGGAAGAATCTGCCCCGACGGAGTCATCCCCCGCGGCATTTATGGGACCGACCGTGGAAGGGGAGTAGGCTGTTTTCATTTTGGATTTTGGATTGAGGAACGAGAGCAGGCAAGGTAGGCGCTAAGTGTTGAGAAGCGGCGTGTGGCCCTTCCCCAACCCCTAGCACGCAGAACCTGATACCTGACACCTGATTCCTGGAACCTGACTATGGCTAATCACGTTCTAGTTTTCGCGGAACACCAGGGCGGCAAGCTGACCCGCCCCACTTGGGAGGCGCTGGCGGCTGCCCAGCACTTGGCGCAGAACTTGGGTACCACCGCCACCGCCGTGCTTTTGGGAAGCAATCTCGCGGCGCTGGCGGCGGACATTGCCGCTGCCGCAGTTCAGGAAGTCCTAACCGTTGACTCACCTCTGCTCGCAGAGTACACGGCGGACGGCTATACGCTCGCCCTGCGCGCGGTGATCAAGCAGCAAAAGCCGCGCTTCGTGGTCTTCAGCCATACCTATCAAGTCCGCGACTTTGCGCCCAAGCTTGCCGCCGCCCTTGATCGCGGCTTGGTGAGCGATTGCCTGGGGTATCGGAATGAAGTGGGGAAACTCGTCTTCGTTCGCCAGGTTTTCCAGGGCAAGTACTGCGCGGACGTCGAACTGGTGGGTGAGGCGCCCTACTTTGTTTCGTTTCAGGCGGCGGCGTTTCGCGAAGATGCGGTCGCGCGCGGCTCGAGCGCGGCCCCCATCACCCCGGTGGCGGTGGAACTTGCCGCCGACGCCATTCGCGCCAAACCCGGCGAGCGCTTCCGTGAAGCCAAGCAGGCCGTCGACCTGACCCAGGCGGAATTGATCGTCGCGGTGGGCCGCGGCATTAAGGCGCCTGAGAACGTTGCTCTTGCCCAAAAGCTTGCCGACGCATTGGGGGCCGAGCTTGGCGCCTCCCGACCCATCTGCGACAACGGCTGGCTGCCCATGGACCGCCAAATCGGAAGCTCCGGACAAACCGTGGCGCCCAAGCTTTACGTGGCGCTGGGAATCTCCGGCGCCATTCAACACATGGTAGGCATGAAGGGCGCAAGCACGGTCGTGGCGATCAATAAGGACAAGGAAGCGCCCATCTTCGAAGTCGCCACTTACGGAATCGTCGGCGACCTGTTTGAAATTGTTCCCCCACTGATTGAGGAAATCAAAAAGGTGAAGGTCTAAGCGCATGATAGCGGTGATTGAGAAAATGAAACGGCTAGTGCCTGGCGGCAATTAATGCGATTTGCTTTGTCGGCGTTCTAGCGTCTATCATCAGTGGGGGTACATCCAATGGGACTCACCCACGTAACAGTTGCCTTGAGGGGTTTAGGAACTTCCGCTGGCGCTTACGAAGCGGACTTTCTCGTCGACACAGGAGCGACGGATTGTCTGGCGCCGGGGGCCAAGCTCCGGCACATCGAAGTGCAGCCCGTTGGGACCATGGTGTACGAACTCGCGGACGGAACGAAGCACGAATACGCTTTCGGTTTAGTGGAGATTCGGTTCATGGGGGAAATTACCGCCGGCCGGGTGATCTTCGGCCCTGATGATGTGGAGCCCGTGCTTGGGGTCACGGCGCTTGAATCCGTAGGTATTACGGTCGACCGGGCGAACTGGACGTTGAAGCGCCTGCCCGCCATTCCCCTAAAAAGTACAATGGTATCTTCCGCCCATGTCTGACCCCAACCTTTCCAAAACTCCTCCACAGTTCAGGACGGTCGAATATGCCGGCGAGGCCGGAAGCGACCGGTGCAAATTCTGCAACCAGACTCTCACGGGAAGTTATTTCCGCGTGAATAGGTCCATGGCGTGCGCCACCTGCGTTGAGCAGGTGAAGCTCAAGATCCCCAAGGATAATCATGCGGCGTTCACGCGCGCACTGCTTTTCGGCGTGGGGGGCGCCATCCTGGGTCTGATTCTCTACGCCGCTGTGGGTATCATCACCGGATGGATGATCGGATACGTTGCTCTGGCGGTGGGATGGATCGTGGGCAAGGCCATGATCATGGGATCGGGGGGAATAGGCGGGCGGCGATACCAGATTGCCGCCGTGGTGCTGACCTACGCCGCGGTCTCCATGGCTGCGATTCCGATCGGTATTTCGCAAGCGTCCAAGGCCCACAAAGCAGCCCCAACGGAACAAACCCGTTCCCTGCACAATCCGGGCGAGCAATCTTCAGAAAACGCCGCGCCTGCGCCGGAGCAAAACCCGGCAAAGCGTCCTGCAAATTTTGGGGCGGCATTGGTGGGCCTGGCATTGATCGGATTGGCCTCGCCATTCCTGGAACTGGCGAATCCATTTCAAGGACTGATCGGCTTGGTGATTCTCTACGTGGGAATGCAATTTGCCTGGAAGATGACTCGAGGGATATCGCCCCAAATCCTCGGACCATTCAAGTTGTCCCCGTCCCCCGCGGGACAACCGGGTGCCGGCTAATACCGTGTCCTCCATTCTCTTTCCACCATCGCAATTCTGCGCAACCTGCTCAGCCGAGCTACCGCCAGGAGCTCTGGAGTGCCTGCGATGCCATGCCTTGGTGCATGCCGAGGCGTTAGAGCGAATGACCTCGCAAGCCAGGGAGTTGGAGAATCAAAGCAAGCCCTTGGAGGCCCGCGAGCGCTGGCTGGAAGCTCTGAAGCTTTTGCCCGCGGAATCCTCGCAGGCGGAATGGGTGCGCGACCACGCGCGGCAACTGGCTTTGGCGGCGCGGTCCGCCGCTCCTGCGGAATCCCGGCACAAATGGGCGAGCAAGCTGGGGCCGCTGGCGCCGTTGGCCATTGCCTTATCGAAGGCCAAGGTCCTCCTCGCTGTCTTCAAGCTGAATTTCCTGCTCAGCTTGGCGGCCTTCATCGGGGTCTATTGGGCTCTGTACGGCCCGAAGTTCGGCTTGGGGTTTGTGGCGCTGATTTTCCTTCACGAAATGGGGCACTTCATCGACGTCAAGCGCCGAGGCCTGCCGGCGGAGATGCCGGTGTTTCTGCCCGGGCTGGGCGCCTACGTGCGCTGGCAGGCGCTGGGGGTTTCGCGAGAGACAAGAGCGGCCGTGAGTCTGGCAGGCCCCCTGGCAGGATTCCTCGCGGCGGCAGCGTGTGGCTTGTTGTGGTGGCATACGGGCAACGGAATCTGGGCAGCGCTTGCCCGCGCCAGCGCCTGGCTGAATGTGCTGAACTTGATTCCGGTGTGGGTGCTGGATGGCGGCCAAGCCGTCGCAGCATTGGACAAACAGGAGCGAGTGTGGCTTTTGACGTCTTGTGTGGCTCTCGCGCTGCTGTTGAGCCAGAGTGTGTTTTTCCTGGTGGCACTGGGGGCAGGATACCGCATCTTCACCAAGGATCTGCCCCCTCAACCCAGCCGGGTCACTACCGCCTACTTCATAGGCGTCCTGGCGGCGCTGGGGGTGGTGATGTGGTTTTTGCCGGGACCGGTCACCCTCGGGTCGCGGTAGGTGCGGGGGTTGGGTAAAGGGTGAAGTGTAAAGGATAAAGGCAGACGGCTTCATCTTTAATCCTTTACCCTTTAACCTTTAGCCTTCACGTCCAATAACTCCAATCAGGGTATCGATCCACCAGCGCGCATTACCCCGTGAACCCTTACTTTAAGCTCGTCTTCCTCATTTCTTCGGAACCCAGGTAAAGTCCCCCCACCTCGTCTCCTGCACGCGGCAGGAGTTGACGTCGAAAGAATGCAGCGCCTCGGAGTGGCCGGTAATCTTCTCCGGCGAAATCGAGTCCACTTCGAACCGCATGGTGAGAGAGCATAGCTTGGTATCTTTTCCCGGGGGCGCGCCGGGGACAGCAAAGAGCATATTGATGCTGGTGCTGCCTACCCACTTGGACCCCGTCCGGCGGCACTCCGTGTGGATGTAAGCGCCTTGCTTGGCTGAGGCGGGAGGTATGTTCACCCACTCCGCGCGAAACAGATCCTTCGTTAATTCCACTCGGTAGTCGTGTTGGGTGGCCTGGGAGTGCCAAATCTTGGGGAGTTGACCGTCGGCGGGCTGGGAGGTCGCCGTGGCAGGGTGCGCCGGAGCGGTGGGCTTTTGGGCGGCCGCCGCGAAGGGGGAGATCACTAAAAGCGCCATGAGCGTCATTAGCGCCTGTTTCCGCTCGATACCTGCCGGTTTCAAGGTGTCCTCCTCAATGCCCGCTTCGACTGCTTGATTTCCATCGTCGCCTCGCCGCCGATTTTCTTGTTCAAGCAAGAGCCTCATTCTACCCGGCCCTTACCAGCCAAGCCACCAAAAACCACGCTAGTGGTACCGTTTGATGTTGTATCGACGAGTTTATCCGCGATCCGAGGGACCATTTGGCGGCTTAAAGCCCCACGCATCAAACTGTGCGATTACCGGGCGGCTCCGATGCCTTGACAATTCGGGACGCCGAGAACACACTCTCCGCTGGAGGTGGAAAATCATGCGTGACGTGGTCATTATCGCAGCATGCCGGACTCCGATCGGAAAATTTCAAGGCTCGCTTACGCCATTCTCTGCGGTGGATTTGGGCGCCTTCGCTGTCCGCGAGGCGGTGCGCCGGGCGGGAATCGATCCAGCCCTGGTGGATGAAATCATCATGGGCAATGTGGTGCCGGCGGGACTGGGCCAGAATCCCGCGCGGCAGGCGGGCCTGAAGGGTGGCCTGGCGAATCGCGTCGCCGCCATGACCATCAACAAAGTCTGCGGCTCGGGACTGAAGGCCGTGGGGCTGGCCGCGCAGGCCATTGAAACCGGTAATTCTGAGATCGTGGTGGCGGGCGGTATGGAATCGATGACCAACTGCCCCTACCTTTTGCCCCAGGCCCGGGCGGGGATGCGCCTCGGGCACGGCAAGGTGCTCGACTCCATGATTACCGACGGCCTGTGGGATGCCTACGAGGACTTCCACATGGGGATGACGGGCGAATTGGTGGCGGAAAAGTACGCCATCACCCGCCAGCGTCAGGATGCCTATGCGGTGGAGAGCCACCGCCGCGCCATCGACGCCATCAAGAGTGGCCGCTTCCAGGACGAGATTGTGCCCATTTCCATCAAGCAAAAGAAAGGCGACCCCATCCAGTGCTCAACCGATGAATCCCCGCGTGCGGACACTACGCTGGAAGCGCTCGCCAAGCTGCGGCCCGCCTTCAAACCGGATGGCACGGTGACCGCCGGAAACGCTCCGGGCACCAACGACGGCGCGGCGGCGCTGGTGGTCACATCGCTGGATAAAACTCGCGAGTTGGGGAAGACCCCACTGGCGCGCGTAGTGGGTCAGGCAGTGAGCGGCGTCGAGCCCAAGTGGGTGATGATGGCGCCGGTGGACGCCGTGCGCACGTTGCTCAAGAAGCTCGATTGGAAAACCGAGGAAGTGGGCCTGTTTGAATTGAACGAGGCCTTCTCCGTCCAGGCCATTGCCGTCATGCAGGAGCTAGGACTCGACCCGGCCAAGACCAACGTGAACGGCGGCGCCGTAGCCCTCGGCCACCCCATCGGAGCCTCCGGCGCCCGCGTCCTCGTGACGCTGCTCTACGAAATGGCCCGGCGCAACGCGAAGCGCGGCATAGCCGCGCTGTGCCTGGGCGGAGGGAACGCAGTGGCGCTGGCGGTTGAGCAAGCATAGGATGCACTCGGCCCACAGGGGCGAAATGCCCAAAAAGGGACGCACGACGACAATCGTCCCTTGACTGGAGTACTGATTTCCCGTACCCTATGAATCTGAAATTCGGATGGGATAAGTCCAAAGCGAGGAGCAATTACGCCAAGCACGGCGTCAGTTTTGACCTGGCCAAAGGGGTGTTTAAAGACCCGTTTGCCATTGAGTTTCTTGATGACCGGCAGGATTACGGTGAAGAGCGTTTCGTGATGATAGGCATGGTTGAGGATCACCTTCTCTATGTGGCCTATACCGAACGAGACGAGATTATCAGATTTATATCGGCCCGGAGGGCGACAAAGCATGAAGAGCAAGTCTACTTCCAGCAAAATACGCAAGGGGATTCGTCCGATGACGCAGACTGCGATTGAACGTGCGGCGCTTGCTGACCCTGATGCGCAACCCTTGACCGCAGCCGACCTCAAGCGCATGAGACGAACGCCACAGATAAAGGTTATTCGCCGCGCTTTGGGCTTGACACAGGGGGAATTTGCCGCCCGGTATCATATTCCCCTTGGCACGCTACGCGATTGGGAACAGGGCCGTACCACTCCCGATCAGCCCACGCAAGCCTATCTAACGGTCATCGCTCGCAGCCCGGAGGGGGTACAACGGGCACTGGAGGGTTAAATCTCCGTCCAGGCCATTACCGTGATGGAGGAGCGCTATGGCATGCCACCCAACGCAAATTCGAAAGGCTGGTGCGCTAGATCCGAACTTCTCCGATCTTGAGGAGAGGGGCCGTCTCCATTTCTTCTATCACTCGCCGTCTTCCAAACTCCCGGTGCGCGACGTGTTAAATGAACAAAAGCAGGGGCACAAAACCGAACCCTACATTGAGAAGTGCGCCGAAAACTATTGCGTCGAATGCAATCAGGCGAACATCCGGGGATTCTTGGAGACAAACGAAAAGTATCTGTTTCTTTTCACTACGTGCAGGTATGAGGGTTCGAAACATCTGGGAAAGGTGTACATTGTTGGCTATATCGAGAAGAAGCGATATGAATTGCGACCCAGGGGATTTTACGCCGCAATCGGCCCACTCAAGATGTTTTCCTTTAACGATGCGTGGCCTCTTGGGAAGTCGATGTACGATAACAACCCGCGGCAGATGCAAAAGAAGCTCAGCCCCGGAAGGACACAGCAGATTCTCGATCACTTCGAAGGAAAGGAAAACATTCTGGATCGATGTTGCATCGCGGTTGAAAAACTTAAGCGGCAGCTTCCCATGAAAGTAAGGAGGATTCAAGCAATACGATGCAAGTAGTCTTATTGAGAGTAGGCATTGATACAGGGTCTGGGGGAATCGTCGGACCCGTATTCAAAAATGGTTCCTTCGAGTACATCCCAATTCCCGATAACTCCCGAGGTCACGGCATCGACAAAAGGACTTACGGAAACACATACGGAAGGCACGGGTCACGACTGATCAGGTATTTTCCCGAACGGCGACGAGAGGCCATGCGTGGCCAGTCCATTCACGTTGATCCTGAGTTTGAGACCTTCACATATGGCGATCCCACAATTCCCAAAGTGTCTTTGCAGAGACTTGCTGCGGGGAGCATTTTAGTCTTCTACGCGGGACTCAAAGGATGGGGTTTTGAGCGTAAACCCGCACTCTATATCATCGGCTGTTTCGTCGCCACGCATGCAGGCTTGGCAACCTCATTCACCGGCGTCGAATTGCGCCGATTGTTCCGCAATAATTTCCACGTCAAGCATAGAGAGGTCTTCAACGACCAGAAAGAGTTTCTTGTTTTGGTAAAGGGTGGAAAGGGTAGCCGCCTTTTGAAGAGGGCGGTGAAAATCAGTTCCATTGGGCAGGACCGCATTGGGCGCCCGATATACATCCTGTCTAAAAAGATGCAGAGGGTGTTCGGTAATTTTGATGGGCATCTAGCCATCCAGCGATCCCCGCCGAGGTGGGTGGCACCCGAGTTCACCGAAAGGGCTTCGCAGTTCCTGCGCTCGCTCGATTAACGCTCAGCGCGGAGCTGTTTGATAGGTCCGCGGCTTTTCGATGGTAGTGGGGGACCGGCTGCCCCGATGCATCGGGGCGCCACCCCACCTCACTATTTACTTGACAAAGCCTAGATTTGTGAGTATACTTAGTTGCGAAGTCCGTGCTTGGGATGAAAGGCAGTGCCCATGCCGAGCCTGGAAGTCTCCAACCTCCGCCCACTGTGGCGATTCCGCCACGCCTTAAACAAACAAAAAGTCACACATGGGGATGGGCCTAAAAAAAGATGTTATTTAATGACGTTGGAAGCCGGAATGTGTATGAAAACAAACAAAATCATGACGAATTGTCCCTCGAAAAGTCGGACATTTACGTCGAAGTGGCACGGATTTTGCAGAAAATGACGGATTCGGGAGGACAATATGCCGCGAATGACGTTTTCGGGGGTGATTTGTGCGGAAATTCAGCCGACAAGTACTCCCTTTCCAGCACCAGCCGGCGGGGCTCTCAGGCTGTAAGGTCCTTGGACACATTCGGCGTCTTGTTTGGGTCCAGGCATAAATGCTCGATGCCGAGAGCTTGGGTGCGTTCGAGCCAAGCTTGCCCAGTCAGTTTCGCCGACGCCAGCTCACGGAGGATATGAAACGGATGCAATTGCTCTGCGCCGCGCTGGAGGTGGATGTCGCCCGGCTGAGCGTGCAACTCCCAGCCGCTGGCGATGAGAGCGAGGCAGAAAGCGGCAGCCAGCAAGTCGGCGGCGCGCTGGGCGCGCTGCTCGCGTGTCAAGAGCATGCCTTTGGGGTCACGAATGTGAGAACCCATTTCAGAAAGGTCCTTGACCTTTTCGGGCAGCGATCCGACGGTGACGCCCGCCAGGAGCTCCGCGTATTCTTGAACGTATTTTCGCCATCCCGGCACATAAACAGTAGGGCCAATGTCTTCCCACTGCGCCAGTTTCAGGTTTCCGACGTTCTGCTTGGGGTTAAGCTTTTGGAGCAACTGGCCCTCCAGGCCGGGCACGTCCTCGATCAGACTGATCGCCGGATGATCGTCCTGGGGATCATTTCCCAGGGGAAGGCGGCCCGCGGCGAGCAGACGGTCGCGCAGCGGAGGATGGCTGTCAAACGGCCGCGTTTTAGGGTGGGCGAGCTCCTTTACGAGCTGTGCCTCCAATGCCTCGTGAACGTCCCCCGCCGCTATAAAGAGCGCGAAGCCTTGGGCAATGGGCGGACGGTACCCGGCGCCGAGAGCTCTCCCCAATTCGCCCAAGTAAGCAGAAAGGGCGGCGGCGCCCCGGTGAATATCCTGAAGGCCTTC
>JBEKNU010000298.1:0-9352 GCA_049522495.1 Terriglobia bacterium
CCTGCCACAGACGCGCCGTGAGATCCAACGCCTGTTGTTTACCTGGACCGGCGAGTGTGCATATTGTGGCAGCATAATTCGCAAACGAAACCGTCCACCTTAACTTAACGTAGTAGTACTAACCACTAGCCACTATCCACTGTCCTTCCCCGCACCGGCGGGTAGGGCAGGCGCAGCATTTTCCAACTCACCCGCTCGCGATTGCCGCCGTGCCGCGGGTCGCCGTAGAATCCTTGCATCGTGTGGCTAACCACCAAGTCGAAGAACGACTTGGCGGAAACCTGTTTCCAGCCTTCCCCCCGCGCCTGACCTTTGTCCATGGTTTGCAGCACTGCGTCCCGCTGCTGGCGAGTCAGCGCCGCGAAGGGCTTGCCGAACATCGTGAGACAGGTTCCGTTTGTACCGGCGAGGCCCCACTGATAGGTCTTCCGCAGCCTGCGATACGGGCCCACCAGTTGCCGATCGATGAAGGTCACCACGCCGGCCCATGCGGCCCCTGGGTCATGGTCCGCCGGTATGATCCGCTCGCAGATGGCCTCCAGTGTGCAGGCTTCATCCTCGCTCAGGCAACGCCAGGGAGTGCTGGGCCCGAGGCATGACACCATGGGCCCCGCCGCGGTGGCAACAGCAGTGATTTGCATGAACTTTCGCCGACTGAACCTCGCACTATGGCTCATAAGGCAGAAAACCTTGCAACCGGAAGACCATCCCCGCGAAGCGGAGACGAAGTGATCGGGCGAAATGTCGGAATGCTGAACGATCTTCAAGCAAAAAACCCTGCCTTCCGTCAGAATCTTACTGAAGCGGGCGCAAGAACCGCTGGGGCCTAGGGCTGAGGGAGAATCTCGTCGCGGGGAATGGGTAATTCAACCTGCCCTGTCACCGCCCTGTCACCGCCCTATCACCGCTTGCGCCCACTGGGCACCTCCTGTAACATTGCCATCGTTGGCAATTGCGACGCCTCGGTGGGAAAGGTTATTCTTTGCCGCAGGATACCTTATGACCGACCAAACCACTCTGACTTTGAAGAATGATATATCGGAAGTGGAAAGAGTGATGAGTATTGTCGCCGGCCTTTGCGCGCGGAATTCCATTCCTCCGGAAACCGAATATGACTTGAATCTGGCCATGGATGAAATGATTGCCAACGTGGCCAAACATGCCTACCCGGAAGGTGGTGAGCACCTCTTCACCGTGCAAATCACCCTGAGCCCGGAGGAATTCATGGCCACCATAGAAGACGATGGAATGGAATTCGATCCCACCCGCCACCCCACGCCGGATCTTGATGCCCCTTTGGAGGAACGGAAACAAGGTGGTTTGGGCATCCACCTGGTCCGCCAAATCATGTCGAGCGTCAACTACCAGCGCCTGGCAGGGAAAAACGTTGTCACCCTACGGAAGAAACTTACTTGAGTCTCCGGGAAATACCCGCACGCAGTTTGGCTTCAAAGGCGGAGGCTGGCAATGACCTTGAGCGAGGAGAAAAACGGCAAGGTTTTTATTTTAGGGTTGAGAGGCAAGGTTGAGGCGGAAGGCACGAAGAGGTTCGTGCAGAGAATGACAGAAATTCTCGACGGCGGCGAGCGATACATTCTGCTCGATCTCACGGACGTCGCTTACATCAACAGCTCGGGTGTGCATGCCCTCGTTCTGGTGGCGAATCAGGTGGCGAGTTCCGGTGGGAAGCTTATTCTGGCGGGCGTGAGTGACTCTATTCAAAAAGTGCTTAAGATTTCCGGTCTGACCTCTTCCTTTACGCTTCAACCCACAAAAGCCGAAGCGCTTGGCTCCTTCCCGCAATAAATCCCCTTGGCTGTTGAATCCTCGATTGCCGGCGGTTTTCGCCTGGGACGCGAGCATGAACCCTGTGCGGAGGGCGCCGGGAGGGGAACGGGCGGGAGTCAGCTTTTTAGGGCGCTCGTTTCATCATCCTTGACCCCGAAGAAGCGCTCCAATCCAACTACATTAAGTGTCTCCCTCACCATTTTGGTGGGGGCATACAAAGTGATTTTGCCACCGACTTGCTTCAGCAACTTGTGCGTGGAGACAATAGCGCCGATCCCCGAGCTGTCCAGCATGGGGACGGCGGCGAGATTGACGGCGAGGCTTTTTTCTCCCCTGTCCAACAAGCTTTTCACATGCTTGCGGAATTTCTGTTCGCCCTCCCCGATGCGTAAAGGACCTTTCAAGTCCAGGATGCTGACACTTCCAATCTTGCGAACGGTGACATCCATGGAAATCCCGCCTCGGTAGAAAGATGGGTAGTTCGTTGTCCGAACGATCGATTCACCTTAAGGTTATAGCAACCCGTAAAACAAATCAAGGACTGACAATGAAACAGGAGGGCGGGCTGAGGGCTTTAGCTCCCGCTTGTTTGTTTCGCCGGTGGGTGGTAACTTGAGGAGGCCGATTCGTGCTCGGCGGAATTGTTCTCTTCTCCAGCGGTTGCCGAGTTTAGGGCGCGGGAATTTGCGCACACGCCGGCCGTCTCCGCGCGGGCCCATAGCTCAGTTGGTTAGAGCAGCGGACTCATGCCCCGCCCCACCGTTTTTCCAACAGGCTAAATCATTGAATTTACAGGGCCGCTGGACCCGTGAAGTAGTCACTCTTGACCCCTTTTGGCGCTTAACTGTGACCCAAACTGTGACTCAACTTGCCCACATCAGATTCAAGCGCATCGCCACGTCCGAGTTACTGGCGCTGAATCAGGCGTTATGAGATGGTGGGGCATGATCCACACTTTGCATATGCACATTCTCGGAACAGTGGAAGCGATCGACGGCGGCTGAACATCAACTCGGCGGTCGTGGCACGTGGACTGCAATTTTGACGTTGCGAACGAGTCGCTGGAGAGTATACTGAGTCGCTGGGGCGCCAAAACGGAAATCCTGGTTTACGTCCATTCGACCTTCGGCCAGAAGAGCAAATGGGCGCGCGCGCATCCCAGCTTGCATGTCGCATCGGAGTGATCAGGGTGGGTCACGAACAGCACAGAGTCCTCGAAGCACCCCAGTTACAGACACTGATTGAAGCGCTGGTGCGCAAGGGTTACGAGGTCATTGGACCGACGGTTCGTGACGGCGCAATCGTCTTTGACCACATTGAATCGGCCGCACAGTTGCCTGCCGGTTGGACCGACGAGCAGGAGGCGGGCCGCTATCGGCTAAAGCCTCGCCAAGACCAGGCTTTGTTCGGCTATGCGGTCGGACCACAGAGTTGGAAAAACTACCTCCACCCTGCCGACGTGCGACTGTGGTCGGCCGAGCGCCAAGGCGGAACCTTCCGAATTCTAAATAACGAAACGCGGCCCAAGCGCCGCTACGCTTTCTTGGGAGTTCGGGCTTGCGACTTGGCGGCCATTGCGGTTCAGGATCGGGTGCTTCTGGGGGACAAGTATCAGGACCCAATCTACCAGGAGAGGCGTGAAGGTGTTTTCGTGGTGGCCGTGCAATGCACTCAGGCTGCGAGCACGTGCTTTTGCGCGTCGATGGGGACTGGTCCGCGAGCCCGGGCCGGGTTTGATTTGGCCCTGACAGAACTTATCGGGCAGAGTGGCCACAGGTTCGTGGTGGAGGTGGGCAGCGATCCCGGCCGCGAGGTGCTCGCCGAGCTCGAGACCGTCCCCGCCAGTGACGCAGAGTTGCAGCAGGCAGACACCGCGGTGAACGCTGCGGCCAGCCAGCAGGTGCGCAGCATCGACACGGCGGGCATCAAGGAGTTGCTCTACCAGAATTTCGACCATCCGCGCTGGGACAATGTTGCCAGCCGCTGTCTGACCTGTGCCAACTGCACGATGGTCTGCCCCACGTGCTTCTGCACAACGGTGGAAGACGTAACCGACGTAAGCGGCGACCACGCCGAGCGATGGCGGCGATGGGATTCGTGTTTCACCCTCAGCTTCTCGTATATCCACGGGGGCAGTGTGCGGACCTCTACCAAGGCCCGTTACCGGCAGTGGATGACTCACAAGCTGGCCTCGTGGATCGACCAGTTCGGCACCTCGGGATGCGTTGGCTGCGGGCGCTGCATCACCTGGTGCCCGGTGGGAATTGACATCACTGAGGAAGTCAGGGCCATACGGGAGAAAGGCAATCATGGAAAGCCTTGAGCGCATCATTGCGGAGCATCCGTTCTTCGCCGGTCTCGAGTCGTACTATTTCGGCTTGCTGGTGGGCTGCGCCTCGAACACGCGCTTTGCGGCCGGAAGCTACATCTTCAAAGAGGGCGGGGAAGCCAATGAGTTTTACCTGATCCGGGCCGGGAAGGTAGCCCTGGAAGTGTTCGCGCCGCAGCACAAGCCGATTATTATCTCGACGCTCGGTGAGGGGGAGATTCTAGGGTGGTCCTGGTTGCTGCCACCTTACCAGTGGAGGTTTCACGCCCACGCCGTTGAGGACACGCGTGCGATCGCGCTCGACGGGAAGTGTCTGCGGAACAAATGTGAGCAGAACCACGATCTGGGCTACGAATTGTTGAAGCGTTTTTCCCAAATTGTCGACCGGCGGCTGGAGGCGACGCTCCTTCAGTTGGTGGACGTTTACGCAGTCCGGTGATGACGAATGGCGGCCATAACCAATCCGATGCTGCCTGAGCCATACGTGGTCGGCCGAGTGGGGAAGGAGACGCCGGACACCTTTACCCTGACACTCGCGCGGGGAAAGGAGAGCGGAGCAGATGGGAGTTCATTCCAGCCCGGTCAATTCAGCATGCTGTGGGTGTTTGGGGTGGGGGAGTTGCCCATTTCCATCAGTGGAGACCCGGCCGAGGGCGACCGGCTGGTTTACACGGTGCGCTCCGTAGGTCAAGCAACCCACGCCTTGGTGAGCCTGGGAGTTGGCGACAACGTTGGCGTGCGGGGCCCTTTTGGGACAGGCTGGCCAATCGAGGTTGCACGGGGCCGCGATGTCATTGTAATCGCGGGGGGACTCGGACTAGCGCCATTGCGCCCGCTGATCTACCAAGTGCTGCGCAATTCCCGGGAATACGGGCGCCTCATGGTCCTCTATGGCGCACGCAGCCCGCGCGACCTGATTTATCGCCGGGAGCTGGCTGCCTGGGCCCGGCGACACGAAACGCAGGTGTTGGTAACCGTGGACTATGGCGGGTTGAGCTGGCGGGGCCACGTAGGCGTGGTGACCACGCTGTTTAAGTATGCCCGGCTCCAGCCCCGGCGCTCGGTGGTGATGGTCTGCGGACCCGAGATCATGATGCGCTTTGTCACCCGGGAACTGGAAGCGTACGGGGTCTCCCGAGAAGACATTTATGTCTCGATGGAGCGAAATATGAAGTGCGCTGTCGGCCTTTGCGGTCATTGCCAGTACGAACCGCACTTCATCTGCAAAGACGGACCGGTTTTCCGCTGGGACCAAGTGCGGCCGTTGTTAGGAGAGTATGAGCTCTAAGATCAAGCGCAAGCCGAAGATCGCGGTTTTCAAGTTTGCCTCCTGCGATGGTTGTCAGTTGAGCCTGCTCGATGCGGAGGATGAGCTACTGGGGGTAGCCGGGGCGGTCGACATCGCCTATTTCCCGGAAGCTACACGCGCCGTGGTGAAGGGGCCCTATGACATCGGACTGGTCGAGGGCTCCATCACCACGTACCACGATGCCCTGCGCATCCAGAAAGTGCGGCGGCAGTGCAAAACGCTGGTCACTATCGGAGCATGCGCGACGGCGGGTGGCATCCAGGCCCTGCGGAACTGGAAGGATGTGGACCAGTTCATCCGGCTGGTGTATGCCACGCCCCAGTACATCAGCACGCTGAAGCTTTCGACCCCGATTGCCGAGCACGTACCCGTGGACTTCGAACTGCGCGGCTGCCCGATCAACAAGCGCCAATTAATCGAACTAATTACGGCAACGCTGGCGGGAAGAAAGCCCCAAGTCCCCTCGTATAGCGTCTGCATCGAGTGCAAGCGCAAAGCGAATGTGTGTATCGCTGTGGCTCGCGGTGTCCCGTGCCTGGGACCTGTGACGCAGGCGGGATGCGGGGCGCTGTGCCCAAGCTATGACCGTGGGTGTTACGGTTGCTACGGCCCCATGGAGACTCCCAACACGACGTCGCTGACCAACCAGTTCCGCATTCTGGGACAGGCGGACGAGCAAACCGCCCGGGCCTTTCGCGGATTCAATGCCTGGGCCTGGCAGTTCCGGAAAGCCAGCGAGGAGTGCGAACGCAAGTGACCCGGCGTGCCACCAAAACGATTCGCGTCGACACGCTGGCCCGCGTGGAGGGTGAGGGCGCACTTTATATCAAGCTGGTGGGAGAACGGGTGGCCGACGCAAAGCTCAAGATTTACGAGCCTCCCAGGTTCTTTGAGGCCTTTCTGCGCGGCCGTCATTTTTCCGAGGCCCCCGACATCACGTCACGGATCTGCGGGATCTGCCCCATCGCCTACCAGATGAGTGCGGCGCACGCGGTCGAGCGGGCCTTGGGCCTCCGCATCGATCCGGCGGTTCGGTTACTCCGCCGCCTCTTTTACTGCGGTGAATGGATCGAGTCCCACACCTTGCACGTCTACATGCTGCACGCCCCGGACTTTCTGGGCTACCCGGACGCGATTGCTATGGCCCGGGACCACCAAGCAGTGGTCGAGCGAGCTCTGCGGCTGAAGAAGATCGGAAACCGGATTGTGACCCTTCTCGGCGGCCGCGAAATTCATCCGATCTCGGCGACCGTTGGGGGCTTTTACAAAGTTCCCACCAAGCAACAACTCCGCGAACTCGCGGGAGACCTCGAGTGGGCCCTGGATGCTTCGCTTGCAACCGTGCGTTGGACCTCTGCTCTGGAGTTCCCCGACTTTGAGCAGGACTACGATCTCGTGGCGCTCCGCCATCCGGATGAGTATCCCTTCAACGAAGGACGGCTCGTTTCGAACCGGGGTCTGGACATCGACGCTGCCGAGTACGAGGACCACTTTGTCGAGTCCCACGTAAAACACTCGAACGCGCTGCACTCGGTAATGCGGGGCAGGGGATCCTACCTGGTGGGTCCTCTGGCGCGGTTCAACCTGAATTTTGACAAGCTCCCGGAGGCCGTGCAAGAGGCGGCCCTCCAAGCGGGCTTACGGCCTCCCGTAAAGAATCCGTTCCGCAGCATCGTGGTGCGGGCGGTCGAGGTGGTCTATGCCTGCACCGAAGCCCTGCGCGCCATCCGGGAATACGAGCCGCCCGCTCGCCCGCGAGTCGAGGCGCCGGACCGGGCCGGTGTGGGTCAGGCCATTACGGAGGCGCCGCGCGGCATTCTGTATCATCGTTATGCCCTGGATGAAAAAGGGCTGATCACCGCCGCAAAGATCGTGCCGCCCACATCACAAAACCAGAAGCGCATCGAGGACGATCTCCGCGAGTATGCGGCACGGCTTGGGGCATGGCCCCTGGAAGAAGCCACGTGGAAGTGTGAGCAGGCCATTCGCAACTACGATCCGTGTATCTCCTGTGCCACACACTTTCTTAAGCTCACCGTCGAGCGCGCGGAAGGCGGCGTCGACTGACATGCGGATCATCTGCTGCGGAAATCGGGAGCGAGGCGACGACAGCGCGGGAGTGCTGGTTGCCGAGCGGCTGCGCGAGCTCGGCATAGGAGCCGCGACCTGCACAGGTGAACCCTCGGAAATCATTGAGGTGTGGAGTGGCGCCGCTGACGTGGTCGTGGTGGATGCGATCATGACAGGCGCACCTGCCGGCACGGTAAGGTTGCTGGATGCCCGCCAGTCGATTATTGCCGGTGCTCGCCCGGCCTCGACATCAACGCACGGCTTCAGCCTTGCGGACGCGATTGGGCTGGCCCGCACCCTCGGGCGCCTTCCCCAGCGGCTGCGAGTGTACGGCATCGAGGGACGGCAGTTTGAACTGGGGACCGGGGTCTCGCCCGCAGTGCGACGCGCAGTGGAAAAGGTCGCCCGGCTAATCGCCGCGGAGGCTGAAGCAGCTCTCGCAAACCTGCCGGACCGAGCATCCTGCTCCACCAGATCAATGTGTTGCGACGACGTGGTTGGAGACGGCTCCACCTGAAGTGAGGAAGAAATTCTCGCGCGCCATCGGTAAAGTCGGGATAAGATTGGAACCTGGCAGGCATGTGAGTCATTGCGGGCCCATAGCTCAGTTGGTTAGAGCAGCGGACTCATAATCCGTTGAGGGCTTTTGAACGACACTCAAACCATTGAATTTATAGGACCGCCGAGCCCGACAACTAGGCGGAAAATGGTTCTTTTGGCGCTTATCTGTGACCCAAACTGTGACTCAACTCAACTCTCTCAGAAGAATCCGGCCGAGGTTCTGTTGACGGCGCTAGCTCAAGACAAACTCGAAGCCCGTGTCGCAGAGGCTCTCCCCTTGGTTGCGATGCACTACGCTCCTCTTTCGGCTACTTCCAGAGCGAGACTGACAACGAATCCCAAACAATTTTGAAGGTTTAATTTCCTCGCCTGCTCGACCAACCATTTCGATCCACTGTGATCCTCGACCACATCAACACCAAACTCCGCACTGTGGGGCACAACAATATTACCCGCTGCCGATCCTGCGCGGAAGGGGGGCACGACCGCAGCGGAGATAATCTCTCGATCTCGATCGAGGACCCTCGCAAGTGGATGCACGAGAGACATGATTCGGGCGGCGGTGAGCTGCCCGCGACCAGTCCAATATGCCTTATACGGGCAAAAGAAGGAGGCATCGAATGTCGAAATACAGTGTCAATCAGACGGTCTTGCGCGAAGAGAAATATCTCGTGGAGGCTCTGAAGGAGATGGGCTACGAGATTGAGGTCCACCCCGAGGGGGTGCTGCTGAACTCGTACTACTCGGAGCAGGAGGGAAAGGTCGCGAACATTATCATCCGGCGCCAACACCTTCGCGGGGCTTATGGCGATATTGGGTTTACGCGCCAGCCGGACGGTCAGCTCGCGATGGTCAAAGATGAACTCGACGAGTACCGCGGCTACGGAGCCAGGTGGCTTGGTCGTGTTCAGCAACTCTACAAGGAGAAGCAAATCTTGGCCATGGCGAGGGCAAAGGGTTACACCCTGAAAGGGCGGGAAGTGATCGAAACCTCGGAAGGGCAGCAGGTGCGACTCCAATTTGTCGCGCGGAGGTAAGTCACCATGCAAGAGAAAACGATAACGATCACCATCGACGAGCGAGGCAATTCTACCCTCGACCTGGAGGGCTTTGCAGGACAGGGCTGTGAGAAGGCTTTTGATGACTTCCGTGGCGGGGACATGGTGAAGGTGGAGCGGAAGAAGCCCGTCTATTACACCGGCCAGCAGATCGAGCGAGAAAAGAGCCGACGCTGAAGGAGGTCTGACATGCTGCTTCATGCGTTGATTCCCGCCAGCCGCGCTAATGGGCCAGGC
>JBEKNU010000299.1:0-9341 GCA_049522495.1 Terriglobia bacterium
CGCGGCAGCTTCCCTTATGAGTTTTCTCAGGCATGGGGAAATCTATCATTTCGATGAGGGCGCGATCCCTGCGGACCACGCCCTCGCTCATCGAAACGATGAGTTTCCAGCTGGCTATTCCTGGGCAGGTTGCGCTCCCGCAGAGCCTGCCGCCGCTTCACCAGCCGGCGCCCATCTTGCAAGAAAAGACTTTTGGATTACAATGCAATTCCAGCGAACGGTAAAGAGTGACTTAACTGTTTGTCTCACCCCAGGGGACAACCCCAGAGGCTGGATGTTTTCCTGCGAAACAGCATCGCGAACGACTGGGAACTTTTCGAAGTCAAGAGAGTGATAGAGCTCACTAGGACGTATCGCGATGTACCAGTCATCGCCCGGGAGGTCACGTATGCGCTACATCAGCTAAAAAACTATGCACGGATTCTTGCCCAAGATCGCGTAAGGAAGCACTTTGCTAAACAGGGAATCGAATACTATCAACCGAGCCTGAGTTTGGTCGTCGGAAAAACCCCACAAATCCCTCAGGACCAATGGCGCTGGCTGTTGTCGACGAACGAGAATGGAGTGAAGATCCTAACTTTCGACAATCTTTTGGCCGAGATGAAAATGCGTCTGAGAGACCGTTATCAGATTCAAGCTACCGACTGACCAGGGGGCCGGGCAAGGTCGCGGTACACCTAGAGAGGCTGTTTAACGCCTGCCAGCTTACGATTCGAGGTAATGTACAAAGTCATGATCAAGAGCACGCCGCCAGAGAGGGTAGCCGCAGAACTCCAGGACCTGATCGCCACAGGCGAAAAACTGATCGCTTCTGCATCATCAACTCAGGGGGGAGTTAGAGGTGCCGAACTCGTCGAAGTGATGGCTTGGGCATCCCGCGCCGGTCATACCGTAACAATGGTGAGTGGAGAGAATGGTGTTCATTCGCAGATTTGCAGACGAGCTTTGGAGTACGAAGGCTTCACTAACATCTATCCGGGGAACTACAAACACCTTTGCGAGATACAAGGCGCTTTGCGGGCAGTGCAGCACGATTTGGAGGGGGGCCTGCTGTTTGATATTCGAAAACTCGTCCAAGCAGACATCTTCGCAGATTTTCTCCAAATGGCAGAATATCTCCTAAACGAAGGCTACAAGGATGCGAGCGCAGTTCTGATCGGCGGCGTGTTGGAGGATTCCCTCCGGAAGCTCAGCGACTCGAAGGGTCTTCCTTTAGTCAGCTCAAATGGTCGTACACTGACAATTGACCCGCTGAACGCCGGGCTTGCAAAGGCCGGAGTGTATCCGCCCCTGACGCAGAAGCAGATCACGACGTGGGCCAACCTTCGAAATGACGCGGCACATGGAAACTACGTAAAATACTCGGCTGAAGACGTAAGACAGATGCTCATTTTCGTGCAGCGGTTCTGCGGTGACTACTTGCAGTGAATCCCTGCACGAACCTCTATCGGACGTAGCGGCGATCCTGCTGTGCTACGGCGTGAAGTTGGATGGTCGTCGTGTCAAAGCGGGTAGCGCACAGGTATCCGTCAGCCGACGGATTCCTGTGCGCCTTTTCATTTCGTGTTCGCGACGAGAAACATCGTAACCCAGCTCGAATTTGGGAAGATCCGCGAGGAACGCGAACTACACGCACCTCCACGCTACCCCTCTTTTGCCAAAGTCAATTTGGTGGAGAGGGCAATTGAAATTCCAGACCGCCCACGGCCCGATGGCGGAAGCTCATGAGATAAGCCACGCTACAGCGCCCTACCGTCTGGTAGAATAGGGCTGATGCCAAAACACCTGAGCGCCGAAGATATTTTCCCCTTGGTCGATTGCCTATCGCCCGACGAGCGTCTCCGCCTGCTTCGCTTCATCAGCGCACGGCCCGCTGCCGACGACCGAGATACATACCGTGCCCTGCCTCCCCGAAACCAGGAGTTCTCGAGTGACCAGGACCTGTTGGCGTGGGACGCTGAAGGTTGGGAGGAAGTCCTAGCGTAACCGTATCGGAACAGTCCTTTGCAGTCTCCCGGAAGCGAGATGGTCTGAAGTGCGTCGGGCGCTTCTTGTCGCTTGCGGATTCAGAGACCAGGAACCTGACCGATCATGAAGCCTTCCACCACCTCCAGCGCACAGGTATCCGTCAGCCGACGGATTCCTGTGCGGCTATTCACTTCCTGTTCGCGACGAGAAACACCGCTATGCTGCGATGACAGGATTGGTGAGGGTTCCGATTCCCTCCACCGTCACGCTCACCGTATCGCCGGCTTTCATGAACACCGGGGGCTTGCGCGCAAATCCCACACCGGGGGGCGTGCCGGTGGAAATCAAATCCCCCACCTCCCAGGTGGCCGATTGGGAAAGATAGCTGATCAGGAAAGGAACCTTAAAAATCAGGTTACTCGTGTTGGAATCCTGAAGGGTTTCGCCGTTGAGCGTCAGGGAGATTCGCAGGTTGTGGGGATCAGAAATTTCATCGGGAGTGACAATCCAGGGACCTGTCGGTGCGAAGGTGTCGCAGCTCTTCCCGCGGTACCACTGCTTGTCGGCGAACTGCATGTCGCGCGCGCTCACGTCGTGCAGGATGGTGTAACCCGCGATGTACTTGTGGGCATCGCTTTCGGGGATGCGGGTCCCGCGCTTGCCGATCACTACCGCGAATTCCGCCTCGTAATCCACTTGCGTGGAGTTGGGAGGCAGCTTGATGGCATCGCCGGGACCGCAAATGGTGTTGTGCGATTTAAGAAAAAAAATCGGCGCCGGCGGCGGCTCGTGGCCGCCTTCGCGCGCGTGGTCGGCGTAATTGAGTCCGATGCAAGTGATCTTTTGCGGGTGCGCGATGGGCGCGCGCAGCTTGGCCTTTGATAATGGGGTGAGCAAGCCCTTGGAACTCTTCTTGCCCATCGCGCCGGCGCATGACGCCACGACTCCCAGCGCCTGGCGATATTTTTCTCCCAGCCAGAGGAGTTCAATCATGTCGGCCGGCGGCCTGCCCAGCTTACGCAGCAGTTTCGCCGCTGCGGCGACCTTGGCGTCGGCGATCCGCCCCTTGGCGATCAAGCCATACGCTGCGGCCACATCCACCACCAAGTCGCCTTGCACCACCCCCAAGCGAGATTGTTTCGCGGATTCGTAAGTTACCAATTTCATAATTGACGTGCCCCCTTAGAAAGCATTGTGGATAATCCACAAATGCCCGTAATTCGTCACCAATATCCAATCGTTGCAGCGCCGCCCGAGGAACGGACATTTTGCCTGTCTGTGCCGCCCTCACTCCCCGGTCACCCGGAAGTTATACATTCCAGAGCCCACTTCGAAGACCACGCGCTTGCCGTCGAGTTTCCCCGCCGTGACCCCGGGTGTTCCCTCGACAAAATGTCCTTTTTCCCAAACGCTTCGCTCGCCTTCGTGAATGGCGATATCCGTCATCTCGGGATCCTGAGGAATGAAAACGCTCGCGGTGGCGTTGACGGGCACGTCCACCTGCAAGGTGATGACTCCCGGCTCGTGGCTCCATGAAGAAGTCACATTGCCGCGCACGCTGCCCACCGTGGCGCTGACGGAGGTGAGGTCGCGCGTCACCTGCGGTTCAATGCGGATGTGGCGGTAGCCGGGGTGCTCAGGGTCCACGTTGATTCCGCCCAAGGCCTGATAAAACCAGGCATCCACGCTTCCCATCATGTGGTGATTTTGGGAATTCATGGCCGGCCCGACTTTCTTCTGCCAAAGTTCCCACACTGTGGTGGCGCCGTTGGCCAGCATGTAACCCCAACTGGGATAAGTGGTTTGCGTCGCGAGGTCATACGCCAGGTCCGAGCGGCCGATTTGCGTCAGTACCGGCATCAGGTATCGAAGCCCCGCCAGCCCGGTGGTCAGGTGCGTGTTGTGCAAGTAAAGAATATTGTTGTCCAGGTTGCCCGCCACCTTCCCGCGATCCTCAGCGGGAACTATGTTCAGGAAAAGGGGCAGGACGTTGGCGGTTTGCGTCCCCGTGGTGTAGTTGCCGGTCTTAGGATCAAAGAATTCCTTGTTGAAAGCGTCTTTGATTTCCCCGGCGAGTTCCGCATAACTTGAGGCATCGGCGGAATTGCCCAACGCCGCGGCCATTTTGGAAAGCACTACGGTGTCGTAATAGTAGTAGAAGTCTGAAACCTCGGCGCCCGGAGTTATTTCGGTCGCCACCCAATCGCCATAGTAGCTAAAGCGCAGAACGTTGTCGGGAGCGCGGCTTTGCAGGTACCCCACGTATTTCTTCAGCCCATCGTAATTCTCCTCCAGCAGGCGACGATCGCCGGTCTGCTGGAACAGGTACCAGCAGATGAGGGGAAAGGCCGTGCCCCAGGCGGGGTCGGCGGGGCGCCGGCCGTGGGTGAGAAAAGGAATAGTGTCCGTCATGGTGCCGTCGGCGCCCAAGTCATCACGCATGTCGCGCAGGAAGTTGGAATAGAACGCCGCCATGTCAAAGTTCAGCATCACGCCTTCCGAGCTGACTTGCGCGTCGCCCATCCAACCCTGGCGTTCGTCGCGCTGATCGCAGTCGGTCGGCACGCTGTGCAGGTTGGTCAAGTCCGACCAGCGGATGATCTTGTGGATTTGATTCAGCAGGGAGTTTGAGGCCACAAAGCTCCCGGTGGTCTTGACGGCGGTGTGCACCACGTGCCCGCGCAGCGAATCGAGACTGGGCGCGCCGGGATAGCCGGTCACCTCCACGTAGCGGAAGCCGTGATAAGTAAAGCGCGGGTGGTAGTGTTCCTCTCCGTCGCCACGCAGGATGTAGATGTCGCGCGCCTTGGCCCCGCGCAGGTTCTCGCGGTTGATCATGCCGTTGTCATAAAGCAATTCGGAAAAGCGCAGTTGCACTTGCGCCCCGCGCGGTCCATTAACGTACAACTCCACCCAACCGCTGAAGTTCTGGCCCAGGTCGTAGACGTAAACGCCGGGGCGCGGGTTGGTGAGGGCGATGGGGACCATGGTGTCCACGTCCTGGATGGGCGGCATCATCTGCGCGGAGAGCACGCCGGCGGGGCCCTTCACGCTTTCCGCCGGCTTCCAGCCATCGTCCTTATATCCCGGCAAGTCCCAGCCGTGAGTTTCCAGGCGCGCGTCGTAGACTTCGCCATCATAAAGGCTGTCACTCACGATGGGGCCGTTCATGGTCTTCCACGTGGGGCCGCTGGTCACACTTACGTGCTTGCCGCTGGCCAATTCGATGTCCATTTGCAGCAGCATGATGCGCGACTTGAACCAGCCCTGGCCCAACATCACGCCCACGACGTTCGAGCCGCTGTGCAGGCTGGCGGTAACGTCGTAGGTGACGTAGAGAACGCGTTTTCCCCAACTCGTCCAGCCCGGATCGAGGTAATTCATTCCGACTTTCTTGCCGTTGATGCGCAGCTCGTAGTAACCCAGCCCGGTAATGTAAGCACGCGCGCGGCGCGGAGCTTCCGCCAGAGTGAATTCCTGCCGCAACTGGTTGGCGCCGCCAATCCATTGTCCCTTCCAGTCATCGGGAGATAGCAGCGCGACGTCGAAACTCGCCGGGTGGCTGTAGTCGCTGGCGTTCCCGTTCTTGTCCCAGTAGCGGACTTTCCACCAGTAGGAGTGATCGCTCTCCAAGGCTTTGCCGTTGTAAACCACCTGCGTGGAGTCGTCGGAAGCGGTCTTGCCGCTGTCCCACGCGTCGCCCTTGTTCTGGGCCAGCAACTCGGGCGTGGTTGCCACCAAAACCTGGTACGCGGACTGCGCCTGCCCGCGCTCCGTGTGATGAAGCACCCAGGCAAATCGCGGCTGCCGCACGTCAATTCCCACCGGGTTGTGCAAATATTCACAGCGTAGCGTCACGGGAGCCTGCGGGCCCTCCGCAGCCCGAACCATTGGCACGGCCCCGCCGGCAAGCAGCGCCAGAAGAGCTGCAACCGCAGCGATCCGGAAGATTGAGTATGATTTGCGCATAGAGCACCTCTTTCTTAGGTGTCAGATGTCAGAGGAGAAGCTCGAAATTCGAAAATCGAAACTCGAAATTCGGTGCAGTGCTTACGAGTTTCGAATTTCGATTTTCGAGTTTCGTCATTTGCTGGCACCTGACACCTGATAGGTGGCACCTCGCACTTGAAGCCCGCCATCATACCCCAAATGGATTGTCTACGGGGGCGTTGCGCATAGTAAATTTCGGATTGACGCTGCGGACTCATCGGTAAGCGCTGGGGGACTTGCCGTCAAGTGGCAGCACCCTGAGGCCAGACAGGTGAACCGGTACGATGCGCTTACTCGTTGTAATGGCTGAGGTGGAGAACAGAATCGTAGTCAATCAGTGCCACACGAAATTTCTGGAGCCAGCCTTGGCGGCCTAGCACGTTGCGGCCAATCTCAATTGTGGCGGGAAAGAACACGACGGAATCGAATTGCCATTCAAAGCAGGTGATCGTCACTTCGTGGCCGAAGGCTTGAAATTCACCATTGGCAGTTCGAAAGAGGGTTGGTCGGCCACCTTCGATATTGAGCCCGAGTTGCTCGCCGTACACACGCTCGAAGATGCAATACTCGGCCCCCGTATCAAGCTTGGCGAGAAGCCGAACCGACTTTCCGCCCACCGTCAGTTTGACGGGAATGGCAATTCCCGAAGCACGCTGGGCGCCGTAGTGGTGGGAGTGCCGGAATGTAAGTGTGGTCGCCAGACTTACCACCCTGCGAAGGGAAGTTCCCCCTCGGGCTCGATGCGCGTCACGAGCGGCGCTCCTTCGTGGCGGGCAATGGCGGCATACACTTCCCGCGCTGAGTCGCCCACCGCCAGCAGCGCATTGCCTTCCAACGCCACCCAGCGGCCCGCAAACTGCTCGCGGTGAGCCTCGAGCCAGCTTAGTTCAGACAATTGCCGCTCGACTTCCTTGGCAGCATCGCCTACTGCCTTCAAGGGCGAGGAGGCCACCTGCTGCTGGAGCAGGGTTTGCACATAGACATCCAGCTCAACGCCAAGCGCTCGCGCCCGGGCCGCCAAACTCGCTTCGACCTCGGGTGGCAGGTTCAGAGTAATGACCATCTTGCGCCCTTCCTTCACCTTCCAAGATCCAATTCAGTTTACCGCCCCCCTGCTGCGATGTCTATAGCTCCATTTTCCCCAATAAGCCGAAAGGCTTGAATCTTGAATCTGCCATCGCCAATTCCCCAGCCCCTAACCCCTGCTCTTCTCGACTGCCGTGAACACTTGAGCGCGAGAGGTCGCAACGGGAGGCTTGAGACGCAGACATCAAATTCAATGTCTGCGCCACCCGCGATTGGGAATGGTCGAGCGTGCACGATTATACGGGAACCTTACGGGCGCCGGCAGGAGCGGGCAGCCCCATCCCCGTGGACCGCATCTCCTTGCCCGCCAACCCGGCCACCAGATTATGAAGGCCGAAGAACGAATCGAAGATCAAAACCCGCCGAGCGCAGGGAGGGAGGAAAGGCCGCAGAGTCTTTGAAAGGCGAGACTCTGCGCTACCCTGCTAGAACGACCGAGTGGCGAAATGGTACCGCAACATAATGGTTGTTATGTTTGGCTATTCCCACGCGCAAAGCTCACCTGGAACTCGGCAAGGCTGTGCCTCTGGCGCTCATCGTTGCTCCACGCTTGGTTGTTCTTTCGCTGTGGCGGGCTGTTCCGGAGGGTTTTGCACCGCGTTCGTCAGCGCCTTTACCATTGCTGCCCAGACATGGACCTGTTGCGGGGACATGCTTGCGAGTTGGCTCGCAAGGCCAATGCCGATATGTTGCAAGTAGGTCGTAGTAAGCGTCCTTGCCTTGTCGATTCCGACGCATAACATCATGAAACCCACAACTGCTTCGACCCAACGCAGATTATCGCCAGGGAACACGGCAGCTATCAGCAGGGCACAGCCTGTTCCGAAATGGAACGCTGCGTCAGAGTGAACAAGGGAAAGACGATCCATCAGCCCGGGGGTTGAAAGAATCATTCCGTCCGTGAGTATTCCGCTCAACATATGCTTGCCGATGTCAGCCTCAGTGTAGGCAGCGTACGGGCTATCGGGCAGCGAAGGCGCTACTGATTGGGGCTTACCCGCAGCTGTACCAATGTGGTGATAATAGCGCTTGCACGCCCCGATGAACAAGATTGGAAGTACGAGAGCGTTGCCCACGACGTAGGCGAGAAATAGGAAAACCGCTACGTTCGTCTTATATCCGAAGGGCGAGTCCTGCCACGCGTGGCGCAGAACCGGGTTGCCTTTGTGGGCCAGCAAAAGGAGGAACAATGCTCCGGGAACGACGGTACCCAGGATCATCCGAAGGAGAAATAACGGGCTCAGAAGCAGTTGTGTGATTCCCTTGGTCTGGTCAACGCCTTCCATCGCCAAGACTCCAGGTAAAGAACCTGAAAAAGGGCTATCGCGGAAAAACCATTTCCCCCAGACATCTACACGAACATGGGATAAAGCATGTTATCACGTGAATGGCGTTGGCTTCCATTCTCATTATGGCGGTTGCCCGGTACTATCCATCAAAGTGGCGGTGCTCGCTGCCCAGCGCGACAATCTCGGGATGAGCAAGCCGATGCTCATCGGCTTCCTCTTTCTGGTAACCAGAGCACGTACGAATCTTTGCGGGGGTTACGGGTAACTGGTATCCCTGGAGATGCTGCAAGCTAGCTCCATTGAAAACTCAGGCGCCGCGGGCCCTGGCAAGTCGCCGCGATCGGGAGTGTTCCGCTTTGATTCCTTCCGCGGCCAAAAGGACGCACCCAGCGAAGAAGACCCAGAATGCTGGAGTTGGGTTATAAGTGAGTAAGGAAAGCCCTCCCGTAGCTCGCTGGTGTGTTCCCTCGAATGTCATGCCCATAATGGCGTTAGCCTGAGCTACTTGAGAGTTACTCTGCAAGAAGTTGAGCCCGAGCAAGTAGCAACTGAGATAGCCCGCGAGCACCAACAAAATCCACGATAGCAGCCTGCGAGCCTTCTCCAAATGAACAGTGGTTTCCCTCCGCCAGAGCCAAGTTTGACTAACACCGGTAGAAAAGACCACAAAAATCACCGAGAATGCCAAAACCACCCTGAGCTCGCCGAACAGTCGAGGATCAAGAGTGTAAATGACCTCGACGCCCTTAAACGCTGGTTCCGGGCCTGATAACGGCGGATGGAAGCGTAAAAAATCATACCCGTGGAACAGCCCTGCGAATGGTGAACGCGTCATCCACGAGAAGAGAAGGCATAGCAAGGCAATAATTCCGATGAAGGCCACTACAGTCCCGCGAATCCTTGTGACGCGCGTAAGCCATCGAGATTTGGCACGTGCAGATGCAAAAAGGCGGGTCAGGTTGTAGGAAAGGGAACCCACTACCGGGCTCCCTAGAATGCTTGTCAAGT
>JBEKNU010000300.1:0-9250 GCA_049522495.1 Terriglobia bacterium
TGCCACTGAAGCCAGAACGGGCCACGGATTGGACGCGGTGACAGGGATGTTGCCCGCGTTCGCGGGGCGACCCGACGCATCGGGGCGGCATCCGCGGATTGTATTGCTCGCCACTCGTCACTTGTCACTGGTCACTGCTTTTGAGCAAGGGCGCAGGCATCCGGAAAGCGCGGTGCGCGCCTACTTGACGGTGATTGATAGAAACCCGGGAACAGTGGAAAAAGCCCTCATGAATAAGTCGTGAGATGTGAAGGGTATCAGGCATGAGAAAAGCCCACTTGACGCCTTCGGGGAAATATGTAAATCTGATTTTATGAAATTACGTATTTCCGCAACGGAGACCGCCCGCAGATTTTCCGAGTTGATGAACCGGGTGCGCTACCGGGGTGAGAGTTTTGTGGTGGAACGCGGAGGTAAGCCCATCTGCGAAATTCTGCCGGCCCACCCGCCGAAGTTCAGCGGCAGAGAGCTGGCGGACCTGCTCCGCTCACTACCCAAGCCGGATAAGGAGTATCTCGCCGTGGTGGAGAGCCTGACGGCGAAGCAATCCACGGTGGCAGAGTCGAGATGGCCACGCTGATCGATTCCAGTGTCCTGATTGCCGCGGAGCGGGGAGATCTCACCCTGGACGCTTTCTCGGCTCGTTATGCGGAGGAGGATGTGGCGATCTCGGCCGTGACTGCCTCCGAACTTTTGCACGGCGTTCATCGGGCCAGGACACCCGGCCAGCGCCACCGCCGGCAAGCCTTCGTCGAGGGATTGCTTGCGCAGCTTCCCGTGATCGCTTTTGATCTCACCGTGGCCAGGGTGCATGCCTCGCTTTGGGCCGACCTCGCCAAGCGCGGCGTGGCGGTCGGTGAGCGTGACCTGATGATCAGCGCCACCGCCATTGCCAGGAATTACACCGTGGCCACCCGCGACGAACGCAGCTTCTCAAAAATACCCGGGCTCAGCGTGCAATTGCTATGAGGTAGCACAGGCACTCCTGCCTGTGTCTAGGGCTGATGCATTCCATGCATAGAACATAGGCAGGAGTGCCTGTGCCACCATTAAGAAGCCAGAACAGGCCACGGATGGGACGCGGTGACAGAGATGTTGCCCGTGTCCGTGGGGCGCATACATGCAAACCAATGCATGCGCCAGCCGCGCTAGATGAGCCCAGCAGCTTCCGCGTCTTGAGATAATTCTTTAACACTCTTTTGCGCCGAGTATTCTCGGCCATCGATCCAGAGCCTCGCATCAACGGTGGCTTCTGCAACGAGGGCTGCTATTCCTCCAGCTCCGGGAAGCGCACACGCGGTACAGTATTGGAAGGAGATCAGTCGCCCTGTATCATGTGGCGGGATCGAACGCGACTGTTGTTCGTCAAAGCGGAAGCAACGATAACGGGGGTCATCGCTTTTGACCTCAGTCGGGTATGAGGCGGACCAGTGCTTCAAGATTCCAACGGGCAGTCGGACAATTGCGTTCAGCTTGGTGATCGGCTGGTTGGTATCGTTCACGAGAATTACCTCTAGCTGACGTATGGCATGCCCATCCTGATAGGTGGGGTTCCCTGATCGCAGTTGAACACGGAAACCAGTCAGAGCAAGGCCCCTCCACTCCAACAAACGTTCACGCAGCCCCGCCAAGACTTCAGACTCATCTGTGAAGTATGTCGGATTCAGGTGCAGTAAGTCCCTGATCCCTTCGCGGCCAACTGACTTATGGATGAATGCCACGACCGGGAGTTTTCGTTTCTCTGCGCGCTGGATGTAGGTTGCAATGGCAATTTCCTGCTCGATCCATACGGATGCGCGAACATGCTCTGAGCCATCAGGACGGACGATTGTGCCTCTGGGGTGCATGACCGTGATGAACGCAGTGCATTCGCGTAATGCCCCCAAGAGGTTGGAGTCCAATCCGTTGAGGTCTTGGACCTCCTCTGCGAAAAAGGCCTCCAGCCCAGTTACTGTCTTCACGAGTTCGACGATTTGCTTGCCAAGGCGCTTTTCAGCATCAGTAAACTGACCACAGGATACGAAGACGAACGGTTTGGTCATAAGTGGTCTCCAATTTGGCAGCGGCGTAGCCACACACTGCAGTTCTGACCCCGGCAGCCCGCTAAGGATAAGAGAGTGGTGCGCCGCAAGCCTCACAGGCAAGCTTTCCCGCCCGGCGGTCAACCCAGTATGATCGAACGCAGCGATGGCAATCCGCCCGCACCTTGAGGAAACTCCCCGTCCACTCCCTCTTTGTCCGTGATCGGCCCGCTTCTTTGTTCGGCGACGGGATTGATGGGGCGGGGGTAAAGTAAGTTTTTGCCCTCTCACTAAGAAAATCGGGAGGTCTGCCTCCTACCTCGCGGAGTGCAAGGAGAGCGTCATCAAGCTGTGTTTCGAAGAATTCCCGATTTGGCTTTCGTTTCGTCTCAAATAGCGCGTGTAAGGCAGACTCGCTTTTCCTTGGATCCTGACATGCCGTATAGGCTTCAACAGCGTACGGTTCTGGTACCCCCGTCGATGCTGACAGTTCGGCGGCGCGCTGAAAGACATCGTTCTCCGTCATCCCGATCTTGATAAGACCAGGCATGCTCGAGTTTGAAAGAATGTAAACGAAGCCGTGAACTGTTTCCACGCGGATGCCTGGGAATGGAGTGCCACACTTGCTGCATGAAAGCTGCACCTGATCCTTTGGCATGAGGACACTCTCTTCGTGACCACATGCCTGACATGCGAAGAAGAGAAGGTTCATCATTCGGAGCACTTCCAGGCAAGCAGGAGCCAACTAGCGTTACCACACACAAAATCCCCGGACCTTCAAAACATGTTCGCGCTACTCGCTCGCCAGAGTTTGACCGTGTTGTCGTCGCTACCCGAGGCGAGATAGCGCCCGTCTGGGCTGAACATGACGGAATTGAGGCCGGCGGAGTGCCCCCTCAGGGTCCGGACCCTGACTCCGCTCCCCACGTCCCAGAGCTGAATGGTCGCGTCGAGCGCACCCGAGGCAAGATAGCGCCCATCGGGGCTGAAGGCAATAGAACTGGGGTCGCGAGAGTCACCCTTCAGAGTGCGCACCTCGCGTCCCGTTGCCACTTCCCAGAGCTTGCCAGTATCGTCAGCGCTAGCCGAGGCCAGGTATTGCCCGTCAGGGCTGAATGCAACTGAAGTGACGCTGCCCATGTGCCCCCTCAGGGTCCGCGACGCGTGTCCTGTAAATCCCCCCCAGAGCATGACGATGTTATCACCGCCAGCTGAGGCGACGTAGGTCCCGTCGGGGCTAAAGGTAACAGACCGGACACCGTCGGTGTGGCCTATCAAGGTGCGCACTTCGCTTCCGGTTGCAACTTCCCAGAGCTTGACGGTCCTATCCCAACTCCCCGAGGCGAGGTAACGCCCGTCAGGACTGAACGCGACAGAACTGACGCCGTCGGCGTGGCCTGTCAGGGTGCGCACCTCGTTTCCTGTTGCTACCTCCCAGAGCTTGACAGTCCTGTCCCAGCTTCCCGAGGCGAGATGGCGCCCGTCAGGGCTAAAGGCCACAGAGGTGACGTTATAGATGTGTCCTGCTAGGGTGCGCACCTGACGCCCCGTTGCGACTTCCCAGAGCTTGATCGTCCTATCGTCGCTACCTGACGCGAGGTAGCGGCTGTCAGGGCTAAAGACCACAGAAGTGACCCTCTGGGTGTGACCCGTCAGGGTACTAAGCGCCTTGCCTGCCTGCACTCGTCGCCAAGTCAAGTAGGCGGGCAGGCCAACGATGATCATCATGGCACAGACCATGAAGAGGCAGCCTTTTAGAAAACCAGGCTTAGGGTTCGTAGACTTTAACGGTGCACGCGCCGACCGTTCCCGGCGGACATTCTCCAGTCCCGCCTGGCGTGCAGCCTTCTCCTCTTCGCGACGCTTAACTTTCAAATTCGCACGCGCGATCCGCTCGTGGAAGGCCTCCTCCCGCGCCGCCAGTTCGGCTGCCGCCTTCTCCTTCTCGCGACGCGCAGCTTCCGCTTTCTCGCTAGTAAGCCGCTCCGGCCCGGAGCATTTGCTATCCAGGGTGTCGACCACCTCGGTGGGACCGAGCGCGGAGGCTTCTGTTTGGCCGGAGGCGGAAGCCGCCCGGGCGAAATCCTGGCCGAATTCGAGCGCGGTTGTGTGGCGCTCCTCCCGGTTCTTGGTGAGAGCCTTCATCACCACGGGCTCGACCTCGCCGGGCCCGGAAAAATCGGGCGCGACGGTGCGGAATGGTGGTGGGTCTTCCTGCATGTGCATACGCAGGTACCCAACCGGCGTGTCGGATTGGAACGGCGTGCGACCGGTGAGCATTTCGTACACCACCACGCCCAGCGAATAAACATCCGAGCGCGCATCGAGTTCATCGCTCCTCATGCCGGAAGCCTGCTCGAACGACATATATGCGGGCGTGCCGAGCACCATGCCGGTCTGCGTGTGGGCGCCGGACTCGCGCAGCTTGGCAATGCCGAAATCGACGAGCTTGACCACAACGGGCGGTAGGGGCGGGTCTTGTGCCCGCCCGGTGTCGGCAATGCCGACGGGGAGGGCAGGCACGAGGCCAGCCCCTACGTCGTGGGCGCCCACCAGGGGTGCCGCTGCGTCGTCGGGATACGTCAGGAAAATGTTATCGGGTTTGAGGTCGCGATGAATGATGCCCAGCTTGTGCGCGGCGTTCAGCCCCCGCGCTGCCTGCTGGAGAATTTCCGCGACTTCCGGCACGGGAAGCGCGCCCCGCCGCTTGAGGACCTCGTGGAGAGATTCGCCTTCGAGATACTCCATGGCGATGTAGGGGGTGCCGTCATCGGCCTGGGCAGATTCGTAGATGGTGACGACGTTTGCGTGGTGGATGCGCCCGGTGGAACCCGCCTCGTTCTGAAAGCGCATTAGAAAATCAGGGTCGTCGAGGAGTTTGCGGTTCAGAACCTTAAGCGCCACGGGGCGATTTCCCACCCCAATCTGCTGGGCGAGGAAAACCGTGCCCATGCCGCCTTGACCCAGGCGACGGACAAGGCGAAAACGGCGGGCAAGTCCAGCGGCAAGCTGCGCCTCGGTTTCCGTGGCTTGGGCGGCAAGGCGAGCGCCGTCGCGCGGACAGAACTCAACATCATCGGAGTAGGTCTGCTGGCAAGTGTGGCAGATCTTCATGGGCGGCCAGTGAAACTCTCCCGTGGCGCGGATTCTACCAGAATCATTGTTAAAAAAGGAATCGCGAGCGTAGCGCATGTCTTGTTTGCTTGCCCTTGCACCCGATGTTATAATCGGCCCTAATGTAAGGCCCGCATTGGACTGCACTTTTTGGGGAGTGATCGCGCCAGGCAAGGCTCCTGGAAAGGGCGCAGCCGAGGGCGCTATAGACAGCGCTTCGGGCCTGGGTGACTGGGAGGGGATAGAGTTTAATGGGGCGCCGCGCGTGCGGTGCTATACCTCTATGTGTAATTGTCTCCATTCACGCCGGGTTATCCTGTTAGGCGGGTTCCTGCTTTGCACCTTCCTTCCTACCGCCGCTAGAGCTGACCAGATTGTGGTGTTGGTGGACGAGCACGGGCACAAGATTTATGTGAACACCGGTGCAACCACGACCCGCGTGGATTGGATGGCGCGCAGCTTTCGCCCCAACGCGTCCGCCGCCTCCCGTTACGCACCTGCTGAAATCGATGAACTGGTGGAGCAAACCGCGAGCCGGTTAAAAGTGGATCCCGAATTGGTCCGCGCCATCGTGCGCGTGGAGTCGGGCTACGATCCCAAAGCCGTTTCCAACAAAGGCGCCATGGGCCTGATGCAATTGATTCCGGCGACTGCGCACCGATTCGGGGTGGTGAATCCGTTTGATCCCAAGCAGAACCTCGAGGGCGGCGTCAATTACCTGAAGTATCTGATGGGTCTTTTCGGAGGCGACCTGTCGCTTTCACTGGCAGCCTACAACGCCGGTGAGCACTCGGTGCAGCACTATGGAGGCATCCCGGCGATCCCCGAAACGCAAAACTATGTTCGTAAGGTCACGTCCATTTATAAGGGGGACGCATCGGCAGCGGCAAAGGCCACTCCCAAGGAGCCACCCAAGGCTCCCATCACCCGATACGTGGATGAGTACGGGGTGGTGCATTACACCAATGTGGAATAGTGATATCGCGTCATCGGGCAAAGGGACAACGGGTGATCGGCCCGTGGATCACAAGGCTGTGGCTCGATGGTTTAGCGTGCGATGATGAACAGCGGCGAAATACATTGAGAAGGGTTCCCCCCTTGGGGGAAAGTCGGGCAGCGCCAACATGATGGATGCAGAGGGTCAAGTTGCAGTGATGCGCTACGGTTTTGACCCCCTCACCCGTCCCGCCCCGGCTGATGAAAACGCCAGTTGCGGTCCACCCTCTCCCCCAAAGGGGCGAGGGTTGTAAATTCCAATATCGTAGGTCCGCACGAGAGGATTAAGTTGAGGGTCATGGGTTTACCCAGGCGATTTGAGTTGGCATTACTCCTTGCCGCACTGACGCTGTTCGCGGTGGCGGCTTTCGCCACCGTATCGCCGGCCCGCCGCCAGCGTGCCGTTGCGGCTTTTGAAAAAGCCCAACAGATGCGCACCGCCCTGGAAGCCCAATCCGAAAGCAAACGCCGCAAGGAAGATTACAAGAAAGTCATCGACGCTTATTTCGAGGTCTACCGCCTGAACCTCGCCTACAGCAAGGCCCCGGTGGCGCTCGCGGCGATGGCGGAACTCTATCTGGAGATGGGGCGCACGTTTACCTCGGATTCTTACTTTTTGGAATCGATCAAGTCCTTCCGCTTCCTCATTGAGCAGTATCCGCAAAACCGCATAGCGCGCGAGGCGCTATTCACCATTGGGGAAGTTTATCTCCAGGACCTCGAGGATCCGGGGGAAGCCCGCAGGGCTTTCCAGAATTTCATTGCGATGTATCCCAAATCCGACAAGGCGGCGGAAGCGCAGGAGCGACTGAAGCAACTTGACCGGCAAGGCGCGGCCAGAGCCGCGGCGCACGCGGCGGTTGTGGCTCCTCCGGCTCCGCCTCCTGTGGAGAGGGTGTCGGAAGCACGGCCTTCGGGGCTCCGCCAATTGACGGCGGTACGCCATTGGGTGGGGCCGAATTACCTGCGCATTGTGATTGGAATCGATAGCGAAGTTAAATTCGAATCCGCGCGGTTATCGAACCCTGACCGCATTGTCCTGGACCTTCAGAACGCCCACCTTAGCCCGGACCTGGGGGGCAAAACGTTCCCCGTGGAAAATGGATTCCTGCGGCAGATTCGGGTGGCGCAATTCTCCCCCGACGTGGCCCGAGTGGTGTTGGACGTGGAGAAGATTGAGGCCTACTCAATATTTTCTCTCCCCAATCCGTTCCGCCTGGTGATCGACGTCCAGGGCGCGGCGCGGACGCAAATTGCCCGCACCGTTAAGCCTGCGCCCCCGGCAAGCAGCGAGACCCGCAAGCCGGAACAAGTCTCTTCCCCGCCCACCACCAACCCCGCACCCGGGGCGCCGGTTGAGACTGCGACTAAAGCCCCATCACCGGCCGCGGCCAAAGGGGAAAGCGAACCCTCCACCCCGCCGGGGTATGAAGAGGAATCTTCGTCCATCAGCCCGCTACCGCCGGGTAAACACGGCAAGAAACCAAAGGAAGAAACTGCGGCCACCGCGGCGGAAGTTACTCCTGCCATCCAACCCGCTGTCCCCACCGAGTCCGGCTCCCGCACTTTGACGCGCGCCCTTGGCCTGAAAATCGGCCGGATCGTCATTGATCCCGGGCACGGAGGCCACGACACGGGAACCCTCGGGCCCACCGGGTTGGAAGAGAAAGAAGTTGTCCTGGATGTGGGGCTGAAGCTGAAGAAACTTCTGGAAGAGAATACGGGATGCGAAGTCGTCATGACGCGCAGCGATGACACGTTCATCCCCCTGGAAGAACGTACGGCTATCGCCAATGAAAAGGCCGCGGACCTCTTCATCTCCATTCATGCCAACGCCAGCCGCGATAAGAGCGCACGCGGCATTGAGACCTACTACCTCAATTTCACCTCGAGTCCCGACGCGCTCGAAGTTGCGGCGCGCGAGAACGCCTCTTCGCAAGAAGCGGTGCACCAACTCCAGGACTTGATCAAGAAGATCGCCATGACGGAGAAGATCGAGGAATCACAGGATTTTGCCCGGCAGGTGCAACGGGAGGTCTTTTCCCGCGTGAGCAAAGCCAGCGGCGCACAGCGCGACCGCGGTATCAAGAAAGCACCGTTTGTGGTTCTTATCGGCGCCAATATGCCCTCCGTCCTGGCGGAAATCTCCTTCCTCACCAACCCTCGCGATGAACATCTCTTGAAACGGTCCGAGTATCGCGAGAAAATCGCCTATGCACTCTACGAGGGGATTTTGGGTTACCTGAAAAACCTCGGCGAAGTGAGGACCACGCAGCGGGTCGCATCCGATCAAACTTCCGCTGCCGCCCGGGGGGAGTTCTGATATTGTGAACCCGATGGCACGGATATTTGCAAAGCACGCCTGGCTGGTTGCCGCGCTCATGGCCTTACCCTTCCTCTGCCCTGCCCAGGAAAAACCCTTTGTCATGCCGCTGGTGCCCGCCGCCAATTGGCGCCAGGTGGAATCCCACCCCTTGATTCTCTCGGCGATCAGCAAGTACGGCGGCGACCCGGCGGTGGAACAGGAATATGGGGTGAAGACGCTGGAGTTGCGCACCTACCAATTGGGCAAAACGCAGACGCAGGTGGTGGTGGAACCCGCGCTGGATGCAAGCTCCGCTTACGGACTGCTGACTTTCTACCAAACCCCGGCTATGAGGCCGGAAAAAGACATTCAATTAGCAATCAGCGATGCGGACCAGACGTTGATGGCACGCGGGAACAACTTTATCCGCTTCCTGCATGATAAAGACATGCCCCCCTCCGGCAACGACTACCAGGCGCTGCTGATCTTCGTGGGAGGAACCAAACCATCAGCGAACGCCATCAGGGCTTTGCCTCGCCCTCTCCCCCCGAAGGGATTGGTGCCAGGAAGCGAGAAATATCTGCTGGGCCTGGAAGCGGCTAAACGTGTGCTGCCTTCCTTCCGCACGGACTTGCTCGGATTTGAGCAGGGCGCGGAAGTGCAGTTGGGGCAGTACCAAAACGGCAAAGGCACATCCACGTTGGTGTCAATCAGCTATCCCACGCCGCAAATCGCCCGGATCCGCTTCGGATCGCTAACAAATTTTCTGGGGTTGAATCATGACCATGGAGAAGATTCCGTTTATGGAAGACGT
>JBEKNU010000301.1:0-9243 GCA_049522495.1 Terriglobia bacterium
GCCGCCCGCTTCGAGCAAACGCGGGTGTCGATCCCCTGGCTCGGGGGAAAGTCACTTCGCATCGAGTTCGATTAGGAACTCCTCTTGTTAGGTCGAACATCCGCCGTGGGAATCCAGGCTAGGTGGGAACAGCCCGAGTGTACCCGTCGATGCGGAAAAGGGCGCGGCGTCACCAGGCGTTGGGGATGCGGCTGAGGCACACTCAGCCGCCATTGCAGGGTTTCCCTTGTCAGGTGGCTTCTGAGATGCCTTTTTACGCTCCTCGGCCTTGCGCTTCGCTTCCTCCTGAGCTGCCTTGGCTGCGGCCTCCATGGTGGCTTTGGCTTCGGCCAGGGTGCTCGCGGTTTGCTGGTGGGTTTGGACGTATCCGGCCAGATGCTTCCCGAGTTCAGCGTCAAGTTCCTCGGGCGAGCCGGTATAGGTGAGCGGTGTACTGAGAGCCGGATTGTCGTCGGCCTTTGCCAAAGCGGGAATAACATTGACGCGCAGCGTCTTGTCATCCACCTTGGCCACCGTGATGAGCACAGTGCGGCCGGCGAGAAGTGGCATGAGTTCAACGAACATAGGACCTCCTTTTCGTGGCACAGGCGCTGACTTTCACCAGCGCCACGCGTGTTGTTAATTGGAAAGAAGATTGAGTTGATCGGGACGGGTACTCGAAGGGTTGCTGATAGGACTCGGGGTCACCTTTCCAGTAGGCTGACTGCCAAGCGGCTGCGCCCGTAGGCTCCTCCCATGATTGCGAAGGCAATAGCCTGTTGGAATAGTTGAACCCCCGTGCGGAAAGGCCTGTTGGAGCGGTAGGGAGATGGGCGGTGGTCGAGTTACAACAATCTTGCTTTGGACAGGGCGACGGTAGCGGCGTGGCCCATCCTGATTGACGATGTGCGGTTGCCGATGGAGAATCGGGCATGAGAAAATCCCACAGTCAGGACTGCACTGGCTGCGGTTGCCCGCTATCTAAATTATATACACGCCATCCCACTAGGTGTACACTTAATACACGCTAGGTTGTACATTTCCGCTGATTCGGGCGCCTGGAATGAAAGCGTTCGAATGCCACGCTAGCAACGATTAATTGAGACTGGCCGATGAATATGCGGAGTCAAAGCGCTTTTGACTTGGGAAAACATGTACCGCGTGGAAAAGACCTCTTTCTCTCCCACACGGGAGCTGACAAGCCTTGGGTGGAGAGGCTAGCGGAACTTATTGAAGCCATTCCCTACCAAGATCGCTATCTCGGAGTCGTATACGACCGATGGGATTTCTCTCACGCAAAGAACATTGTGCTGGAATTGGAACGTGGAATAGATGATTGCCGGTTTATAGGAATCGTCCTTTCAAGAACGTCGCTAGAGGCGGATTGGCCGACGCTGGAGCGAACAATCGCAGTCTGGTCGGACCCCTCTGGTTCAAAGGGACGAGTGATTCCGATATTGATCGAAAACGTTCCATTACCGCCTACACTACGAGTACGTCGTTGGGTCGATTTCCGTAACGAACAAGCTTTCGAACAATCATTCGTCGAACTTATCGCAATTTTGCGCGGCGAAATCGTCCCAAGGGGTCGTGGAGGCTTGCTTCCTTCGATCGGACCGCTTCGGGAGCCGTTCAGTGCTCCCCTCGTAATCACCTCTGTCGTAGAAGCTGATAGGGTAGAGGAGAGGCTCATTTCCAATCTTCTGCCGGTTCTTGAACTACCTAAGGTCGTTTACGGGTCGCCTACACCCCTCAGGAAAAAAAGTGAACTTACAGACCTACCGAGCGGTACGTCTCATCCACCGTTCCTCTTGCGGAGCGAGAAGTTGTTTACGTTTTCGGACCTCCGCGAGTCCGACTCACTTTTCCTTCCAGTTGTCGATTCGAACCGGATCGAGATTGAAGAATTCAAGAGCTGGTTTGGCACCGACAGACAGGGGTGGGCGGTTGAGCTGCTTAACTTGCACCTCAAGGAGAGCGCCTACAGACGTTACTTGCGGTTCGAGGGCAAAGGCCACAGATTCTTTTTTGCTCCTTACAAAGACAACCCGAAGAGAATTGGATGGTGTGTGGGTGGAAAGCCCGCCACGCGTGAGGTAACAGCCCGACACACCGCAACGCGGCTCACGGCCGAGGGCACAAAGGAACGCTATCAATACGGATGGCGACACCAAGGCATCAGGGCCAATTTCATCTACCTGCCCATGGGTCTTTTCTTGCGAGTGGAACCAACATGGCTGTTAACCACGGACGGGCGGGTGCCGCGCGGCGGCCCCCGTGTTGGGCCAATCCTGTCTCAATGGCTCAATCAAGAGCGGAATGGGCAGATTCTGCGGTCTGTTCGTTTCTGGGCGCTCGTGCTGGCTCGGGGACAGCACGAGATTCGAATACCTACTGGACAAGAACCGGTTCGCATTGGCTTGACTCCGGCTCGGGGCCTAATGGGTTATGGCATCATCGCCGACAACATGGACTATGACCGACTCATTGACGCAGAGATGGAGGACGACTTAGCGATGCCGGAACTGGGACCCGAAGACACTCAACTGAATTTGTTCCAAGAATCAGAAGGAGGGGCGTCTTGAGAGGGCGGCCCAATAGAAAACAAAAGCGTGCTGAACGTGTCGAGGGGTCGAGCGGCCGGTGGCAGATACCGGACATAGCTACACTTTTAGCGTCGCCCGGTATCGAACTGAGTTGCACTTATTTGGGTGAGCCTTCCCTTAGCTTTGCGGCAAAAGCGCAATGTGTTGACCCGAGAACCGGGTTGGCGGCGTATGGGCCTTACAGCAAAACAGATTCAACGAGGCGTCAGACAGTTCGCGTCGGTATTGTTGGTCCCGCTGACGCAATCGACCGTGCGGTTTCCTTGTTGGATCGCATCTCAAAGCCCATTCAACAGAGCGAGAAAGTCGATGCAGTCTTGCATCCTCCATATCCTGGGCTAAACGCGGGGGAGCCCTTCCAGGTCGAGCTTGTCTCACAGGCTGTATGGCAGAGGCCATTCAAGCAGAAGGACGTTGTACTAATCGAGGGCGACGGGGACTTTAAATCGCGAGTTGGCCGTCTCGTGGCCATCTCAGTAGCGGAGATTCGAGCATTGAATGATCTTGACTCAGCACCGGACGTTGTCCTTGTTGCGATGTCACAAAGGCTTGAGGATCTCTGCAGAGTTGGCATCGCGCGGTACGAGCAGGAGCATCCGGAGGAACCTCCGGGCGAGGACGGAGAGATTGAGGACATCCCGGAAGAAGTCGGGGTGGACCAATCTGGCGGCGGCGAAGACGCGCTCGAAGAATACGAGGCGGCCCGAAGTTTTCGCCGGGGGTTAAAGGTTCAATGCCTTGACTTACTACCTACTCAACTCCTTTGGCACAGGACGCTGGCGGGCGCTCGGGGCGTCCAAGATTTGGCGACACGTGCATGGAATTTAACTGTCGCCCTCTTGTACAAGGCACAAATTGTGCCATGGAGGCTGGCCGATGTCCTGGAAGGAACGTGCTTCGTCGGGATCTCGTTTTTCCACGGTGACGAGGCGCGCTCATCGACCCTTAGGACGAGCGTAGCGCAGGCATTCAGTGAACGGGGTGAAGGTTTCATCCTTCGCGGCGACAGCTTTGATTGGGATGCTAGTAAAGAACGGGAAAAATCGCCTCATCTCACTGCGGACAGCGCCAAGAAACTCTTGGAACGCGTGTTGAAAGTGTACGAAGACCAGCTCGGCGGGATTCGTCCTCGTAAAGTGGTGGTCCACAAGTCTTCGCGGTATAAGGATGCCGAAAGGGCAGGCTTTGAAAGCGCACTTGAGAGTGTTCCCCAATACGGCTTGATGACGATTCAGCGACGCGGAATCTTCTGTCTGAGACCTGGAAATAAGGCAACGTTGCGCGGAACTGCCATAGACTTCGGCGAGAAACGCGGGCTTGTGTACACAATGGGATATGTTCCATTTTTGCGATGTTACCCGGGGTTCAGAATTCCCCAACCATTAGAGATAATGGAAAATTGGGGCTCCATTTCGTTCCGGGAGGCCGCGGAAGATATCCTCAGGCTAACCAAGCTGAACTGGAACACTGCCGCCTTCAATTGTCGAGATCCGATTACATTGGCGTTCTCGCGACGTGTTGGGGAGATACTAAAGATGGCGGTTGGGAAAGAACCTGCTCTCTACTATCGTTATTACATGTGATACGTAAGTTCCACTCGTTAGGAAGTAAGGACACGAACAAAGAGTTTTGTCTCCGTAAGGAGAAAGGGAAAATGCAGTGGGGGAGCACGGATTGTCAAGAACAATTTTCATAGTAGGAGCGGGAGCCTCTGCTGAGATGGGGTACCCTCTGACGCGAGATCTTCTTTTCGGGTTGGAACCGCGGCTCAATAGCAAATTGAGAAACCAATTTGGCAGGGTTGTCCGATTCCACTGTCCGATGTGGGATGGGCGCAGGGAGACCCTACCCAACATCGAAGAATTCTTGACTCAACTAGTCGCCAACGAAGACCTCCTTCCGGTTATACGTCCCACTGGACCCCATTTTGGACTCGAGGAGCTGAGGCAATTCAGGGAGGATATTCTTTTGGAAATCGCGAGATGGTTTCATGAAATCCACCACGCGAAACGCGATCCATCTCCAATAAGAGACCAACTCTTGCAGAGGATAAAAGACTGTGAAAACCCGGTGATAATGTCTTTCAACTGGGACTACGAACTCGACAAGGCAGTTTTCGGGAAAGGCCCCGACCTCGCGGACCGCCTGCAAATCGGCTATGGTGCTAAGACAGTAGCGAGCCCAGGAATCGTAATACTCAAACCACATGGTTCATTAAACTGGTACTTGCAGAAAGTTGGGCAGCACATCAAGTCTGACCGCGTCACCCTGCTCTGGGAACCCTCGGACCGTAACGAAAAACAATTCGAGTCGATCTTTTGCTTCTTGCGCTGGCGGGGACCAAAGTCGAGCCATGGTCGGAGGTATGTACCCTGGATCGTTCCGCCTACCCATATGAAGAGTTTCCAGCACCCCATGCTAAGAGGCGTCTGGAGGCGATGCGCCCATTCCTTGGGTACGGCCAGCAAGGTTTTCTTCCTTGGTTATTCGCTACCGGCTGCTGATTGGCATGCGCGGTATATTTTTCGCTGCGGATTTTATAACGACCCAGAGGTCCCCCCCCGTGCGGGTGTGAGGGCTAAACGTGCTGGATCTCCTGAAATCACAGTCGTCAATCCTGACAACGGGGCCTTTCGCAGAACTGAGGCCGTGGTGGGGAAGAATTGCAATTGGATACCTCTGACGGTTGCACGGTGGTTGGCAGGCGGCAAGTGACGTAGCCATTTTGCTTTCTCGTATTAGCTGGCTCAGACCCGTGTTCATCGGGTTTGCGCTTTCCCGAAGGGACTTGTGGGAGCTAGCGGCTCATTCCAATCGGTCCATACGGAGGATCGACGCATCCTACGAGAAATAAAATATAGGCACTGTCGGGGCCAGCCCTAAACTTCATCCCTCGTCTCGCCTCCCGGCTGGTTAAAGGGGTTGTCGCCATCATCGACGGGCTCGGCGGGCTTCGATGATTCAGCCCCTTTTGCGCCGTTTCCGTTCTTTGGCGCCCGATCCAAAATCCTCATCTGGTTGGCCACAACTTCGATTGTCGTGCGCTTTTCGCCTCCACGGTCTTCCCATTTCCGAGTCTGCAATCTGCCTTCGATGAATACGTGGCGACTACGGTCAAGGTATTGACCGCAAACCTCCGCCAGGCGGGCGAAGCAAACGATTTGAAACCACTCCACACGTTCTCGGGGAGCGCCTTGTGGGTCTTTCCACCTTTCGTTGACCGCAAGGCTAAACGTACAGACGGGCTTGCCTTGCGGGCTGAACTTAAGTTCCGGCGCCTCGCCAAGGAACCCGATAAGAATGACTTTGTTCACACATTGGCACACGAGTTGTGTCCTCCTTCCTCATCGAAGCGGAATTTGCGGCTAACGCGATCACCAACCAGCGCGTCCATCTGAGTGGCGACCTCTGCCAAACCCTCACGCACCTTGGCGCGGACCACTGGCATGTTACGCAAGGCGTCGGTGCTCACGCCCTCAAGTAGGGCTCGTGCCTTATCGACCTGCTCCTTCAAATCCTGGTCGTCTACGACGTTGCGCAAGTCAAACGTCCCCAGGAAATCACGCAGCTTCTGAAGGGTTGATTCCCGCAGACGCTGCGGCTTGCCGTCCGCCTGATCGGCCAGCCGGTCGCCCAGGTGACTGACCAGTTCCAGCAGCGACGCACGCATCACCTGCTGGACTTCGGCGCAGGCTTCCGACATGGCCTGTACTGCCTTGTCGCGCTCCGTCTGGAACATACGGGCTGAAATCTCCCGAAGTTGTTCCGGTACGCCGTAGCTGACGTACTGCCAGCTCAGGGTGAAGCGGGAACGCACCTCGTTCGCAGGCGGGTAGTCGGCCGGGTTATGAAGCGTGCGCAGTCGGCCCGCTGCTTCTTGGCACAGGCGCGGGTAGGCATTGAGGAACACTTCCACTAACACGCCGCGATTCTCGCTGAACTCTCCCAGCTTATCATCCACCGTCTCCAGCAGCCCCAGTGGCAACAGGTGAATGCCAACCTCGAATGGCAGGCACGTGTCGTAGAGGTAGCGACGGAGCTCACCGTCGAGTGTCCTGATGGCTTGAAGCTCCGGCGAGTCGAGCAGGGTTTTCGCGACCCTAATCAGTTCTTTATCTGCGTCCACTTCGACCTGGGATGAGCTAACCTTGCGACTGTTACCCAGCAAGCCCAAGTGAAGCTTGATGAAGACGGTTTTCCTGGCAAGGTCCGCGCCAGGTTCCTGGATGTCCAGAATTGGTAATGCAGTTGCCATTTCATCCTCCTTTGTGTAGTGGTAATTCTTCAGACGGGACTTCGGCTTGCCAGAAGTTCTGTAACAGGGCAAGGTCGAGGGAATTCCCTCGCAATCCCTACACAGCTTGGCAAGAGGTATTCAGGCCTCTGATTTCGAGGGTGGCATGACGGTGAGCGGCCCCTCCAGCTCCCGCATGACTCGTCGCCCCACCGCCGCAGATTGCTCCTCGTAGCGGTAGATGCCCGGCGTGGAGGCGCTGATGAACTTCCCGGAAGCCATCTGGCGTAGCGCCTTGATCTGCTCAGCCGCGGAACGTGAAACTGGCACGATGTACCGCGATGCCTGGGAGAGAGTTATTCCCAACCGGTGCGCCTTCCGGCAGCACTCTTTGATTTCCGCGCCCGTCCAGCCTTCGTCGTTCGGTAGCTCGCCCGACACGCCGTACTTCTTGAGATAGATTTTCCAGATCGTCCCGCGCTCCTCGGCCGTGGGCAGGTCGAAGAAGAATGTTCCCAGCGTGAAACGCCTACGCAGTTCGGGTGGCAAGCTCGCGATGGAATTGCAGGTCGCAATGAACAGCATCCGCCCTTGCGAAACTGCATCAATAATCTTGAGCGCTGTGCGCAGCCGTTCGGTCGAAGCACCCACCAGAGAACTCTCCATGGCCGCCAAGTCAAAGGCAATCGTGGGGATTCCTGCGGTACCCCCGGTGGCCTTTGCTGTCACACTTTTGGCGCTCCCTGGTGGACCGATAAATACCGAGCCATCCGCCTCGCGGTCCTGCATGTACGTCAGGATGGTTCCTGTCATCTCCGTCTTCACGCCCGAGAGGTCGGTGCCGGTTCCCGCAAACGCTTTCTCAATCTCATCAATGAACACGACGACGCGTGGAGGATCGACACCTCGAAGGACTGCTCGCAGAAAGTCCTTCACGTTCTCGACCCCGCCAATGTCCTCAAAGGTCTCACCGCCTCGCCACACTGACAGACCTGGTGTTTGCTCAATGATTTGGCGCTTGCGCTCCCAGAGGTCTGCTGTGTCGAGTTCGCGCTTGACCAGCGACATCGCCAGTGCCTGTTCTGCCGGGAAGGCGGCCAAGCCGACGAGGGCATCTACCGCCTTATCGATCACCGGGCGCTCGGGCTCATGCAACTCGGCTGCGTTGAAAGTCTCCCGTACGATTTGCTCCAGGTGAGTGGTCGAGGGGAGAGGCTCGTCAAGAATCAGAACGTCCTGACCCAATTCCGCCGGCAACGTCGCGCCGGGCGCTACCAGCAATACCAGCGTCCGCCCCGTCGCTTTGAATGGGTCGCGCAGATCCCAGATCCCTTGCATCACTCCAGGGTCATTCCAGAAGCGATGAGCGTTCGAGTAGAGTAGGATGCCGTCCTCGCACAGTTGCTGCGCCAAAAATAGGGCATCGACCGGCCCAATCATCGCACCCTGACGTTCGCCCAGCAGGCGCGCCAGTTCGTCCCCGCTATCCTTGCCGATTGCATAGAGACCGCGGACCATGTCCCAACCGAGCAGCGGGGGAAGCTTGCGGCCTTGCTTGAGCGTCTCGATGATGAAATGCGTTGTGCTTGCCGGATCGGCCGTGCGTACCGCCACCAGCGGCGTCGAGACACACCGCGCGGCATGGAATGCCGACCGAAACTCCTCCATAGACCGAATCATGCCGGGGCTCCTTTCGGGAAGGACTTTCAAAAGGGGAAAGTAACGAGGCAAGCCGAGGAGGGTTCTACCAGGGAAGGCCAAGGATCGGGAATCCCGTGACTTCCGCTCGACCGCCTTCGTGAATGCTGACCTCAATCAGCTCTTCACTGAAATCGGTAGGGGTATAACGGTCGCTGAACAGGCGCAGAACCTGATTGCGACTTGTGCGCAGCGGCAAACTGCCTGGCTGAGGCTGATTGAAACGCCCGAGGATGGCGAAGTCGAGGCACGCACAGATTTCTTGCCAGAGACTTTTCCGGCACGGCTCAGAAGAACCATCGCCCCAGACCCAATACTGACCTTTGGCGAGTTCGTGTTCCGCATACCCACTGAACATACCGAAACTTAGCTCTGGGGCTTGCTGATGCAGGCATTGAATCAATCGCAATAAGCTGTCCGCCTGCTGCATGGGCTCGCCACCGGAGAAGGTGACACCTTCTAATGTATGTTCTTGGTGCGCCCGCAGCACTTCCTGAACTGCGGCATCAACCGTGACTTCCATGCCCCGAAACTGATGGGTCGCGGGGTTCCAACACGCTGGACAACCGATTGAACAACCCTGGAAAAACACTACGGCGCGGATGCCTGGCCCATTAGCGCGGCTGGCGGGAATCAACGCATGAAGCAGCATGTCAGACCTCCTTCAGCGTCGGCTCTTTTCTCGCTCGATCTGCTGGCCGGTGTAATAGACGGGCTTCTTCCGCT
>JBEKNU010000302.1:0-9208 GCA_049522495.1 Terriglobia bacterium
AATCCGCTTCTGGATCGCTGGATTCCCGTCCCACGTGTTCTGCATCCTTATCCCACAGAACGCTTCCTCGCTAGGCATCCTAGGTAGGAGCCGTATGCGCTAGCAGCGCACGTACGGATCTGGTGCAGCGAGGATAGCTGCCGTTCCAGTGGGTGCGAGTCCCACCGACAGAACTTGTCCAGTGACTGTCGTAGTCATATCCAGCCGCGAGAAGGGTGACCGACTCGTGGGAAGCCTGGAAGTAAAAGCCCTTGTGGCTGGGAGAAATCCTAGTCAGATCCATCCAGAGGGGCGAGCAACCTGACAGGCCGTAGCAAAGGCGAACCAGTAAGCCCCGAAATACGTGCCCTGCCCGAAACGGATGGCAGGATCAACGAGAGAGCCGAGCCGCTCAGATCTCGGCGAAGGCCAATGTCGGAATTGGAAGAACTGGATGATTACGGTTCCGATCTCTCCGGGGACATAGGGGGCGGCATGCCGGGAAGGAATGGACAGCGAAAGCTCGGAACCACTCGCGGGTCGCCTAGGCGCTCCCGCACAGCGAAGGCATCGCGTATAAGTCGCAGAGCGGCGAAATCGCGATGTGCCGGCGAGTGGGGCGGATGGGGCCGATAAGCGCAGAAGGATCGGGACAGAATAACCCGAACCGGAGCGAGGACCCCTGGGGCGGAGTACCACCCCACTCCAAGGCAGCGTGCTATCGAGTCATCGGCCCGACACAGTGCGGGATCACCGACTCAGACCACGAGGCGCGCGAAGGACGGAGGCAAACCGTGTGGCAGCCGACGAATGCTGGGAGCAGGCTTAAGCGGCGGACGCACTGGGAAGGCCCCGTCTGACATGCCAGCCTTCCAGCCGTACTGGGGAAAACCCGCCGTACGGAATGATAGGGGGGAGCGAGGAAACGTCGGTATTCACCGGTCCGCGCCTCGTTCCTACCCGACTGCGGGGGGCGATCAGCGATGATCGTCCCTACCGCAACCCGAATCCAGGTAAGTGCCCTCACAGCTTAGTTTCCGTGTCAGCACCGGCTTAAAGGGAAGCCAATTTCATCAGTGTACAGGGAGCCGGGTATTGAGGGCCTCACCGGCGGGGACGCGGCAAAAACTCTATATCAGCTTCTTCAACAGGGGTCTTGATTGTTTTTCCACATGCAGCGGGTGACGGCGTAGAGGCCGATCATGATTTCGCCTTCAAGTCGACGACGGAGGGCAGGCTGAGCCCCTGGCCGGTCTTCCTTTCCTTGGGACGACCAAAGCCAGGCACTTTCCGCCGGATCCATGGCAATTAGCTCTTAGCGTGCCTATTCGCGATACAGCAGCCCGAAACTACGATCTCTCAGACCCGCAAATTCAGCATCGACCGGTAAACTTCGCAGTCGCGACAGATTTTCATCTTCTCTTCCCAGTTTCCTTGGGCTGTGCCCTCGCAGATCGTTCCATTGATGAACCAGCAAAGGTTTCCGGCATCGAATTGCCATGCGGGACAATTCTGCCTGTGCTCCGCGGGACAGCGGCGGGTTAGCCAGCAGGACTTGGTTTTCTTGGCAGCGCGGCTTTTCAAGGCGAGAATAAAGAGGACTTGGCGCTCGATGTGCACAGGAATCCTCCGCCAGCCTTGTTCGAAACTTTGGATGGCTTTAGGAGAAACGCCCAGGATCTGTGCCATCTGGGTTTGCGTTTTCTCCAAATGCCTGCGAATTGCCGCGAACTGGACTCGCTTCATTTCAGCCTTTTTTGTCTTGACTTCACACCATACCACAACGTAGGAAAGGACGAAACCTCCGCCCCCTCCAGACTGCTCTTGTCTACATGTTGAATATCACCACGAAATCTAAAAAAACCTTGACAATTCGTCAGATTAGATTTATTTGGTTAATACCACACTGTGGTGTTAACCCGATCATGCCCACATGCGGCCAATCCAGTTCCGTCTGGGTTGAAGGAAATCGCACATCCGCAAGCGTGCGACTGCACCCGAAAGTGCTCGCGAGGAGACTGCCAGGATGAGCACACCTGCCTGTTCTCGATCCTCCAGTTATTTCCCTAGTTTCAGTTCAAGGCCCGCGAAGTATGGAACAAAACGGTTCTTGGGGGGACTGTCCTCTTCCTCTCTCTCCTCGTCCCCGGCTCGACCACGCTGTCCGACCAACGGCTTCGCCATCACTTCAAGCGGCAGCGCGTTCTCTTCCTCGGACAACTCAGTCACAAACTCGACAAATTTACCGGGAGGTTGCACCATGCGGCGAAAGTGTATCCTGGCTGGGACGGTAGTATTGTGTCTGCTTTGCAGTTTGGGGTTACAGGCGCAGCAAGCTGATTCGAGCGCCTCGGATAACACCAATCTGTCCGCTTCTTCGCAGCCGCCTGCGGGAGCGGTCCCGCGGCTGATCAAGTTCACGGGGGCGGTGAAAGACCTTACCGGCAAAGTCCCCACGGGAGTGGTGGGCCTGACGTTCGCGCTCTACGAACTGCCCGAGGGCGGAAGCCCGCTCTGGGTGGAGACCCAAAGTTTATCGCTTGACGCGCTGGGGCGATACACGGCGCTGCTGGGGGCGAATTCTCCGGAAGGCCTCCCGCTGGATTTGTTCACCAGCGGCAAGGCGTTGTGGGTGGGGGTGCAGCCGCAGTTGCCGGGGCAACCGGAACAGCCGCGCGTGCTCCTGGTGGCAGTGCCCTATGCGCTCAAATCCTCCGATGCCGACACCCTAGGAGGGCTGCCCGCTTCGGCCTATATGTTATCGCCGAATGCGAATACGGCGCAGGGCAACAGCGCGACGCCGCTGATTACCGTCCCGCCCCCCTGCGTGGATGGCACCACCGCCGGCCCCTCCGCCGTCGGCCTGCCGTGTCCAGTTACCCCGACCCCCAGCACTGCCATCACCGGCGGGGGCACGGCCAATTTTGCGGCCATGTTCACGGGGGCTTCGACGATTGGGAATTCTTCGATCTATAACAGCCCGGGCGGCAAGGTGGGCATCGGCACCACGAACCCGGCGGCCACGCTCGACGTCCATGGGACAGGAAATTTCAGCGGAGCGTTGACGGCGGCGGGCATGGCGCTGCCGGCCACGGGCACCGCCACCGCCACGCAGGGCTTCGCGTCCAACCCCTTTGACTCGATAGCATCTTCGTTCAACAGCGGGACGAGCGCGGCGGTGCCGCAACTGTTCCGCTGGAAAGCGGAGCCAGCGGCGAACAATACGGCCAGTCCCTCGGGGACACTGAACCTGCTGTACCTGTCGGGGGCTGGCACGCCGGCGGAGACCGGCCTTTCGATTGCCAGCAACGGCCAGATCAACTTTGCATCCGGGCAGACCTTCCCGGGGACGGGCACAGGCTCGGTAACCAGCGTGGGGAGCGGCGCCGGCTTGACGGGCGGGCCGATCACCACCAGCGGCACGCTGAGCATCGCCACGGGAGGCGTGACCAACTCCATGATGGCCAATTCTTCGCTCAGCGTGCTGCCGGGAACAGACTTGGTGGGCGGGGGTCCCGTCCCACTCGGTGGCAGCGTGACGCTGAACCTCGACACCACCAAAGTGCCAACGCTCGCGGCCGGAAGCAATATCTTCACAGGCAGCATCACCGCATCGTCATTCTCCGGGAGCGGATCCGGTCTCACCAACGTTAACGCCGCAACCCTGGGCGGGTCTGCGGCCAGCGCCTTCCAGCCCGCGGGAAGTTACGCCACATTAGGGGCCGGCACCAACACTTTCACGGGGAGCATTACTGCGACTTCCTTCACAGGCAATGGCACGGGACTGACCAACCTGACGGCGGCGAACCTCAGCGCGGGGACGGCGGGCATCAACATCACGGGTAATGCCGCCACCGCCACGACCGCCGCCAGCGCGACGACCGCCACCACCGCAAGCAATGCCCAGTCCCTGGGCGGGGTGACTGCAACTGATTACGCGCGCCTGGATATCGGCAACAGCTTTACAGGGAATCAGAGTGTGAGCGGGAATGTGAGCGCCACGGGTTCAGTTTCGGGGGGAACGGCGAGCTTCACGGGGGCGCTGAGTGGGACAAGCGCGACGTTCAGCGGGACGCTGACGGCCGCAGGCGCTGCGTTTCCCGCCACCGGCGCCGCCACGTCCAGCAAGGGCTACAACTCGAATCCCCTTGACTTGATGGCATCGGCGTTCAACGGCACAAGCGCCATCAGCCCGGACTTTCGCTGGGTCGCGGAGCCGGCCAACAACAATAGCTCGAATGCTTCCGCCACGCTCAATCTCCAGTTCGGCGCCAACGGCGCGACACCAAGTGAAACGGGCCTTTCGATCGCGCCGAACGGCCTGATTACTTTTGCCCCTAGCCAGACTTTTCCGGGCGGCGGAGGCGGAGGGACAATCACCGGAGTTACAGCCGGCCCAGGGCTTTCGGGCGGCGGTACTAGCGGCAATGTCACGCTGACCAACACGGGGCTGCTGGGTCTCACAACGGGCACCGGCATCACGACCAGCGGGGGCCAGGCGCCTACGGTCGGTATTGACACCACCGTGGTGCCCCTGCTCGGCACCGCCAACAACTTTACTGGTAACCAAACCGTGGCGACCAACGTGGGAATCGGAACCACGACGCCCGCGGCGCTGCTGGACGTGGAAGGGGCGACGGCCCCGAATGGGGCCAATGCCGTGCCAGCGCTTCAAATTGTCGGCGGTGCCGGGGGCTCTGGGAATCGCCAGGGCGGAGGAGGCACGGGCGGTGCCATGACACTAAGCGCCGGCGCAGGAGGCGGCTCAAGCGAAGGCGTCAACTACGAGTACGGGGGCGGTGGTGGCGCCATTTCACTGAGCGGTGGCCTGAACATCGCTGGCGGTCCCATATCACTGACGGCAGGCGCGGGAGGGTATTCAACAGCCGTCGGCGGTCAAGGCGGCGCGATCAACTTAACCGCAGGAGCGGGGGGCACCGGAGAATATAACACCGGCGGTAACGGGGGCGCAATAACCTTGCAGCCGGGGCTGGCCGGTGGCGGCACTGAGTATCACGGATATAACGGGAACTTGTTGCTCGCGCCCAGCGGCGGCATGGTAGGCATCGCAACTAATAGTCCAACTGCGACACTGGAAGTGAACGGAACCACGAAGTTCGACCAGCCGGTGACCTTCGCCAGCGGCCAGACCTTTCCGGGCACGGGCGGAGGGACGATCACCGGCGTCGCGGCGGGTACAGACTTGACGGGTGGCGGCGCGTCGGGCAGCGTGACGCTGAACCTCGACACCACCAAAGTGCCAACCCTGGCCGCGACCAGCAACACCTTCACCGGCAGCATCGCGGCCAGCGCTTTCTCGGGGAATGGCGCCAATGTGACCAACGTGAACGCCGCCAGTCTGAATGGAATGTTGTCGAGCGCCTTCCAGCCGGCCGGTTCTTACGCGGTCACCACCGGCGCGAACAGTTTTGGCGGAACTCAAACGATTAGCAGCGGCAACCTGGCAGTGAGTAGCGGCAACATTGCCCTTCCCCAGACGACGGGATCCGGCGTGGGAGTGATCAACCTGAGTGGGAACCCGTTCATCCACGCCTGCTGCTCCGCCAATAACGACAATACCTTCATCGGCCAAGGAGCCGGGAACTTTGGCTTCTCCAGCGCCTTCTATTGGGGTAACACTGCGACCGGATACAACGCGCTAGGTCTTACGACGGGCTATAGCAACACCTCAGTCGGATCAAATTCACTGGCGAAGAACGTTGGAGGAAACTACAACACGGCCCTGGGAGAAGAAGCGGGTCAAACCAATACCAGTGGGTCGAATAACACTTTCCTCGGGCAAAAAGCCGACGCCAGCACCGGCACCCTGAGCTACGCCACGGCCATCGGCAGTGATGCCGTCGTTGGTGCCAGCAACGCGCTGGTGCTGGGCGGAACGGGCCCTTACGCCGTCAGCGTCGGAATCGGAACATCCACGCCGCAGTACACCCTGGACGTGCAGGGAACTGGGAATTTCACCGGCGCGGTCACCTTTGCCGGCGGCGAGAGAGTGACGGGCAGCGTCAGCACATCGAGCCAGCTTGTCTCGACCGTCACCACGGGTACGGCGCCTCTGCAAGTGAGCTCAACCACCCAGGTGCCCAACTTAAACGCCAGCCTTTTGGGTGGCTTGCCCGCCGCTGCATTTCAGCCCGCGGGTTCTTATGCGGTCACCACCGGGGCAAACAGTTTTGGCGGAACTCAGACGATCAGCAGCGGCGACCTAGCCGTGAGCAACGGCGACATTGACCTTTCCGCCACCACGGGCGCAACGGGGGGTGTGATTAAACTGGGCGGGACTCCTTTCATGCACGACTGTTGTTTTAGTTCGGGACTACAGTTTAGCCAACCCAACTTCGGTGGCTTTACCAACACCTTCATCGGGCTAGGAGCCGGAAACTTTAGCAACCCGAGCATCTATAACACTGCAACCGGATTACTCGCGCTAGCTCGAACGACCGGCTACAGCAACACCGCTGACGGAGCAAGTTCGCTGGCGAACAACTATGGAGGAAACTACAACACGGCCGTGGGACAGCAGGCGGGTCAAAACAACACGAGTGGGTCCAATAACACTTTCCTCGGGCAAAATGCGGACGCCAGCACCGGCAACCTGAGCAACGCCACGGCCATCGGCGCCAACGCGGTGGTCGGCGCCAGCAACGCGCTGGTGCTGGGCGGAACGGGCGCAAACGCCGTCAGCGTCGGAATCGGAACATCCACGCCCGGGTACACCTTGGACGTGCAAGGAACTGGGAATTTCACCGGCGCGGTCACCTTTGCCGGCGGCGAGTCAGTGACGGGCAGCGTCAGCACATCGAACCAGCTGGTCTCGACAGTAGCCACGGGTACGGCGCCTCTGCAAGTGAGCTCAACCACCCAGGTGCCCAACTTAAACGCCAGCCTTTTGGGCGGCTTGCCCGCCGCTGCATTCCAGCCCGCCGGTTCTTATGCGGTCACGACCGGAGCAAACAGTTTTGCCGGAACTCAGACAGTCAGCAGCGGCGACCTGGCAGTGAGCAACGGCAACATTGACCTTCCCTTTACGACGGGATTCGGCGTGGGAGTCATCACCATGGGTGGGAACGCGTTCATCCACTCCTGCTGCTCCGTCAATAACGACAATACCTTCATCGGCCAGTTCGCCGGGAACTTCAACAGCCCGGGCGTAAATAACACTGCGACCGGAGGCGGCGCGCTAGCCAGTACGACGGGCTACAGCAACACCGCTGACGGACAACGTTCGCTGGCCAATAACGCTGGAGGAAACTACAACACGGCCGTGGGACAGGTTGCGGGTCTAACCAACACGACGGGGTCGAATAACACTTTCCTGGGACAAGCAGCGGACGCCAGCACCGGTAACCTGAGCAACGCCACGGCCATCGGCAGCGATGCCATCGTCGGCGCCAGCAACGCCCTCGTGCTGGGTGGAACGGGCGCAAACGCCGTCAACGTCGGCATCGGAACATCCACGCCGGGGTATACCCTGGACGTGCGGGGAACAGGGAATTTTACCGGCGCGGTCACCTTTGCCGGCGGCGTGACCGGCAACGAGACGATCAACAGCGGCGATCTGGCCCTGCCCGCCACCTCCGGATCGACGGTGGGCGTGCTGACCGTTGGCGGGCAGCCCTTCCTGCACGATTCCGGGGGAGTAACCAACACCTTTGTCGGCGCCTCAGCCGGAAACTTCTCCGGCAACGGCACCAACGATACCGCCATGGGCCAGTCCACGCTGGCCGCCAACTCAGGCAGCTACAACACCGCCATAGGCACTAAAGCTCTCGGGAGCAACACCACGGGCGGCGGTAACACCGCCGTGGGAGTCCTGGCCGGGGTCACCGGCACATCAGGCAACGCCAACACGACCGGCAACAACAACATCTTTATCGGGTACCTCGCGGGGCCAGGCACATCCACCCAGTTGAACAACGCCACCGCCATCGGCACCTTCGCCACCGTCGGCGCCAGCAACGCCCTAGTGCTGGGCTGCACGACGGCGAACTGCATCAACGGCGCCACGCCACCCAATGTGGGTATCGGGCAAACCACGCCCTACACCACGCTGCATGTTCGGCAGGACGCCTCGAGCGCGCTCGGGCCCATAATCACCCTGATGAACGCAGCGGGCGGCAAGGGCGCCGGAGGGGCGATCGAGTTCGACGGGTATGACCCAGGACCCTACAATCAACCCGCAGCGAAGATTCGGAGCTATGACGACGCAAACTACTCAGCGGATATCTTCTTTGATACTAAAATCCCGGGAGGAATGGGTAACGCCAGCGCTACCAGGATGACAATTACCGATGTCGGCAACGTCGGCATCGGAACCGTCACGCCGGGCGCCCTCCTGGAAGTGAACGGGACGTCGCAGTTTGACAATACCGCCTCATTTTTGGGCTCCGCGACTCTGACTGGAAGCCTCAACCCCGATTCCGGGAGTACCAACACCGGCACACTAAACCCCGGGATCACGTTCGGAACCTCCAGCGGCGAAGGCATCTCCTCTGAGCGCACTTCGGGCGCCAACCAATACGGCCTTGATTTCTACACCGCAAGTAATCCGCGCATGTCCATCACTCAGGCTGGCTTTGTCGGCATCGGCACTCAGGCACCGGGAGTCCCGCTGGAAGTGATCGCGAGCAACAACGAAGGAGGCGTCGAGATTGCCAACACCTGCGGCGGCGGAGGGGATTGCCCGACGCTCCTTCTCGAGAACAACTCGACTAACGGTAATCAGTATACCGTTTTGGACGTCCATGGGGTGGGTGCGGCCGAATGCTATATCAATATGACTGGCGATCTAGTCTGTACGGGCTCGAAGTCCGCTGTAGTTCCCGTGGATAATGGGGCGCGCCAAGTGGCGCTCTACGCTGTCGAGGCGCCGGAAAACTGGTTCGAGGATGCCGGCTCCGGTCAGCTCTCGAACGGCTCTAGCGTCGTGGCGCTCGAACCGACCTTCGCCCAAACCGTCAACCCCGGCGTGGAATACCACGTCTTTCTCACGCCCGAGGGTGACTGCGAGGGGCTCTATGTAACCCACAAAACGGCCACCGGGTTCGAAGTCCACGAGCTGCGCGGCGGGCATTCGAGCATCGCCTTTGACTACCGCATCATGGCGCGCCGCAAGGGATACGAAAGCATTCGGCTCGCGGATAAGACCAAGTTTATCGAGTCGGCGAAGCGCAAACGCCTGAGCGCAGCGCGCTTCGCAGCCCCGGACGGC
>JBEKNU010000303.1:0-9169 GCA_049522495.1 Terriglobia bacterium
GGACGGCAGGAAGACGCTCTGAAGATGTTCGAGGTCTGTGGAGAACGCCCGGATTACGCGCCGGTTTACGTCTCCCGCGCCTTCCTCGAAAAAGACGCCAATCCCCAAAAAGCGCTGGTGGATTATGAGAAAGCGCTTTCGGTCGGCAAGGACGATTGGAAAAACTGGTACCGCTTAGCCAACTATTACCGCGATCGGGGAATGCCGGAGAAGGTGTTCGAGACTGCTTCCGGTGCGGCCCAACAATTCCCCAAGGATGACATGGTGAAGGTGTTGCTGGCCCGCGCGGACCTGAACAACGACCGTTACGAGGAGTGCAATTCGGTGATGGCAAATGCCACTATCATTCCCCACGAAGGCCAACGGGACATTCGCGATTTATTCATGCAGTGCCAGGTGGGGCAGGCCCTGCACGACATGAAGCAGCATCAATACAATCAAGCCATCGCGCACCTGGAAACCTCGCGCGAATATCCGGAGCGCCTCGGCACGGGCAAACCCGACAATCCTGATTACCGAATTCAGGATTACCTCGAAATGTTCTGCTACCAGGAATTGGGGCAATCTGTCCAAGCCACCGAAGCGGTGGCAAGAATCGATGCTGCTGCATCCCACAATGCAACCGAAAACCCGGAAAGCCAGAGAGTGCAGATGGAAAACTGGTATCGCGTGACTCTTCCAACCGAACCCGAACCAAAATCACTGGACGTGCTGACCTCGATCCTCGGAGGACGGCGGTACCGGCATTAAAAGGCTGTTCAGCCCAGAGCGGGGCAGAGTTTGTGCAGTGCGAACTGTGGACTGCGGACGATCTCGCTGAACTGTCGGTGCAGCTTGTGAATGATGAACCCTTGATACTGCTCATTGAACCGGATCGTAAGGGACCCCAACTCGTCTACTTCGGCGGAGCCGACCTGGTAACCGAAAACGGCTCGCGCGAGTTTCGGGTCAAAGCGGTGCCAGGTGCGCCGCTGGAAATTTACCTCGATACGGCCCGACAGCAGGTCCATCCTCTCACTCCGGGTTTGGAACAGAAGGGAGCGGGAGACCTCACCGCGTTCGTTGGAGCGGTGCCGGCAGACCAAGTCGTTAAATTTGCGAGATAAGTATCCGAGTGTGCTGCCGCCGGTTCCTATGGTGCTGTCGCGATTACGTACCGCCGGCCTGCGGGTAAAGGTTTGAACTCGTACCAGCCTTGTTTTGGCGAGGTGAATTCAACTTTGCCCAGACTCTTGCCTTCGGCGTCATAGGCCATCAGTGCGGGGGCTGTCGGGGCACGGAAGGCGATGCGGTCGTTGCCGTAAATATCGATCAATTCCAACAAGCCATAGGAAGTGTGGCGGAGCGCCACGCTGCCCGCGGCTGCCAAGTTACCGTGTTCGGTCCATTGCCCGCGCCCGTCGAGATATTCATACCTGGGCGCGTCAACGTAATCCATGCGCTGGTTGTTCACGAGGGCTGACATTTCATAGAAGTGATTTGCCGCATTTAAGACCAGCCAACCGGAAACCGGGAGGACGATCGACTTGCCGGTTTGATCCTTAACAGTCCACGTCCCATGCGCGGAGCGGTTGACATACACTTCCGTTCCATTCTTGTAGACCACGTGCAATCGGGAATCAGCAATGGCCCCCGTGCTCAGCGCCTGACTGGGGTTGTACCACTTGCCGCTCTGGTCAGCATATTCAATGAGCCTGGGCGGGCAGAAGGCGTATTGCTGTTGCAACTGCTGCATCATGTAATAGGACCGTGTCATCGCTTCAACGGCAAAAGGGTCGGAAGGACTGATCGCCCTCGCCGTGACGAGCCAGCCCATGTTACCGTATGCAATCGTGGTGGCAAGAAAAAGGTCGACGTACTGCCTTCTCTCGGGAGACTCGGCCCAGTGCTTGTCAATGCGGCTCAAGTAGTAACCCGCGGCACCCATTCCATAGTCGCACTCGAGCGGATGGATCTTTCGAAGCATGAAGGAAACATCCAATGGCGCGGTCAGAAGATTCACCTCCGTGTACACCCAGCCGTAATTCCCCGAAGCCAAGCCGGCGTAAAGCCAGGCATAGGTCCCCTCGGACTCTGTCGGACCGTAGACCTTCTGATCGTTGAGCAGAAGCTGGCCGTAGGCATAAAAGGTTGCGGCAAACGTCCCTGCTCCCGGAACCCGCGCATCATAGTCACAGTAATACCAGGGCGCCAGGGCAGTATGAACGTCCGTATATGACATTTTCACGCCGTACTTTTCCTTAATCCGCGTTGCGTAATACTGATCGAATTCCACTGCCTTGGCAGGCTTGAGAGCATAGTTGCGGGGATAGGCCCGACGCCACTCGCCATCGGAGATCCTCTGGACAAAGTCGGGATTCCAATTGGTGTTGAGGGTACAGAAGTCCGTGTAGTTCGTGTAAACTCCTTGCAGCCACCCGAGCGCGTTCTGCGCTTTGATGTACCACTCCAACATCGCATCGCCGCCTTTTTGAGGAGCAGCATGGAGCTTCTCGGTATTACAGTCGCCTTCGTCCCGCCACGTCACCTCATGACTGTGCTGCATGATTCCGTTCAGTCCATAAGATCGGATTCGCAGCGAGCGTTCGTGGTCATCCCTCCAGGATCGCGGCGATGTCACCGTCCAGACGTACTCTGCGCCATACCGTCGGGTTGAAGGGGGATTAGCAATAGTGGGAAAAGTCTCTGCATAGATGGGCGAACTGGTAACAAATATCCGTTCATAGAGGTTATTCCTCAAACCGTCAGTCTTTGCCAGGTAGCGCATCCCGCCGTTGATTTCTGCGCTGCTCTCTGTTACAGGCGGACTCTCGGTGAAGTATGGCTCCGAAGCGTTGCTGCGATACCAGTCGAACCATACAGACGTGAAAGTCGGCTTTGAAGGAAGTCCGGACATGAGCACCCGCGGATTTGTGCTGCTGTAAGTGATGTAAGGTACGGTGATGAGGCGGGGGTTGGTGACGCCTGAAACCCGCCCAAAACTCAGTTCCTTCGCGTCGCCTCCGTGGCACCAGACATCGAGCACAAGCGATTTTTGCCATAGACGAAGCGCATAATCCACAATGTGCGATTCAATGCGAAAACTGGCGTAAACTACGTCCCCGGCCAGTTTCGCCTCAAGCAGTTCACCTTCGGCGACCGCGCCTTTGGGAGTTTCAGTAAAGCGGACCCCGCCTCCATCCAGGGGGTGGAAGACAGGGCCGTTATTCACGCACGTCGTGATCTCACTTAAAGTGCCTCGAACAGGCCGATACTCGTACACAAGGGTGGCGTCGTGGCCGCCATAACGTAACTCAAACTGATTCTTTTTAACCTCACGGACGGTCACCTTGAAATCCTTCCGGAAATTCGTCGGCAGAATTGTTTGCTCGCGAACTGGAAACGGCAGCGTTCCAGGCCCCTTATTCAGGCCCACGATCTCGTCACGGTATGGAATCAAATTCCGTTTCGGCTCAGACTTGTACTTGAGAGGATTTAGATCTTCCGTAAAGAAAGCCAGCGAGTCGCAAAAGAAGTAACGAAGCTCCTTGTTCGTGATCCTGGATATTTTGATCCCGGAAAAACTCGCGGGCATCGCCATCTCGGAGAGGATCTTGGCAGGAATTCGACGATGAATAAGCCACCATTGCTTCCAGTCGATTTCCGTAAGGCCGACTTTGAATTCTTTGCCCCGAGCGTCCCGGATAAGGATTGACACTTCGACCGGCGGAGTTGTTGGATCGGGAACCCAGCTCCAGTGGTTGCCGTAACCCCAGAGGTCAATGGAATCAAATTTCCCCGGAATGGGGATCGGTTTAGGAGGTCTGGCGATCACGTGGCTTTGGGGATCGGTGCCGGCGTAAAGGAATCTACATACGTGCTGACCCCACATCTGCTGTTCGCGGCTGCGGCGCAACTCGCCTCGCGCGCCATCAAATAATTCGAGTGACCAGCCTTCCATGTCTTCGAAATCCACCAGCGTGTGTGGGTTCTGCCTCCGCTGCACCCACGTCATCTCATAGGGTTGCTGGCCGACTTGCTGCCAAGGCTCAATTTCGTTGATTGCGGGTACTACTTTCTGCCGGGCGAGAAGTCCGGCAGGAACGAGTGCAAGGACGAACCAAACCTTAACGAATCTACGCATGGATTATAAAATCCTCCGGGTTGAAAAGTGGTTATGGCCCGGAGTTCGGTGGGTGTTTTCGGACCACGGTCGACCGACGTCAACAAAAACTCCGGCCCCCGGGAAAGGCCCTTCCCCTGCTGCCGCCATCATGAAATCTGTAGCCCGCACCCGCTCAGCAACTCCCTCGACCCTTTGACGCCCCAGTGAACGGGCCGCTCTTTGCGGTCGATCGAGTTTTTGGCAGGGACAGCAAGAAGTGCGATCTTCCAATATCGTGTCCTCAATCACCGCTCCCCGCGACTCCACCAGGAACAAGAAAGCCGGGGCGGCTCCGGTAACTTGGCTGCCGCCGGGTGAAACGCCTACGCAGGCGGTCAAGGTAGAGATAAATCACGGGGGTGGTGAACAAAGTCAACATCTGGCTGACCACGAGGCCGCCGACAATGGCAATCCCGAGAGGCTTCCGCAACTCCGCTCCCGCGCCCCAGCCGAGCGCCATCGGCATCCCACCCAACATGGCGGAAATGGTCGTCATGACGATGGGCCGGAACCGCAGCAGACAGGCCTGGTAGATGGCATCCCGCGGACTCATCCCTTCGTTCCGTTCAGCCGCCAGTGCGAAATCGATCATCATGATCGCGTTCTTTTTCACAATGCCAATTAGCAGGATAATTCCGATCAAGCCCATGATGTCCAGATCGCTCTTGAACAGAACCATCGCCACCAGCGCTCCCACGCCGGCCGACGGCAGCGTGGAGATGATGGTCAGAGGGTGGATCAGGCTCTCGTAGAGCATTCCGAGTACGATATAGACGGCGAGCAGCGCCGTCCCGATCAGGATCGGCTGATTGCTCAGCGCTTGCTGATAGGCCTGCGCTGTCCCGGTGAACTTGCCCGTGATGGTGGCCGGCAGGCCCATGTCCAGTTCCGTCCGGTCGATCCCGTTCACGGCGTCGCTCAGCGCGACGCCCTCCCTGAGATTGAAGGAAAACGTGGTCGCCGGGAACTGCCCCTGGTGGGGCAACTGAATGGGCGTGACCCCTTGCGTGAAGTGTGTAAAGGTCGACAAAGGAACATCGGTACCTCGAGGCGTCTGCACATAAATCGTCTTGAGGAAGTCCGGGTTTTGCCACCATTGCTGCTGCAAGGCCAGAACCACGTGGTACTGATTAATGGACTTGTACATCACTGAGACCTGGCGCTGGCCAAAAGCGTCATAGAGCGCGGAGTCTACAGCTTGCGCGGTGAGCCCGAGGCGTGAGGCGGTATCGCGATCAATGACCACGTTGGACGACAAGCCGGAATTCTGCTGGTCGGAGCTGACGTCCGCAATCTCCCGAAGCCGCAAGAGCCGCTCCAGGACTTTCGGCCCCCAGACCGCCAGCGACGCGAAGTCGGGCCCCTGGAGCGTGTATTGGTATTGGGCGTTACTCTGCCGGCCGCCGATGCGCACGTCCTGGGCGTTCTGCATGAACATGGTAGCCCCAGGCAGGCCGGAAGTCTTGCGGCGCAGACGGGCAATCACCTGGTCCGAGGTGGCTTGGCGAACCCCCACCGGCTTAAGCTGCGCGTTGATCATCGCGGAGTTCGCACTGCCGTACCCGCCCCCGCTGCTGCCTGCCACCATGGTGACGGTTTCCACATCCGGGTCCTTCCGGACCTGCTCCTCGAACCATTTCGCCTTCTCCACCAGCGCCTGGTAGGAGATGTGCTGCTCGCCCACGATGAAGCCGCTTAGACGTCCGGTATCCTGTTGCGGGAAAAATCCCTTTGGGATCTTGACGTAGAGGTAGACGTTAATGCCAATGGTCAGCAACACGGTGAACAGGATGGCCCCGGGATAACTTAACGCGACATCGAGCGCCGACGCATAGCTGGAGATAATCCACCTATAGAATTTCTCGCTCTGGTTATAGAGGTATCCGTGGCCGCCGTCTTCCTTCAGGAGCCAGGCGCACATCATCGGGGTCACCGTCAGGGAGACCACCATGGACAGGCCGATGGCGACGGAAAGAACCATGGCGAATTCCCGAAACAGGCGCCCCACCACGCCGCTCATCATCAGGATGGGAATGAAGACGGCAATCAGCGAGATGCTCATCGACACCACGGTGAAACCAATCTCTTCCCCGCCTTTGAGGGCAGCCTGCATCGGATTCATGCCGTTCTCGATGTGGCGCATAATGTTTTCGATGACGACAATCGCATCGTCGACCACGAATCCCGTCGCGATGGTCAGCCCCATCAACGAAAGATTGTCCAGGGTGTAGCCCAGCAGATACATCGCGCCGAACGTGGCAATGATCGATACCGGCACCGCGACGCTGGGAATAAACGTTGACCAGCCGCTTCGGAGGAAGATGAAGACCACAAAAATCACCAGCCCAATGGCGACGATCACGTTGCGCTGGGCATCCCGCAGGGAATCATGGGTCGTGACCGTGCGGTCGAAGGCGATCTGGAAATGGACCGTGGGCGGAAGCTGGGCCTGAAAACCCGGCATCAGAGCTTTAATCCGTGCCACCGTGTCGACGATATTGGCATTCGGCTGGCGATTGATTTGGATCTGAACCATGGGGTTGCCGTTCACCATGCCGAAGTTCCGGACATCTTCATTCGCATCGATGACGCGGCCCAGGTCGGACAGCCGGACCGGCGCGTTTTTCCGATCGACCACCACCAGGTCCTTATATTCGTTCGCCAGGAAAAGCTGGTCGGTGGTGTAGATGGGAATCTGGAACTCGGAGTTGGTGAGCGCGCCTTTCGGGCGATTCGCATTGGCGGTTTGGAGGAATGTGCCGATCTGATCCAGGCCCACGTTGTATCGGGAGAGCGGCTGTGGATTCACTTCGACGCGAACTGCGGGAAGCGAGCTACCACCCACACTCACCTGGCCGACGCCCTGGACTTGCGATAGCTTCTGCGCAAACACCGAGGAGGCGATGTCGTATAACTGCGGCCTCGGGACGACATTGGATTCCAGGGTCATCAGCAGGATCGGCTGGTCGGCAGGATTGATTTTTCGGTATCGAGGGAGAGAGGGAAGATTCGCAGGCAGAAGCCCGGCCGAGGAGTTAATGGCCGCCTGCACTTCACGCGCCGCCCCGTTGATGTCGCGGCTCAGATCGAATTGGAGGGTTACCCGCGCGGATCCAACGGAGCTGACGGAGGTCATTTCCGTGACCCCGGCGATCCGCGTGAACTGTTTCTCGAGGGGAGTCGCGACCGACGCGGCCATCACCTCGGGGCTCGCTCCCGGCAGACTGGCGCTGACCGTGACCGTCGGGAAGTCAACCTCCGGCAGGGCGGAGACCGGCAGCAACGTATAGGCAATTCCGCCGGCCAACGTCAGCGCCACCATGAAGAGTGTGGTGGCGACCGGTCTCTTGATGAAGGGCGTGGAAATGCTCATATACGCCGGCCTTATGCCGATGGATCCGCGGAAAGAAGCTGTGCGCCCGGATCGGAACCACGAAACCCGGCGACCCAGGATGCAAACCGCCCGAAATACAAATAGATAACGGGCGTCGTGAACAGCGTCAGCACCTGGCTGACCAGCAGTCCACCGATGATGCAGATGCCCAGCGGTTTGCGCAGCTCGGAACCCACGCCGCTGCCGTAGGCCAGCGGCACGGCGCCCAGCAGCGCGGCCATGGTGGTCATCATGATGGGACGGAAGCGGAGCAGGCACGCCTGGTAGATCGCTTCCTCCGGCGATTTACCTTCCCGGCGCTCCGCATCCAGGGCAAAGTCAATCATCATGATGGCGTTCTTCTTTACAATGCCGATCAGAAGGATGATGCCAATCAGCGCAATGACATCCAGATCTTTCTTAAACAGAATCAGGGCCAGGATGGCGCCGACTCCCGCCGAGGGCAGCGTGGAAAGAATGGTGATGGGATGGATAAAACTCTCATAGAGCATGCCCAAAACAATGTACACCGTAACGATGGCCGCCAGGATCAAGATCAACTCATTGGCCAGCGAAGATTCGAACGCGTGGGCCGTTCCCTGGAAGCCGGCTTCAACGCTGGCGGGCATGCCCAGTTCCTTCGTAACCTGTTTGATATGCTGCACTGCCGCGCCAAGCGACGTTCCGGGCGTCAGATTGAAGGAAAGAGTAACCACCGGAAACTGGCTCTCGTGGTTGATCGCAATCGGGGACGGAATCATATCGGCTCTTATGAACTCTCGGAGCGGAGCCGGAGGGATCGCCGCCGCGCCGGTGAGCGCGGTGTTCGTCCCGGCCAGCGCAATCGTCGAGGCCAGATTGGCCGACGCCGCGCCGGTCGGCACATACATGGCATCCAGGGAAGCCGTATCCCGTTGATAGCCGGGAGCCACTTCCAGAATCACATGGAACTGATTGGTCTGGGTATAGATCGTCGATACCTGCCTCTGTCCGAAGGCATCGTAAAGCGCATCGTCAATGTTCTGAGGGGTGACGCCAAGCCTGCCCGCCGTGTCCCGATCGATACTGAGGAGCAGTCCACGGCCCTTGTTCTGCTGATTGCTCGCCACATCGCGCAGTTCGGGTAGCTGTTTCATCCGCTCCGCCAGGCGCGGAGCCCACACATCCAGCAGCGCCTTGTCGGGCGCATCCAGCGAGTACTGGTATTGATTCCGGCTGATCCGGTCTTCCACGGTCAGATCCTGCACGGGCTGCATGTAAAGCTGGATGCCGGCCACCTGTTGCAGCTTCGGTTCCAGCCGCCGGATCACCTCCGTTGCGGACACGCCGGACCGCTTCTCCAGCGGCTTTAAGGTGATCTGGATACGGCCGCTGTTCATGATCGTGTTCACGCCATCGGCGCCAATGAACGAAGTGAGGTTCTCAACCGCCGAATCCTGGCGGATCACCCGGACCAGTTGCTGCTGCAGCATAGCCATGCGGGAAAACGAGACCGTCTCAGGCGCCTCCGAAATGCTGAGGATGGCGCCGGTGTCCTGCAAGGGAAAGAACCCCTTGGGGACGATAAGGTAAAGGTAAATCGTGAGGCCCAGCGTGCCGGCAGCCACGAGCATCGTCAGGGGCTGATGGCGCAGCACACCCCGTACCATCTT
>JBEKNU010000304.1:0-9168 GCA_049522495.1 Terriglobia bacterium
TCTGACTGCCCATCCCACACCTCCGCCTTTAATTTACACATCGGTACTGCGTGCATATTTAGGTTGGGAAGTATCAGGCGGGAGCTTTAGCCGCGAAAGATGGGTTCACAGGACGGATACGTCATTCCATTACCCGGGATGCGCGTTCATCATTCCGAATAATATGTTTGGCAAGAAAAAATCGCGCGGTTGGCCGATTAAGGTGGATTTTAGCCAGGGTTGGTGCGGGGCACCTTACCGCAATAAGGATCAAGCCAGGCTGAGCTTGAAAGTCACGGCGTAATCAGAGTCCGGCTTATGCCGGGGCGGTGCAATGCTCAGACCCTCCGCAGCTTGCTCCCAACGAAGTCTTTCCGGCGAGCCCAGCAGCTCAACGCGGGTCACTTTTTCGGGCGGTGGGGAAGTTGACGTCCCCAGCGTGCGGAGAAGCAAAGCCTGATCCGGCCAGCCGAGGGCGATGGCGTAAATCACCGTGCCCGCCTTGTTGCGGGTGTAGCGGATGTCGCGCGCGTCGAAAGGCGCCGTTAGTTTGCCACCCGCGGTGCCTGCCGCCAGGTGCGGCCCCTCGCCAAAGACCCGCCACGGGCGAGTCGAGTAGATCGCCTCGCCGTTGATTTTGAACCATTCCCCAAGGCGTTCCAGAATCAGGCGCTCCTTGCGGTCAATCGTGCCGTCAGGTTTACCGGGAATATTGAGAAGGAACGTGCCGTTCTTGCTGACCGTATCGACCAGCCAATGAATAATCTCGCGCGGGGGCATATACCCCCCATATTCGCCCGGCGCGTCGAACAGGGCGCGCAGGTAATGCCAATCGCCGATACAGGTTTCGGACTGCCAAGGGTAGGGCAGAATCGAGTCAGCCCGGCCGCGTTCGTAATCGGCCACCAACGCTTTGGCCAGATTCGGCGGGACTCTCTTGCCATTGATGACGCCGCCCATTTTCCCGCCGTTCAGGCTCAGGCTGTGGTTGTAGTAATAGGCGCCAACGTTCATTCCTCCCCAGCCCAGCGGTAACAGGGTCGTATCGAAATAGAGCAGGTCGGGATTGTGCTGGTCCACCAAGTCGCGCGTGCGGTCGTAAAAGTTCTTGACGTAGGAAATGTCAGGCAGGGCGTCACTGGGGTGCTTGGGGCCATAGAGAAGCTGCGGATCAAGGCCCTCCCACCACTGGCCGCGGCCGTCGGCCAGGGTCAGATGACCGTCATAAGGCTGCCCGGCCAGGGGACCGGTGGCGTCAGCGCCATGGGCGGCCTGGAAGAAATTCCAGTTGAACGCCTGATGAATAGTCACGCCAAAGCGGAGGTGGCGCCGGCGCGCTTCGGCCGCCCAGGCCCCAATCACGTCGCGGTGCGGGCCGACATTAACCGCGTTCCAGGGGTGGTGGTTAGAGTTCCAAGTATCGAATCCGTCGTGATGATTGGCGGCAGCAACGAAAAAGCGCGCGCCGGCGCGAACGTAGAGATCCATTAGCTCCGCGGGCTGCCAGTTCAACAGCGTCCATTGGGCGCAAAGGTCCTTGTAACCGAACCGGGAGGGAGGGCCATAGTGGACGAGTTGAAAGTCGTATTGTTTGCTCCCTTGGAGGTACATGTAGCGCGCGTACCAGTCGCCGTCTTCGGGGACACACTGCGGGGTCCAGTGATTCCAGATGCCGAACTTGGCGTCGCGATACCACTCCGGGCATTCGTATTGAAGCAGTGAGTCCCACGTGGCCTGGTAGGGGCCACCCCCAGCCAGGTTGGGGATGGGGGACTCCATGGGCACGCCGTCATGCGAGCCGCCCGGCACCGGCAGATCGGGCGGGCGGGGCCAGCCCTTGAGGTCCCACGCTTGGTCGTTCAGCCGCTCGGACACAATCTGACCGTCGTGCAGCGCGTAGAAGACGCGTTCTTGCTCGGGTGTGGCGCAAAATCGGGCGTAATCCTCGGTGTAATGGTCAAACCTGTCCACGGGCGTTGGCGCTGATGACCAGGGAGCAGGGGCGGCTGGCGAACGGCGGAACGATCGGCAGAGAGCCGATGCGCCGGCAACGCAGCCCATAATGTGGAAGAAACTTCTTCGACGCATGGAGATGGGTCCCCTTTCCTGCCGCCCGCATTGTTGTAACGAACGCTGCGGCCGCATGTTTGAAACGATCCGCACGCAACGAATTCACAAGACGATGGCCTCCTTATATTTGCCGGGCATGCCCCTCCTCTGCTTCAGCAGTCTTACCCGTCTCGACCCGCAGGCACGTCAACCTGAAATGGCGATTGATGGTCAAGCCTTCAGGCTTTGCAGGTAGTCGCAGTCAGCCTTAAGAGCCTCCATCATCGGCAGGTCGGGAAACTCTTCCTGCTCAACAAAGATGTGCTTCACACCTGCTTGGCGCGCCCCTGCGAAAATGCGCTTCCAATCGATCGCGCCGCGGCCCACTTCGGTGGTCGGCAACCCGCCGTGCAAATCGGCAAAGGGTTTGGTCCCGATCTTCACCTCCTTGATGTGCAATTCGGGGAATCGGCCGGGATATTTTTTCATGTAGTCGAGGGGGTCCAAGCCGGCATAGACCATCCACCCCACATCAATTTCGAACTTCACAAGTTGCGGATCACACCACGTGAACAACTGGTTGTAAGGTACCTTGCCGTCAACGGGCTTGAACTCATTGTAGTGGTTGTGATAACCGAATTGAATGCCGGCCTTCCGGGTCTGTTCACCCACCATGTTGAACTGGTCGGCATTCCACTTCCAGTCATCGAGCGTCAGCACCGGCGCCTTTTGTCCCGGCAAGCGAGGTTGCGGGTGGGGGAACGAGGTCCCGGGGCAAATCATGTATTGCAGCCCAAGCTGTTTGGCAAAATCGATCTTTCCACTCAGGTCGTTCCGTAGTTCGTCCAATCCATAGTGGGCGCTGACCACACGGAGGCCTGCCGCATGCATCGACATGAGTATTTCCGCAGGGGTCTTGGAATAGAACCCGGCCATCTCCACTTCCTTGTAACCCATCGCTCCCACTTGTTTCAGCGTGCCATCAAAGCTTTCCGGAAGCGCCTTCCGCACGGAATAGAGCTGCAGCCCAATGGGAAGGTTGAGCGGGTTGGCATACCCGGATGAAGTCCATGGAATGGCCATTGAAACCGCTGCCGCGCTCAATGCCCCTTCTCGCAAAAATCCTCGTCTGGTAAGTTTTGGCATGACTTGTCTCCCTTATGATTGGCGTTCTCTTATTAAACCCGGCGGGGCGGGGTGGAACCGGCAACATTCAAAATTGCATCATTAAGACCATACATCAAAAAGATGAAACCAGTTCTTGCGCCACCGCGACGATTTTCTCTGTGGAAGGGATATAAAACCTCTCCATGACCGGGGCGAAGGGAACCGGAGTGTCAGGTGCGGCGATGCGGCGGATCGGAGCATCCAGGTGGCCGAAACATCTGTCGCCAACTCGGGCGGCAACCTCGGCGCCCCAGCCGCCGGTGAGATTATCCTCCTCGACGATGATCAGCTTCCGAGTTCTCCTCACGGATTCTCCCACTGCCTCCCAATCAAATGGGACCAGGGTTCGGACGTCGATGACCTCCGCTTCAATCCCCGATTCTGCCAGGATTCCCGCAGCCTGCAATGAGCGGTGCACCATCAGAAGATTAGCAACGATGGTCACGTCGCGGCCGGCCCGCGCGGTCTTCGCCTGACCAAAAGGAATCAGGTACTCCTCTTCGGGGACATAAGCCAGGACTTCAATCCCCCCTGCTTCTTTCCGTGCGCCTTTGCTACCATAGAGCAGCTTGTGTTCGAAGAAAATTACCGGGTTGTCGTCGCGAATGGCGGTTTTCAAGAGTCCCTTGCCGTCGTAAGGGTTGGAAGGGCATGCCACCTTCAATCCCGGGACGTGCATGAAGAAGCCTTCCAGGGATTGTCCATGCTGGGCGCCGCGGGTGGTGGCTCCCACCGGCGCTCTCATTACCATGGGCACTGAGATCTTGCCCCCGGACATGTAACGGAGTTTTGCCGCCTGGTTGGCCAGTTGGTCCATGGCAATGAACAGGAAGTCTCCGTACTGGACGTCGGCCACCGGGCGCAATCCGCCTACCGCCGCTCCGGCAGAGACCCCTGCGATGGCAGCCTCGGAAATCGGTGTATCCATGACGCGCCGGTGCCCGAACTCTTCCGCCAAGCCGAGCGTCACCGTGAAGGCGCCGCCAAAGCCCCCCTCAACCCCAATATCCTCGCCGATGAGGATCACCCTTTCGTCGCGGCGCATCTCCTCGCGCAGGGCCTCGCGCAAGGCCTCAACCATAGTCATCCTGCGAGCGGAGGTTTCGGTCTTGGAAGTTGGAGTTTCAGGCAAAGACATCGGTTAGGCACTCCTCTGGGGTGGGGTCGGGACTTCCTTCGGCGTACTTCACGGCCTCATCAAGTTCTTGTTCGACAGACGCCTTGATTTGGCTCGCCTCTTCCTGGCGCAGGTCCCCCTGAGCGATCAGCGCTTTTTCGTAAAGCTCGATGGGGTCGCGCTGCTTCCAGGCGGCCACCTCTTCTTGGGGACGATAGCGGCCCGGGTCGCTCCGCGAGTGGCCGCTGAATCGGTAGGTTTCGAGCTCCAGAAGTGTGGGCCCGGCGCCCGCCCGTGCCCGTTCCCCCGCGTGGGACATGGCACGATACACGCCCTCCACATCATTGCCATCTATCGTCTCGCCGGGGATACCATATGCCGCGGCGCGATCGGCCACGTGCTTCACCTTCATGACCTTTTCAACCGAGGTGGAAGCTCCATATTTGTTGTTTTCACAAACGTAGATGACCGGGAGATTCCAAATGGCGCCCATGTTGATCGCCTCGTGAAAAGTCCCGATGTTCGCGGCTCCATCGCCGAAGAAGCAAGCCACGATGTTCTTTTTCCCCAAATATTGAAAGGCCAGGGCCTGGCCCGTGGCCAGCGGAATGCCTCCCCCCACAATGGCGATCGCCGGCAACATGCCCAGGGCGTAATCTCCCAAGTGCATGGACCCTCCCTTGCCGTGGCAGCAGCCGGTGGTTTTGGCGAAAAGTTCGGCCATCAGGCTCTTGACCGGAAGGCCGCGCGCAATGGCGTGTGAATGAGGCCGGTGCGTGCTGGTAACCATATCGCCTTGCACGAGCGCCGAACACACCCCCACCGCACTCGCTTCCTGGCCTGCCGACTGATGAACCGTACCCGGCAACCGGCCTTCCAAAAACATGTAGTAGACCCGCTCCTCGAACATCCGGCACAACAGCATGCGGCGATACATGGCGAGCTTTTGATCTTTGCCCAAATCCGTTTCGGTCATAGACTGTTGAAGCGCTCCTGGACTTTTTCCTTCCACATCCTTGCGAGTGATCAAGCCACCTGGGCCTGTGCCATGAACTGATGCCAAGTCGATTCCCAATTCCTTGGCCAGTGCCTTGGCCGCGGGAGCTACAGACAAACCGGGAAGGGAAGGCGCGGCGGCGCGAGTGGCAACAGCCGCGGGCTCGGCGGCTGGCATTGCGGTGGGGGTCGTGACCTCCAAGGGCTCCAGCGGCTCATCCAGCGTGTCGGTCACAATTGCGATGGGGGTCAGGGCGCTCACCATTTGCCCTTCCGCGGCCAGCATCTGGCGCAGGTAACCGCTGAGGTAAGACTCCACCTCCATCGTCACCTTGTCGGTTTCGACTTCCAAGAGATGATCTCCCTTGGAAATCTTTTGGCCGGGGTTCTTCAACCACCTCAGGATTTTTCCTTCCGCCGTGGTTTGTCCCAGATCGGGCATGACGATCGTATGAATCATTTCTGCAGATTTCCTTTCTGCGATCGAAAAGGATGCAATGCGCGCGACTAACTTTTCTCTAACTTCCAAGGCTAAGGGCAAAGAGCATTGTGGATAAAGGGCAAATGCCCGCTATTGAGGGGTATTCCCCCCCTATTCCTGATGCAGGGACATTTTGAGCGTTTTGATCTCATAGGGGTGCAAATCCAATTGAAAGGACTTATTGTCTGTTTTGAGCTCGCGCCCCGCATCCTCCATCAGATTGGCTTCGTGCACGGAAACGATTTCCGCGTGTACCGTGATGCTGACCCCCATGCTCAGCCGGCCGGCAGCCTCGTACACGCGCAGGATCACGCTGCCGTCGCGCGCCGGCTTCAGCGCGGAAACGTTGACATTGGGCGCGGAAACTTCCAGCCACCCCCAGCGAGGAGGCAGGCTCCCCGCGTGGGCCGTCACCTTGCGGACGATCAGTGGATTGTTGATTTCCCACCCGGCGCGGGTGACACCGGCATCGCGCCAGTCGCCGGCGTGGGGCATCAGGGCATAGTGCAACGTCAAGGTTTGCCCAATCTCGAGCCCGGAATCCGACGAGACGCCCGGCTCGTAGCCGCCGCCGTACCCGTAAGCCGTGATCGCCGCCGAGCGCAAGAGCGAAAGCATCAGCGTTCCATCGGCCACGTTGTTGCCGGGCATCGCGCAGTTCAAAAGTGCGAGCCCATGCGCGCCGTCGCCATAGTCGATCCAATTCTGCGCGGGAAATTCCTGCCCCTGGGGTCGCTCGATGGCCCCAAACGGGATCTCATCCGTCCGCTTTCCGTCTTTGATGGTGGTCGGGAACAACGCTCGATAACGCACGTAGGAATCGTTGTTCAAGATACGCGTTTCGATGTCGACTCGCCGCAAGCCCGCGTAAAGCCGCACGCGCGTCGAGAAGTTGCCTTTGCCGAAAGGATGCGAAACGCTGTACTCAGAAAATACCGGGCCGGCGGTGGTGTGCCCGCTGCCTCCCACCCACTCGCTCGAGAACTTCGAACGCGTCCGGTCGGGGAGCAGAATCGGCCGGGTCATGGCGATGTTTCGCCCGCCGTTCAAGGTTCCGTAGAGTTGCCAAAGGTCTCCGCCGTCCTGTTCCTGTGCCACCACGTTGCCCGACGCTCGCAGGGCCTCCCATCCCGTCGCCTTATCCACCAGGCTGGTCATTTCGCCGGTCCAGATGTTGAAAGTGGCGCGGTAAAATTCGTTTTCAATTGAGCCTTGGTCTTGCTGCGCGGCTGAGGCGGTCCCCCGAGGGTGGCGGTTGAGAATCTCTCCTCCCGCGGTGCGGCTCGCGGTTTTCGGAACCACGTGATAGACCGCGAACCCGAGCGCCGGAATCTCCCGAGCAACAAAGACGAGGCGGGCGTGCTTGATGCCTCCATCGCCATAACGGCTCACGTCGGCGAGTTGAACCGGAACGGGTTTGTCCTCTGAATCCAAAAGCGCGAGATCGGCAAATCCTCCTTCGGTCAACTCCATTTCCGTTTCCGCTGCGTCAGTCCGCGGCCACCCAAGGGTATTAAAGACCACGATCGGGAAACCCTCGCCTTGGGTGTCGACCTTGGCGGCGATTTGGTCGGTGGAAGTTTGCACAATTTCATCCGCCGACCGCTTGGAGAAGTTGTATCCGCGCAGAACATCGTCGTAGACCTTGTCCACCATGACCCCGGAAGCCAGGTCGTGGGTCTGATTGAAGAGCACGGGTTCCCAAGCGCGCATCAGCTCGTCAGGATCGAGCGATGCGCCCAGCCAGCGAGCCAGCGCTCCCAGCTTCTCCGCGGAGGAAAGCAAGCCCTCCATCTTCCGCATCCACTGTTTGAGCTCAATCCGGCTGCTGTAAATTCCCTGAAAGATGGGATTCAACTCCCCACCCACCACTTGCCGGTCCGCGCGCTGCGCAACCGCCGCTTCAAAATCCGTGGGAACGCCAAACCGCAGGGAAAACGGCTCGCCCGCTTTCTGGTTGAATTGCCTCACCATGTCCGGCACATGCCCCTCGGGCTCGGAAACGTCGGCGCCATCCAACGCCACCCGATCATGCCCACGCGAAAAGGGGGTCAGCAATCCGAAGCGCTCGCGGGCAAAGCGCTCAAACTCGTCGGGGTTGCCGGGGGGATGAAAGAACAGCCCGTAGCCATGGGGGAGCCAGAAGGCAGGGATCTGCGTACCGTCGATCCCTTGCCACAAGAATTCGGAGGGAGTATCCAGGCTGGAAACTCCGCGGAAGAACCAATACGACTTGTAACCCGCCAGCTTCAGAATCTGCGGCATCTGCGCATTGTGGCCAAACGTGTCGAGGTTCCAGCCTACGGTGACGTCAACTCCCAATTGGTCACGATAGTAACCCTTGCCGTAAAGGATCTGGCGCACGAACGACTCCCCACTGGGCATGTTCACGTCCGGCATGATGTCCGTGCCGCCCACCAGTTGGAGCCTTCCCTCTTTCACGAACTTCCGGAAAGTGGCCGCGTCTTCCGGGTACCTCTCAAGATAAGGCCGGACATATGCAACCTGGTCGAGCACAAAACGGTATTCGGGGTGTTCGCCCAACAAGTGTAGCGCCGCAGAAATGTTCCCGAGACCCATCTCGAGGTACTCTTCGCGGGTCTTGAAAACTGCGCCTTCCCAGTGTGTGTGCGGGATGATCCAGAGCATTTCCCTTTGGGAAGCAGCTTCCTTCCCGGCACCCGGCGCCGCTTGTCCGAAAACAAGGCTCGCCCCCGCCCACACGCCAACGACGACGCACACACTGACAAACCTGAGGAATCTGAGAAGTGGATGGTTGGGCATAGAGCCTCTTTATATCATGCCCAGCGCGCACTTTGTACGAACAACCAGCGGGGGTAGTGGTCCAATTTGATGTTGTTGCGGCGAGTTTATCTAGGGCCGGTCCAAATTAGCCTTTTCGCATCCACTAATTTGGACAGGCGCGGTGGGGCGCAGCCGTGTTTCCGGCCTCCCCGAAGGGGAGGGATGTCATTAGCCGTAGGTGAAACCTACGGATGGGAACGGGATTGAGTACATCCCTTTCGACCCTGTAAGGGGTCGACCGTTCGGCCCCTTCAGGGCCGGAACCTCATCTTGTGGCTTTCGTTTCCGTAGGTTTCACCTACGGCTATCCACGGTTTTCCCCTTCGGGGAACAGGGCTGCGGCACGTCCCCATTCGTTCCAACTGGCTCGGGGTTCGCTAATTTGGACAGCCCCAGGGCTCGCCCTACCCTGGTGAACTCTTGGCCCCTGAAGAGGGGACGGCAAGCCGTCCCCTGGAGTTTCTACATTTTCATGCGTCGGCGGCCTGGGTGAGGGCGCGGTCGGTGAGTTGGAAGCCCAAGGATTGGGGGCTTTCGGGGTGGTCAACCATTTCCTTGCGCAGCAGGGTGACGA
>JBEKNU010000305.1:0-16847 GCA_049522495.1 Terriglobia bacterium
AGCGATTTTTCATCCCGGGGAGCCATTAGCGCCGCGAGGTTCTCCGGTGATTGCATTTCGTCGAGTTCCTCGGCGATCTCTATGCAGACCGTCTGGTAGCGATCCATCATCTGAATCAGTTGTACCCGCGCCTTGCGGCGCACTGCCTTCCGTTCCGGGCCTGCTTCCAACTTGTTCAGGGATTTAAGGAGAAGGAAGAATTTCTGCATCTCCTCGGAAGGGTCATCGTCAAAATGGAAACCTCCGAAGGTCAGTGGTCAGTCAGTGTGCTGGAGTCAGGAGTCAGAAGCCAGGAGTCAGCATACTGCCTACTGTTCTGCTATGGTTTGCGCCGACCCCTTGAATAGGTCCGCGGCCTTGCACGTCAGCCAGCAGGGACTGGCCTTATGGGCTAGTATATTATGGCTATCGTACTTGTCAAGTCCAAAATGCGGCTATACCGCAGGATTTATTGCCTGTGACAAAAAGTCGGAAAAGTTTCCTGCCGGGAGGAGTGAATATTCTCGGAGGCTGTCGAATCGTGGGAAATCGCCCCTGCGCGCCAGCATATCCGATGCAGGGCAGCACCCAGGCGGCATGCCTTACCCCAAGGAGTTGGGGCCCTAGGCGCTGGTGGCTTTCGTTTCGCCTTTTTCGATGGGGGCTCCGATCAGGTTGCCCCATTCCGTCCAGCTTCCGTCGTAGTTGCGGACCTTCTCGAAACCCAGAAGGTACTTGAGGGCAAACCAGGTGTGCGCGCTACGCTCGCCGATGCGGCAGTAGATCACCGCATCTTTGTCGGGGCGCACGCCCTGCGCCTCGTAAAGTGCGGCGAGATCGTCGTGGGCCTTAAACGTTCCGTCGTCGTTGACGGCCTTCGACCAGGGGATATTCATGGCGCCGGGGATGTGCCCGCCGCGCTGCGCGGTCTCCGTCATGCCCGGGGGGGCTATGACTTTGCCGGTAAACTCGTCGGGCGAGCGCACATCCACAAGCGAGGCTTGCTTTCCGGAAAGAATTTGGAAGATGTTGTCGCGTCGCGCGCGCAGGCTGGAGTCATGCACGCCGGCGCGATACGGCGTGCGCGTAACGGCCGTCACCTCGGTGGTGAAATGCCTGCCTTCCAGTTCCCACTTCTTGCGGCCCCCGTTCATCAGGTGTACATCTTTGTGGCCATAAATCTTGAATTGCCAAAACGCGAAGGCGGCGAACCAGTTGTTGTTGTCGCCGTAAAGAATCACGGTATGGTCGTTGGCGATTCCCGACGCGCTGCAAAGCTCCTCAAACTCCTTCTCGTTGGGGATGTCGCGCCGGACGTGATCGTTGAGCTGGGTGGTCCAATTCCATCCCCGAGCGTTCTTGATGTGCGCTTTTTCATAGGCGCTGGTATCGACGTCCACTTCCACCAGCCGGACCTTAGGGTCATTGGCGTGTGCGGCGACCCATTCCGTGCTCACGAGAACCTCGGGGTGTTTGTATTCGGTCACTTCGGAAGACCTCCTGTTGAATTTCGTTGTCGCACTTCCCCACTCTGAAGGGGAGGGGCTGTATAAATCAATTGAGGCGGCTACAATGCCCAGGTGCAGCGGCGCCCGGGGAGGGTTTTTTGCTCACAAGATGCAAAAGAATTTTCATAGCATATCCTTTTTTATCACGGCATCGACAAATTGGCAACACTCATCGCAAAGGGGAAGGGGTGCAGATTGCGCCGCAGTGAGAGTCGACATGCAGGGGTCATGCCATAGGGGAACAAACTCAACACCGTGAGTTGAACAGCAGAGTGAGGAAAGGTTTGCAAGTCGTTGATCGCACACAACTCGGAGTCAATCTGGCATCCTCTGGGAATCCTGTGGAATAAAACAGGAAATTTCCGCCGCTCCCGCCGCGCAACTGAAAATTTGACTCCAACTACCGAAATTTGTTATACATAGAAATAGCAATCATCGCGGCAGGTTAGCTGTTGACCCCGGCTGATTGCCTAAGACATTGAAATGAAAACACTTAAATCCGCAAAACGACACGCCTTGGCAAGGCCACGGAAGTCTACGTCGCGGGTGAGTCACGCGGTGGATCGAGCCCGCAGCGCCTCGCGGTCAAATGTCCGAGCCCGTCACAGCGGGACAGGTAGACCTGTTTCCCGCGCAAGGGCCAAGACGGGACATAAGGGCATTCCGTCCACAAATCCCCAAAGGCCGCAAGTCAACCCCCAATACCAAACGGCCATCAAGAATTTCGAAACGGGGGTGCGAGCTTTTCAAAAGCAGAATTACCATAAAGCTGCCGAGATCTTCGCCAAGCTCGTCGATAACGAGGCTCGCGACGTGGCTGAACGCGCGCACCTGCATTTGCGACTTTGCCGGCAAAGGACGGGCCGTGCTGCCCCTCCCCCCAAATCGGCCGACGATTATTACACGCTGGGTGTTGCCTGTTTGAACGGGCGCGAGTACAGCTTGGCGGTCGAGCACCTGAGCAAGGCCGACAAGATGAAGCCCCATCAGGATCACATCCACTACGCGCTGGCGGTGTCGCACGCCCTGGGAGGGAACGCCGACGACGCCCTCGCTCATCTCGAAGCATCTTTCGCTTTGCGTCCCGAAAACCGCATCCACGCGCGCCGCGACGAAGACTTCCAGGGGCTCGCCGCTGACCCCCGCTTCCGGCGCCTGATTTATCCGGCGGGATCATAAGCCTCCGGCTCGATCCTGCTATGCCGGCTCGTCGCAAGGATTCGTACCTGTTGATGAAAGTTGTAGCCATCGGTGGGGGCACGGGTTTGTCGACGGTTTTGCGTGGCCTCAAGCACCACGTTACCGAGCCCGGGCGCCCCGCCCGGTTCCGGCCGGAGATCACTCGGCTCACCGCCGTGGTCACGGTTACGGACGAGGGCGGCAGCTCCGGCCGCCTGCGCCGCGATTTCCGCATGCTTCCTCCCGGCGACATCCGCAACTGCCTGGTGGCGCTCGCCGAGGACGAACAACTCCTCACCCAACTCTTCAATTACCGTTTCTCCAGCGGCCGCGGACTGCGCGGTCACAATCTCGGCAATCTCTTTCTCACCGCGCTCACGCATCTCACCCACGACTTCGCCAAGGCCGTGCGCCTGTCGAGCGAAGTGCTGGCCATTCGCGGCGAAATCTACCCCGCCACGCTCTCTGATGTCCACCTGAAAGCCACGCGGACGGATGGCGTGGTGATACGGGGGGAGCGCAGCATCACCAAGACCCGCGTTCCCATCCAGCGCCTGCACATCGTCCCCAGCCGCTGCCGGCCGCTGCCGGAAACGCTGGCCGCCATCCACCAAGCCAACCTCATCACCATAGGGCCCGGCTCACTCTACACTTCGTTAGTGCCCAACCTGCTCGTGCGGGGTATCGCCGAAGAAATTGCGCGGTCGCGCGCCGTGAAAGTGCTGGTCTGCAACCTCATGACCCAGCCCGGCGAATCGCGTGGCTACTCCGCCGCCGGCCATATCATAGCCCTCCACAAACACGCGGGGCGTAAACTGTTTGACTACATTGTGCTCAACACGCGGCCCTTTTCGGAGGCACTCCTGAAACGCTACGCCGCCGAGCACGCCGCGCCCGTGGCGCTCGACCTCGGCGCCGTGCGCAAGCTGGGCGTCAAACCTCTGTGCGCCGACCTGTTGCTCGAGGATAACGTTGCCCGCCACGACTCCCGCCGCCTGGCACAACTGCTGCTTTCCGTTGCCGCAAACCGACGCCGCTAGTGCGCCGCCCCGCTCAGGATTCTCCTATTGACAGGGGCGGGCGCAAATCGCCAATCACTCGATTCCCCAATGACCCGATCTCCCGATTACCCCTTCGCTCAACTTTTTTGAAGAAACTGCGGCTTATGGTCTTCACGGGATTGTAACCTTGCGGCCACCCGGCACTGGTAAGATAGGGGCGGCAGGCTGGGAGTTTTTGCCTGCACGCTCGGGCCTGGAGGCTGCCATGGATAAGTCGTCAAAACATTCTACGTCTTCAACCCTTCCTGAAAACACCCTCGCTGCGGAAGAACTCCGCCGCATGCACGCTTATTGGCGAGCGGCCAATTACCTTTCGGTTGGGCAGATCTATTTGATGGACAACCCGCTGCTCAAGGAGCCCCTCAAAATCGAGCACGTCAAGCCGCGATTGCTGGGCCATTGGGGAACAACCCCGGGGCTCAACTTCATTTACGTGCACCTGAACCGCCTGATCAAAAAGCATGACCTGAACATGATCTACGTTATCGGCCCCGGGCACGGCGGACCCGGCATAGTGGCGAACACGTATCTGGAAGGCACCTACAGTGAGGTTTACCCGAACATCCCGCAGAGCACGGCGGGCATCCAGCGGCTGTTCAAACAATTTTCGTTTCCAGGGGGCATTCCCAGTCACGTGGCGCCCGAAACTCCTGGCTCGATTCACGAAGGCGGAGAACTTGGCTACTCCATTGCGCACGCCTACGGTGCGGCCTTCGACAACCCGGACCTTATTGTGGCGTGTGTGGTGGGTTGCGGGGAAGCGGAAACGGGCCCGCTGGCGGCCAGTTGGCATTCCAACAAATTCCTGAACCCGGCGCGCGACGGCGCCGTGCTGCCCATTCTGCACCTGAACGGATACAAGATTGCGAATCCCACAATACTCGCCCGGATTGGCAAGGAAGAACTGGCCAGCCTTTTCACGGGCTACGGCTACAAACCCTATTTCGTTGAAGGCCATGATCCCGAACCCGTGCACCAGATGATGACGGCGACCCTCGAAGCGGCGCTCGCGGAAATCCAGTCGATTCAGCAAGACGCGCGCGCCAACGGTTTCCGCACGCGGCCGCGTTGGCCGATGATCATTCTGTGTACGCCCAAGGGCTGGACAGGGCCGAAGACCGTGGACGGCAAGCCCGTGGAAGGCTCCTTCCGCTCGCACCAGGTGCCGCTGGCGGACCTGGCCACGCACCCCAAGCGGTTGAAGATGCTCGAAGAATGGATGAAGAGCTACAAAGCTGAAGAACTCTTCGATGCGAGCGGCAAGCTGCTGCCGGAGCTCGCGGAGCTGGCGCCGCAAGGGTCCCGGCGCATGGGCGCCAATCCGCACGCCAATGGCGGCGTGCTGCTGCGCGATTTGGTCATGCCCGACTTCCGCGATTATGCCGTGAAAGTTCCCAAGCCCGGCAAGGTCGAGGCCGAGGGCACGCGGATCATGGGGCAGTTTCTGCGCGACGTGATGAAGCTGAACGCCGAAAGCCGCAATTTCCGCGTGGTCGGACCGGATGAGACGGCCTCCAATCGCCTGGGAGACCTCTTCGAGGTGACGAATCGCGTTTTCACGGCGGAAATTCTCCCCACCGACGACCACCTCAGTCCCGACGGACGCGTGATGGAGGTGCTGAGCGAGCACATGTGCCAAGGCTGGCTGGAAGGTTATCTGCTCACCGGACGGCACGGCCTCTTCTCCTGCTACGAGGCGTTCATTCACATCATCGATTCCATGTTCAACCAGCACGCCAAGTGGCTGAAGGTGACGAGGCAAATTCCCTGGCGGCGGCCCATCGCCTCCCTCAATTACTTGCTCACTTCGCTCGTCTGGCGGCAGGACCACAACGGTTTCAGCCACCAGGACCCCGGCTTCATCGATCACGTGGTGAACAAGAAGGCGGACATCGTGCGCGTTTACCTGCCGCCGGACGCCAACACGCTGCTCTCCGTCACCGACCACTGCCTGCGCAGCCGCCACTACGTGAACGTGATCGTGGCGGGCAAGCAGCCGGAATTGCAGTGGCTCTCCATGGACGCGGCGATTGCCCATTGCACGGCGGGCATCGGCATTTGGGACTGGGCCTCAAACGATGAAGGCTCGGAACCCGATGTGGTGATGGCCTGCGCGGGCGACGTCCCTACCCTTGAAACGCTTGCCGCCGTGGCCCTGTTGCGCAAAGACATCCCGGACCTCAAGATTCGCGTTATCAACGTGGTGGACCTGATGACTTTGCAGCCGGCGAGCGAGCATCCGCACGGGCTCTCTGACCGCGACTTCGATTCTCTCTTTACCACCGACAAGCCGATTGTCTTCGCCTTTCACGGGTACCCCTGGCTCATCCACCGGCTGACCTACCGGCGCACCAATCACCCCAACCTGCATGTGCGCGGATACAAGGAGGAAGGCACCACCACCACGCCGTTCGATATGACCGTCATGAATGAGCTCGATCGCTTCCACCTGGCCTGCGACGTCATCGACCGCGTGCCGCGGCTGAAGAACCTGGCGGCCCTCGCCAAACAGCGCCTGCACGCCAAGCTGATCGAACACAAACAGTACATCACGCGCGTGGGAGAGGACATGCCGGAAATTCGCAATTGGAAGTGGCCGCTCTGAGGAATCGGATCATCGGGTCATCGAGCCATCGGGTGATTTGTGATTTGCGATTGAAAAGCAGCATCACGGCCATCTTGCCATCCATCCTCGGTATGCCTCGAGAGCGGTGCTAAATCACAGCTGGCACGGGCTGGAATCTATTGGCCGAACAAGGCTTCGATGTCGCGGCGAGCATGTACCAAATGCATTATGCACACACCCGGTTCCGTGATGCGATAAAGGATAAGGTACTCTCCCACTGGAAAGCTGCGATAACCGCGCCGCAGGTCGTCCCGGCGGCGTCCAGCCCGGGGATTATCTCCCAATACAGTGAAGGAGTGAATCAGCAGGTCGATGAACCGGTCGGCAGCTTGCTCGTTATCCTCTGCAATACGCTGCCAGATCTTGAGAACTTCCCGTCGAGCGCGCAGGGTCAGCCGGTAAGTTACCATCAGGGCTGTTTGAGGAGTTCTCGCGCCTCTCTCTTAAGCTCACTGGCCAACTGGGGCAGCGTTACGTCAGTGAAATCGGTATAGCGGGCAGCCTCCAGATCAGCTTCCGCTTCATCGAGAGCCGCCAATACCTCCAGTCGTGCACGCTCGCCTTCCTCCCAGCGCGCCATCGCCTCACGCACGGCGGCCTCGGGGCTCGGGTAACGACCGCTCGCGACGGCATTGCGGATAAACGCTTCCTGATCCGGTGTGAGTTGAACTTCCATGGCTTTAGGGTAAGGCTTGGAGGGAGCCCTGTCAACATGAAGGAACGTGACATAAAGGGACGTGAAGTGAAGGAACGTGAAGGAACAGGCTGTAAAGCCGTCGGCTGCCAGTTTGCCTGAGTGCGAGTATACTTATCCCCTCATGGATCCTGCACCCGCGATTCCCGACCACCACGTGGTGGCAACTCCGTCGTTGCCGGAAGTGCACCGGAGTGTCATTGTCCCTCCCGGCGCCGGTTTTTGGCGGAAGGTCCTGGCCTTCTCCGGGCCGGGATTTCTCGTGGCGGTCGGATACATGGACCCCGGCAATTGGGCCACCGACATTGCCGGTGGATCGCGTTTCGCCTATCAGCTCGTTTCCGTGCTGATGGTTTCCAACCTCATGGCGATCCTGGTTCAGGCGCTGGCGGCGCGCCTGGGAATTGCCACGCAGATGGACCTGGCACAGGCCTGCAAGGCCCATTATTCGCGGCGAACCAGCCTCATCCTCTGGGTGCTCTGCGAGATCGCCATCGCCGCCTGCGACCTGGCGGAAGTGATCGGTTCCGCCATCGCCCTCAACCTGCTATTTCACATTCCCCTGTTGGTGGGAGTCTGCTTGACGGCGCTCGATGTGCTCGCCATTCTCTATCTCCAAAACAAAGGCTTCCGCTATCTGGAAGCCGTGGTCGTTTCGCTGATCGGGATCATCGGAGGGTGCTACCTTGTGGAACTTCTCCTGGTGCGCCCCAGCGTCGTGGAAATTGCCAGCACAACCTTTACCTGCATTCCTCCCTGGTGCAGACCCGCGCCATTGACCGCACGCGCGAAGGCATCAAGACAGCCATGCGCTATAATTTTCTGGACTCCTTCCTCGCCCTGAACTTCGCTTTTCTGATTAATGCCGCTATTCTGATTATGGCCGCAGGAACGTTTTACCGCGCTGGATACACCCATGTGGCGGAAATCCAAGAGGCGTATCACACCCTGACGCCCCTGCTGGGAACGCGCCTGGCCGCCATTCTGTTTGCCGTAGCCCTGCTCTGTTCCGGGCAGAACTCCACCTTGACGGGAACCCTGGCGGGCCAGATCGTGATGGAGGGATTTCTCAACCTGCGGCTGGTTCCCTGGCTGCGCCGGTTGATCACGCGCCTGATGGCCATCATTCCGGCGGTGATTACGGTCATCTTCTTCGGCCAGGGGGGGACGGCCAAGCTCCTGATCTTCAGCCAGGTCATCCTGAGCCTGCAACTCTCTTTTGCCGTGGTGCCCCTCGTGATTTTTACGAGCGACCGGCGCAAGATGGGCGAATTCGCCAACCCGCGATGGCTGAAAATTCTGGCGTGGTCCACGGCCGCAATCATCGCGCTGCTGAATGCGTATCTTTTGGTGGTGACGATTCGAGATTGGATGCGGTGATCGGGTCATCGGTTCATCTGGCCATCGGGTCATTGATAGATCACAGGGTCCTGGCAAGAGATTTGTTCCTAGCCACTTGCCGTTAACTCGTCACTCACCTGCTGGTTTCAATGGCTCGATGACCCGATGGCCCAATGATCCGATGGCCCGATGAACCGAAGGCTCGATCACCCGATTATGCGAGGCTGGCCATGTTCAAAAGAATCCTTGTCGCGCTCGATCACAGCAAGGCGGACGCCTTCCTTCTGCCGCAGGTCAAGGAATTGGCGCGCCTGACCGGCGCCGAACTTCTCCTGCTGCACGTTTCCACCGGATGGGCGGCGCAGTGGCAGGAAAACCTGAATCTATCCGATTCCCGGGAAATAAAAGAGGACAGGGAATATTTGGAGAAGGTCAGCGCGGAACTCCGGGGCGAGAACTTACGGGTACTGGCACGCCATGCCAGCGGCGAGCCCGCTCGCGCCATCCTCAAAACCGCGGACGACCTGCATTGCGACCTGATTGCCATGACGACGCACGGGCATCGATTGATCGCCGACCTCATTCACGGCGCCACCATCACCAAGGTCCGGCACGAAAGTGACATTCCGCTCTTCTTGGTCAAGGCGCATATGGACTGAAAAGGCCGAACTTCGAAAATCGTCGGGGTTTTCGGGTTTCGAACTTCGTTTTTCGAGTTTCGTGTTAAAGTTAAGTTGGTTTCGGGGGATTCCAACACATGCTGATGCCGGGCCACGCCACGTCCGAGGGGACGGACCGCTTTCGCCGCCGCTTCGAGGCGAAGCTCCCCGGCCATTTCCGCGAGTTCCAGGGCCTCTGGCTTTCCTCCATCGGGATCGGGACCTACTTGGGCGAGCCCACCGCCGCCTGTGACGCGCTTTATCGTGAGGCGGTGGCGGAGGCACTGGAAGGCGGAATCAACGTCATCGATACGGCGGTGAATTACCGCCACCAGCGCAGCGAGCGGGCGATCGCCCAGGCGCTGGCGGCGGTGATCTCCTCCGGCAAGGTCCAGCGCGACGAGGTGATGATCGCCACCAAAGGCAGCTTCCTGACCTTTGACGGCAGCGAGCCTGACGATCCTTCCGAATACTTCCAGCGGACGCTGATCGATCCCGGCCTTTTGCGACCGGAGGAAGTAGTGGCCGGCTGCCACGTGATGTCACCGAAGTACCTCGAGAACCAGATCGACGTGAGCCGGCGGAACCTCGGCGTGCAGACACTGGATATTTATTATTTACATAACCCTGAAACACAAGCCTCCCACGTGGCCCGCGGGGAATTCGACCGGCGGATGCGCGCGGCCTTTGCGGCACTGGAGAAAGCCGTGGGCGAAGGCAAGATTCGCATGTACGGCACCGCCACCTGGAATGGCTACCGCGTGGGGCTCGACTCGCAAGAGGCGCTTTCGCTCCCGGACCTTTTGCGCCTGGCGGAGGAGGTGGGTGGCAAAGACCATCATTTCCGCGCCATCCAACTGCCCTATAACCTCGCCATGCCGGAAGCCCTGTCGGCCCGAACGCAACGCGTTGACGGCAAGGCCGTCCCGGTTTTGCAGGTGGCGCGCGCCCACGGCATGCTGGTTTTCGCCAGCGCCAGCCTGCTTCAGCAGAAATTGACCGAGAGCCTGCCCGAGGAAACCCACGCGTGGTTTCCCGGCCTCGAAAAGGACGCGCAAAGGGCCATTCAGTTTGTGCGCTCCACGCCCGGCATCGTTTCCGCGCTGGTGGGAATGAGCCGGCACGAGCACGTCACCGAGAATCTTCGTACGGCGCAAACTCCGCCGCTTAACCTGGAGCAGTTCCGCGCCATTTTCAACAAATGACCGGGGCGCGCCAGGCGGCAGATTATCGCGAGGGGATGGAAACGGCTGTGACGAATTTAGAATCCGCAGATCGGCTCGCGCGCGCCCTCGAGGCGCTCGGACAGGCGGATTTTCCCGCCGCCATCAGCCTGCTGGAGGAGTTAGTGGTGGAAGACTCTGCGAATGCCCAGGCCTGGAGCCAGCTCGGCGTGTGCTACCTGGAAACCCAGCGGCCTTCCGACGCCGTGGAAGCCCTCTCCCGCGCCGTGCAGGCCGCGCCGATGGATGCCCAAGCGCATTATCTCCTTGGCAACGCTTTCGGAAGTCTGGGCCAGTTGGACCGGGCGGCCGCTTGCTACCGCCGGTCCCTGGAGCTTGACCCCCACCACACCAAGGCGGAAGAATTTCTGATGAAGGTGGAATCGCTCATCGAGAGCCGGGAACATTACCGTACGGGCCTGAGCCTGCTCTATTCTCAGGATCCGTCGCCGCAGGATTTGAACCGCTCCCTTCGCGAACTGATTCTGTCCGTTGCTGTTTTCGAGAACTCCCCGGCGCGCGACAACTTGCCGGAGGGTGCGCGCCGCTTGCGGGATTTGCAGCGGGAACAACCGCTCCCCCTGGTGGTCACGCCCGAGCTCCAGCCCTGGGCCGGCGCCTGCGAGCGCGGTTTTCACTGCATGCGCTTCAAGAACTGGGCCGGCGCCCAGGCGGCTTATGAAGAAGCTCTGACCTGCCGCGTCGGGGATGCCTTCGTCCACCAGGCCCTGGGCTTCTGCTTTATTGAACTCGGGGAGACCGATAACGCCGTCCGCGCCTGGCTGCGCGCCCTGGAATTGGACTCCCAATGCGACTTCACGCATCTCGCCCGCATCCAGCGCGTGATGTGAAGGGCGCAACGCCGGAAGAGATTCGCAAGCGCCCTTGACAACCCTCGCGGGTTTCCGTAACTTTGCCTTGAACTCGCTCTGGCTGGCGCAAAGAATAGGAGAGGCCCTTGGCTCGCAAGCCCATCATTACCTTGATCACGGATTTTGATACCGCCGACCACTTCGTCGGTACGATGAAAGGCGTCATCTACAACATTAACCCCGACGTCGAAATCGTGGACATCACCCACAAAGTGGGCTCCTACGACATTTTCGACGCGGCCTTCATGTTAGCCCAAAGCTATCGCTTTTTCCCTACCGATACGATTCACCTGGTGGTCGTTGACCCGGGAGTGGGAACCGCGCGCCGCCCCCTGCTGGCCCGCAGCATGAATTACAAATTCGTTGCGCCCGATAACGGCGTACTTTCGTTGGTCTACGAGCGGGAAGAAAACCTGGAGGTCCGCCACATCACCTCCGACCATTACTTCCTCAACCCCGTCAGCGCCACGTTCCAGGGACGCGACATTTTTGCTCCCGTGGTCGGCTGGCTGAGCAAATGGGTGGAATCGGATAAGTTCGGCGAGCTCATCACCGATTACACCAAGTTCACCTCACCCAAACCCAAGCGGGTGGGCGACAACCTCATTAAAGGTGTTGTCCTGAAGATCGACAAGTTTGGGAACATCCTCACCAATCTCCTGCCGGAAGACCTTCCCCAACTATTCGCCGAGAACCCGCCGCCCTTCAAGATCCTCATCAATCAGCAGGAGATTACTCGCTTGAACCTGGCGTATTCGATGGGCAAGCCCTCGGAGCTGTTCGCGATCGTGGGCAGTACCGGCTATATTGAAATTTGCACCAACCGGGGTTCGGCCGCGAAAATCCTGAATGTAAACCGGGGCGTGGAAGTGGGTGTGATGCTGGGGACATCTTCTGCGGCGGTTCCCGAATCCGCCTGACGGCCCTTCCTCCTGGCGAGAAATCCTGCCTAATCCCCGGCGGTCTCAGCGGCCGATTTCACCGCGACTGGGGCCGGAGGCAGCGTCTCAATGCCAATCTTCGACACCCGGCGGCCTTCCACTTCCAGGACGGTGTAGCGGCGGGATTCGAAGATGAAACTTTCCCCGCCTCGCGGAATGAATCCCAGCCGCGCCAGCACAAACCCCGCCAGCGTTTCGTACCCCTCGCCGCGCGGTAGGACGATATCGCGCTCGCTGGCCAGATCGCGCAGGCTCATCGAGGCGTCCACCACCAGGAGGTTTTCCCCCACCTTGCGGATGGCGGCTTCTTCGCGGTCGTACTCATCCTGAATCTCGCCCACGATCTGTTCCAGCACGTCTTCGATGGTCACCAGGCCCACAAAGGTTCCGAACTCGTCCACCACCAGCGCCATCTGCGAATGCCGCCGGCGGGCCTCCTTCAGCACCTGGGTTAACGACATCGCCTCGGGAACAATCATCGGCTGGTGAAGGATCGTGCGCAGGTCAAAGCCTGAGTCCGCCGGAGTTGCGGCGCGCGCCCTTTCCGCCATCACCGCCAGCAGGTCCTTGGTGTACAGGACGCCCACGATCTGGTCCGGCAAGCCGTCATAAACGGGAATGCGGGAGTGTTGGTCCTTTACCACGCGGTCAAGCAGCGTCCGCAGATCGGTCGCGACCGGCAGACAGGTGATGCGATTCCAGGGCACCATGATTTCGCGCACGCGCACGCGGTCCAGATCGAAAACGCTGTGAATCATCTCCTCTTGTTCTTCGTCCAGCAGACCGCGCTTGCGGATTCCCGAGACAATCAATTTTACTTCTTCGGCCGTGGGCAGCGGGCCGTGACTTCGACCCGAAGGGCGGTGCAGCGAACGAAGCACGCCCTTGGCCAGCATATCCAGCAGGCGCACGGGGTAGCGGCTCAGCTTGAGAAAGAGAAGCATGGGCCGCGCCACGCCCAACGCAAATCTCTCCGCGTTATCGTAGGCCATGGCTTTGGGCACGAGCTCACCCAACACCATCAGCAACATGGTGATGAGCAGAAAAGCGATGCCGACGGATATGGAGTGCGCTACGGCAGCGCGCGCCACGTGCCCCAGATATCCTTCCAGCGAATGCTCGATGGCCTCGGCCATGATGGCTTCGCCCATCCAGCCCATCAGCAGGCTGATGACGGTAATCCCCAGTTGTGTCCCGGAGAACAATGCCACCATATCGGAAAGCAGGGTGAGCACCAGCCTCGCCTGGGGATTGCCTTCGTTGGAAAGTTGCTCCAGGCGGGTGCGCCGCACACTCAGCAGGGCGTATTCCGTGGCGACGAAAAAGGCGTTAAGCGCAACCAGACCGATAATCAATGAGGCTTTTAGTAAGGCGAACATGGAACACCCGGAAGCACCCCATTGTAGGCGACACTCGCCAAAACTCCAAATGGTGGATGCCCTCCCAGTGACAAACCGAAGGTCATCGCGGTAGGAGTATCGCCCCAAGGCACTGGGGCGGCCCTTCCCCGATGGGCAAGGAAAACCCGCGGGCCGGCAAAACAGGTATGCGCGATGCTTGCCTGCTGATGGGAGAAGACGGAAAGTGCGTCGGCGCAGGCCTCAAAGGCGAGGTTGACAATTACGGCCGGCGGGAAAGCTCGGGAGCAGGGGCGTCGTGTCCGGGCACGCGCACACCCAACAGGCGAGAATAAGTTTCGTCGTAGTCCCGGACCGCCCGCCGCATGCGCAGGAATTCCGCTTCATCGTGCAGCGCGAATTCCGGCGGGGGGAGATTGGGAATGATGCTCTCCACCTTTTTTTCTCGATCAACCGTGCGCGGGTGGGTGGCCAGCAAGCCCCCGGGTTCCCCACCGCTGCGTTCCTGGTCCGCCTGGAGCCTTTGGAAGAAATCCGCCGACGCCTGTGGGTCGTAACCAGCAAGAACCAGGTACTGTGCCGCCAAGCGGTCGGCCCGCTCCTCCTCTGACCGGCTGAAACGGGCGCGCGCCACCCTCGCCGCCCAACCGCTTCCCGAAGCAATCGCGATTCCCACCGGCCCCCCAAGAACCACCGCTGGAACCACGGCGATTAACTCAAAGAGATTGCCCTTCGAAGGCGCGGTTCGCCAATCACAGGAGTTCACATGGGCGATTTCGTGGGATAGAACGGAGGCCAGTTCGGCCTCACTTTCCGCCAGGCTGATCGCTCCGGTGTTGATCACAATGTATCCGCCGGGAAAAGCCTGTGCGTTTACCTTTGGATCGTAGAGAACGTAAAAGGAAAAAATCTGTTGGCTTCCGCTGCTGCGCGCTAAGTTCTGTCCTAACCGGTTGACGTATTCATTCAGGGACTTACCACCCCACCGCATGCCTCTGGCCAGAACCTGCCGGACCATGGCGTTGCCCATCTGGGTGGCTTCCAGCATGGTCTGGCTGTTGCCGCAAACGCCGTCCGGCAGCAGCGCATCGGGCGGTCCACCGCGTGCCGCCAGCGGCAGAAATGCCACCACCAACACGAATAAAATTACACGTCGGCTAATCGGGTGCAGTACCTTCATCGGCATGCCCTCCGACAAACCTATCGGCCTGAACCCAGTAATCTTCACTGGGCCTCTTGGCCCCACATTTTCCTGTAATCAGCCCTGAAGTTGAGTAACGGAACCAACGGACTAGCCGTTGGATTCGCACCCTGAACTGTTTATCTCACCATTCCCCCACAAAGTCCAGCCCTTTTTCTGACACGGGTATCTCTGCACGTTTTGGATGTGCTCCACAGAGTTCCACCCTCGCTGTTCGGTTAATCAAATTTCGGGCTTTTGACGCAGGCCTGACGTACGCGCTATCCCTGTCGCGGCCGTGGCCATTCGTCGATGTGCTAGAATTAATCTTTCCCTTCAGCGGGAAATCCGCGTGGCGCCGGCAATCGGGGATTCAGGCTTTGGATCAACGATTAGGGAATTGTTAAAGTCGAGCGCCCCGCCCCGCTAATGACAAGCTAGCAGGAATTAAGTAGGCCTCACCTGCGCGCAATGGGCCATTGACGCAGGATTACGAATCGTATTCGGAATCCTGAATTCTCACTGAACTTATGGAAAAATTCTTTCGCAGCGCCATTCGCCGCTACTACGAGGTTGAGCTGCCGCACAACTTGGCCCGGCGCAAGCGTTGGCCGTTGTTGCTTGCCTTGCACGGTTACGAAGGGAATAAAGCTTCCATGATGCGTGTGGCGCAGCACATCGCGGACGGCAACATGGTAACGATTTCCCTTCAAGGGCCGTACCAGTTCCTTCGCCGGTTCGGCAAAAATCCCAAAAACTTTCGGGTGGGCTTTGGCTGGGGCACGCCCTACAAAATGGAGGATTCCATCCACCTCCACCACCGGGACTTGGAAACCATCATCCAGTTGGCCGTGCGGAAATACCACGCCGACCCTCAACGGATATTCTTGCTGGCGTTTTCGCAGGCCTGCTCATTGAATTACCGCTATGTGTTTACCCACCCGCATGCGATTCGCGGCGCCGTCAGCGTGTGCGGCGGGGTTCCCGCTGATTGGATGGAGAATCCGCACTACCGGCCCGCGGCCACACACGTGCTGCACATCGCCGCCCAGCAGGATGAATGGTACTCGCGAGAGAAAAACCTGGAGTTCCGCCGGCAATTGGCGCAGCGTGCCGCCACCCTCGACTTCCGTTTTTACGATTCTCCCCACAAGTTCCCCCGCAGTTCAATTCCCCACATCCGACGATGGATTGAGAAGCATCTGTAAGGAAGGTGTCATGTGCTACCATAGTTCCGATGTACGACGAAACTGTGGCTGTCATCGAGAATCGTGCCCTCACCGGCGGCCATTTCCTTTTGAGTTTGGATGCTCCGCGGCAAGCGCCGGCTGCGCGGCCGGGCCAGTTCGCGATGGTGCGCATTCTCGGACGGTCCGACGTGCTGCTGCGCCGGCCCATGAGCATCTTTGACGTCCAGGCGCAAGACGGCGGCCCAACCGGATCTCCCCAGTCAGCGTCTGCGCCGCGCATCCTCCAACTTCTCTACAAAATCGTGGGACGCGGCACGCGCCTGATGGCGGAACTCAAGCCCGGCGACAAGGCGGGACTGCTGGCGCCCCTCGGCCATGGTTTTTTTGAAGAGGAATATCTCCCCCGTGCGCACGAATCCGATGAGATTCTGCACGTGGCGGGGGGCATTGGCATCGCGGCGCTGCAGCTTCCGGCGAAACACTTAGCCGAGGCGGGATTCAAACAGAGGCTCTTCTTCGGGGCGCGAACGAAAGACGACTTGGTGGGGGTACAGGAATTCAAGCCGCTGGTGCGCGCCATGCTGCTGGCGACGGAGAATGGCTCAGTGGGGTATCGCGGTTTTGTGACGCGGCCGCTAGAGGATTATCTCACCAAGCACACCAACAAGAAGTTCTTGCTCATGGTGTGCGGTCCGGGGGCGATGCTGCGCGCCACGGTGGAACTCGCCAAGCGCTTCCGTCATCCCTGCCTGGTTTCCATGGAGAATCGCATGGGGTGCGGCGTGGGAGTCTGCCTGGGCTGCTCGATCCGCGTCCAGGGAACGGGCCACGAAGCCTATCAGCGCGTTTGCACGGAAGGGCCGGTGTTTTGGGCGGACAAGATTGTTTGGGAGACGGATAAGAAACTCGGGATTAGGGATTAGGGGTTGGGGAATAAAAATTGTGCTGGATTTTTGGTTATTGAGCGCGGAAGGCTGTTGTGCATTGTGGATAAACCGAGATTCCCCGCCATAGGCCGCAAATGAGAGACAGGCAC
>JBEKNU010000306.1:0-9052 GCA_049522495.1 Terriglobia bacterium
ACCGTGCCCGACGCCGGGGTGTACGCAAAGCTGCCTTGGACATTCGCCGAGGCATTCAGTTGCGTCCCGCCGAGCGCCGTTCCGTATGTGATGGCGCTGGGGTTCGACCAAGTGATGGTGGGCGTGGCCTTGTTCACCGTCTGCGTCACGGTGTTGGACGTGCTGCTGGCGTAATTGGAGTCTCCCCCATAGGTGGCGGTAATGGAATGCGACCCCACGGTCAGGGCCGAGGTGCCCACCGCGGTCCCCCCGTTAGAGAGCGTTCCGGTAGCAAAGAGCGTGCCCCCGTTATAAAAACTCACTTGCCCGGTGGGCGTGGGGCACACTCCCCTCCCCCCCCAGCCGACGCAGGGAAAAGTATTCGTGACGGTTGCCTGGAACATCGCATAGGTCCCGTATGTCGAGGGGTTAAGAAGTGAAGACAGTGTTGTAGTTGATGGGGCGGTTCCGCCGTAGGCGAGCGGACCGCCTGCCACCAGAGCAACAAACAACGAAATGAGACCGGAGCGAAGCACGTTTCGCATGGAAAACTCCTTGGTCATGGCGGGCCTCCTGACCAGAGGTGTGTTCATGGATCGCGGTGGGGAAGCGAACCGCTGCCTCCTCGACCCACACCCTGACCCCATGCGCTCAGGCCTTCGGTAATGCGGCCGCTGTTACACGCTGGGATGGTACTGGAATAAGTCTGGATGGCCTGCGAGTCAATAGAAGGTTGTTGACTAAACGCGCTAAAATTTGACTAAACGCGCTATTTTTTGACTAAACGCGCTACGCTGCGGACCTCCGACACTGCGAAGGAGGGCAACCCCAGTATTTTTCGAAGTCTCGGGTAAAGATACACAGGTGCCAGTAGCTGTATCCGACCGACATGGCCACATCTTTAATCGGCAGCCTGGGGTCCAGGAGCAGGATATTCCTTGCCCGCTTCATGCGAAATGCCAGGAGGAATCGTTTGAACGTTTGCCCGGTCCACTGCTTGAAGAGCCGGCCAAAGCGCGAAGCGCTTAGCCCCACGCGCCGTGCCACATCCTTAGCTCTGAGCCGCTTCGCGAACTCGCGCTCGACGATCTTCTGCACGATCTTGAATCTGCGGTCCATGGCGGTCAGGCCACCCCTCCCATGTCCAGCCGGAAGCTGACGGACCCGTTGGCCGGGTTCACGGCCTCCCTGGCCATGCCGATGTAATTGTGCCGCGCGCTCGGTTTGGACGTGGGTAGATCGTCAGTGAGGTTTTTGGTCTGCGGAAACGCGGCACCGGGAAGTAAGACCAAGGAGAGCAGAGCAGAGCAGGGCAGAGAGAAACCTTCAGATGCCTGGGGAAGTTGGGTGGCTTCGTCGTGGTGGCCTCCTAATCAGAAGGGTGACGAGGTCGGGTGGAGCAATCGAGCATGATCAATATACCATATCGTTATGCACCACATCTGCATCAAGGTCAATAAAAAATTATGTCCCCAATGACAAATAGCCATACTTAGTACTGAACTCATAAAAGTTATCTCATTGGCCTAAGTTGTAGGTTGTGGGCGGGTCACGGGGGGAGGGACAATTTGGCATTCGCAAACGGACAATATGTTGCGCCCCAGCCCGGCGACTCCTAAGGGCCTGGGAGTCACCCAACTTGCCGAGTTGCGGGGATGTTTGGGGATTATCGAGGTATCCACAATGGCCATCCGAGGTTCCGGGCGAGTGCACTCGGAAATTTTGTTAATTGGTCACTTGGCTGGATTAGGAACGCCCATACCGGAAATTGGCCAATCCGCCCCACTACCTAATTTCAAATTGTACCGCTACCCCATTTGCCTGTCTTTCCCGCCGGTCAGATGAAATTATGATGGTGGGGCCAAAACGCCTGAAGCGTCCCCTTGGGTTTGCGGCAGAGGAAAATGCGCCTTCCCGATTCTATAGCGTAAGGGTTCGCGAATGCCGCCACCTGCCGGACATCTTCGTACATGCCTTCATAGTCTTCCTTCGATCCACCGATCACCAACAGGACTTTCCCGGGCTTGTCACCGGGTCCCCAAAACCAATAATTGTTGTGAGTGCTGATGGCGTTAGGCAGGCCGTATTGCTCCCCGAAAAAGTCGATGGCGCCCGCTTCTCCATAGTTGCTGGCCCCGATTACGCAGTCCGTTTTATCTTCGAGTGAGAGGTGATCGTAAATCTGGGCCATTTGCGCTGCCATTTCCGGCCAGCCAAACATGTCGGCAAACATCTGCGAGAGCCTGCCGACCTTTTCATCTTGCTCTTCCGACCTCGGCCGGATGCCGAGCCAGCCTTGATACCGGATTAATGTCTCCACCGGCAAGACCGGAAGAGCCAGCGGCGCCGCGAGAGCGCCTCCCAGGACCAGCACCGCCAGGTAAGTTGGTTTTAGCCAGTTCCAGGCGTGGCGGGCGACATAGGCTTCGATGGCCACTGCGCCGGCGGGGAACAGAACGAGGAAGGCAGGCGCAAAATAGTAAGGCTTGGAGTGGGTGCTGAGCAGAATCCCCAGCACCGCAACATAGATCCAGCCGAGAACCCGGAACTTGCGCCCTTGGGGAGAGAAGAACAAGTAAATGAGCCCCGTCAGCCAGATGGGCAACGTGAAGGGATGAACGAGCAGCACACATTCCCCGAGGAAAGCCCAGGGCGTCAGGGGAATGTTCTTCTTGGCGGTCACGTTATGGATGAATTCCGCCGTGGGGAGGTGGTTGTGCACTTCCCAAAGAATATGGGGCAGGAAAATCAAGGCCGCAAGCGCGCCACCTATCCACAGCCACTTGTCAAGAAAATGCCTTCGTGCCGGCGTAAGCGCCAAGCCGGTGATCAGCCCCAGTCCGAGGAATCCCATCGAGTACTTGTTTTCCAGGCCCAGGCCCGCCACCAGGCCAAACAGCATCCACAGCCGGGTGTCGCCACTCTTCAGGATGCGCACCAGAAGATAAATGCCCAGGGCCCAAAACAGGTGATCAAAGCAGTTCATCGAGTAATAATTGGCGAGGGCGAGATAGACCCCACCAACAATGTACCCCGTCGCGGCCAGCGCCTGCGCAAATCGGCCGCCGCCCAATTGCCGGACAATAAGGCCTATTAGCAAGGCTACCAACCCACCGCACACGGCGGGCAAAAGCCGCAGCGCGAACCATCCGTAGCCCAACAAGTTTCCGATAATCGCAAGAACGAATTCCGAAAACGGCGGTTGGTCGACATAACCCCAGGCCAAGTGCTTGCTGCACGCGATGGCGTAGAGTTCGTCGCGGAAATATCCATAACCACTGCTGCAAAGGAGATGAATCAGCACGGTCGCCAGGGCAAGGGAAACCAGCACTTGATTGTCACTACCGATTTGGCGACGGGAGGTGGGCTCAGTCATGAAATGATCCTGCCGAATGGGGTTTAGGCTCTAACCTTGCAGGGGCACCGGCATGGTACGTGCTATCCCACACGAGCGGAGACCTTGCCTTGCCACCCGCCCGCCGGCAGCGATGACACCGACGGTTTGGGGAGAAGCACCGATATCAGCAGGAGGTGAGTTCCCATGAGCGAAACAGAAATTACTGACCGCGACCGCGCCATGGCCCAGCGATGCGTGGAATGCCCGGTATGCACGAGGGCCCGTCGCAAGCAGCGGGGCGTGGCCTTCTGGTTCGTCAAGCAGGTGGAGGGTAGCGTGTGTCCTTTCTGCCGGGCCTATGAAAAAGTTTACGGGCGAAAATCGCATGAAGCCGTGAATTCACGTGAGGGGTCAGCCTGATTCACACCGTCCACCTTTAATGTCCCGCGAGAATCCGCGCGACGCGCGGGAAGAGGCTGGCGGCTTCCGAGAGCTGCGGGTCGCCCTTGGTTTCAAGCTCGTTCCCCCGTTCCAATCCATACACTAAATCTGTAAGTTCCACCTTGAGCCTCAACTTCAGATAATCCTGATCCTTTGACCAGTACTCATCGGGAACGCGGACGCCGTTGCGTTGGAGGGTTAATTTGAAGTCCTCCAGTATTTCGGGTGAGACCTCGAAAGGCTCGGCTAATTTGCCATGAGCGGTCAGAAAGGCTTCAGCATAGCTTGTCAAGTAACCGCGCTGGTTGACGAAGGCGAACCAGGGGTCGTCCGAGCGGCCCGCGATGGTCACGTCCGGAGTGATGCCCCCGCCGACGGTGACAGGACGGCCGTCGTCGGTGTGAAACATGCCGGCAATGGGGCTGGCCGGGTCAGTGGCGGCTGCGGTCTTCTCCCCTTTCTCCTTGGGCACAGCGGAGGGAGAGAGCGACGCGAAGGTCAGCGCGGTGCCGGCCAGCGGCCGTTGGATGGATCGTCCGCTGGGGGTAAAATATTGACCGGCAGTAAGCGCCAAACCGGTCTGCTCACTGAGTTCCATAACCGATTGGATCACGCCCTTGCCATAAGTCGGAACGCCGGCAATGACCGCCCGATCATGCTCCTGGAGGGCGGCGGCCAGGACTTCCGCGGCGCTGGCGGTGTCACCATTCACAAGGGTTATGACGGGCATGGCATAGTGGCGGGGCATTTGGGGAGCGCGGTAAACCTTTTCCGGCATGGCGCGGCCGCGCGTGGTCAGAACCATGGCGTCCTGCTTCAGGAAAAGGCTGGCCACGAGGGCGGCGGAATCCACGATGCCGCCGTGATTGTCTCGGAGATCGAGGAGCAACCCCTTCAAGTGAGGTGCACCCATACCATCCAGCGCGGTCGCGACCTCCTCCGGGGTCTTTCCTTCAAAGCTGGCAATGTGCACGTAGGCGATGCCGGGAGACCAAAGAAAAGCCTTGTCCACGGAGGGCAGAGCGACCTCCGCGGGGCGCAGGTCGATGTCCTCCGGCACGAGTCTGCCGGGATGGATGACTCCCAAGCGCACGGGACGCGAGCGTGAGCTCTTCAGCAGGTCGATCAGCGATTGAAAATCCAGCCGATCGATCCTTTCGCCGTTGATCGCCACGATTTCGTCGCCGGGCGCCAGACCGGCTCGAAACGAGGGTGAGCCCTGCGTCGTCTGCAAGATGAGCACTTTCCCCACTGAGACATAAAGGATCGAGCCAAATCCAATAGCTTCCCCCCGCGCCTGCTGCTTCATCAGCTCGAATTGGTCGCGGTCCAAGAATGCGCAGAACGGATCGAGGGCCGACAGCATGCCGCGAATACCCCCGTCGAAAATGGCATGGTCGGGATCGACCGGCTCCATGTAGTTCTGCTCGATGGCGCCATAAAGGGCCGAAAACTTCACAGCTTGCGCGGCCACGTCGTCGGACGGGGCCGAAGAGGTCTGCGGGTACAGCCCGGGGGCGATGAGGAACGACAGGGCAGCGAGTAGAGCGGTGCGTAATATCGGGGCCGGAACCTTCAAGGGGTCGAAATATCCTCCTTGACCAGTATAACCCAGATGCAGATTTTGAACGGCGGGGTGTTTGCCGGAGATGGCATGACAGGTGTTGGCTCCCCGGCCGTCGTGCTCCGTGCGGGGTATCGAGGGTGGTCGTATTTTACAATGTGAAATTTGTGGCGTAATAGAGACACCGCTGGACGGGGTCGACAATTTGTCGTAGGTCAAATTTGGAGTATTAAGTGCTATGATTCCGACTGGTGATGTGTGTCTGCGCAAAATTCCTCCCTGGCACTTGGACTGAGCTCGGGAATCATAAGGAGTCTTGATAATGGAGAAGGAGCAAGACGTTTCACGCCGCGAATTTCTTAAGACCGCCGCTTCGGTAGCCGCCGCCTCTTCGCTTACGGGTCTGGGCGCCCCTGGGATGCTCACTGCCCAAAGCGCCGGCATTCCCGTGCGGTATGGATTTATTGGCACGGGCACGGAGGGCTGCACGTTGCTCAAGTTCTTGGCGACCATTCCCGAAGGGCAATGCATTGCCACTTGCGACATTTATCCCCCCAACCTCAAAAAGGGTGTCGAGACCATCGGGTCGAATCCTGAAACCTACACCGAGTATCGCAAGATGTTGGAACGAAAAGACATGGAGGCGGTGCTCATCGCTACTCCCCTGAACCTGCACGCCCAGATGGTGGTGGACGCCCTCAATGCCGGCAAGCACGTTTTTGTCGAGAAGACGATGTATTTCAAGGAAGAAGAAGGGGACATGATCCGCAAGGCGATGGCCGACAATCCCAAGCTGGTGTTGCAAGTGGGATTGCAGCGGCGCTCCAGCGTGCTCTATCAGGTGGCCATGGAGATGATCCGCAAGGGGGCGCTGGGCAAGATTATGTTCGTGCGCGCCCAATGGCACCGCAATAACAACTGGCGCCGTCCCGTGCCCGACCCGAAATTCGAGCGCCTGATTAACTGGCGCATGTACAAGGAATACTCCGGCGGGCTGCTGGCGGAGCTGGCCTCCCACCAGATAGACATTGCCAACTGGGCCTTTGGCGCGGAGCCCATCTCTGTTTACGCGACCGGCGGCATCAATTACTGGAAAGATGGCCGCGAAACTTGTGATAACGTCGAAGCCATCTATGAATACCCCGAAGGGAAGAGGCTGGTTTGGAGCTCCATCCTTTGCAATGCCCATCTCGACTTTGACGAGCAGATTATGGGTGATCGGGGAACCATCATTATCACGCTGGGCAAGGGCCTGTACTACCGCGAAGAGGTGGCCAAGGTTTCCACCGGCACCAGTAAGGAAAACTGGTGGGCCGGCGCCACCGTCGCCAATCAAGCCCCGCAGGTGGGTATCCCCATTTTCATCGAACAGGGCGCCACCGGCCAACTCGGCTTCATGGACCGCGAGGTGCGCTACGCCAAACACTGGCTGGCATCGATGGGGATTTACCAATATGAAGAGCCCCACGATCCCTGGTGGAGCGAGTTGCACAACTTCCTGCTGAGCGTTCGCGACGGTAAACCCATCATCGCGCCGTTCGCCCTCGGCATGGCCGACGCCCAGGGCGTCATCTACGGTAACCGCTCGGTGGAGACGGGGCAGAAAGTTTACTGGCCCGGCGCGGAGCCGCAGAAAGAACCTGTCAAGGGGAGCCGGACGGCGTAAGAACAGGTGTCAGGTATCAGGTGCCGGTGCCAATAACTGTAAAGTTTAAAGTGTAAAGGTTAAAGGGCAAAGTATAAGGCGTAGACGAGAAGAGCTCCTGTAGGCACTTTATCCTTTACCCTTTACACTTTACCCTTGCACCATTTCCTGTACCCAGAACTCAGCACCTAGCACCTGACGCCTTATAAATGGCACCCGGCACCAAGCCGCTGGAACCCGGCACTTGGCACTAGGCATCAAGCACCTGAGACCTGTCTTGCTACCCGCTTTCAAACCCGCAAAAACGCTCTGGTGGTTCATTGTTGCCGTCTTGCTGTCCCTGTTGGTTGGGGGAGTCCGAGCCGTCGGGCAGACTCCAAAACCCCCAGCCCCCAGCCCCGAATCCCCAGTCCCGAACCCCGGCTCTTCCGTCCGTTACGAGGCCTCGCATCAAGCCATGGGGACCATTTACAACGTAGTCGCCTATGGCCGTGACCAGACGTTCCTTTCCGAAGTTGTGGCTGAAGTTTTTGACGAGATTGACCGGCTCGACGGGCAGATGAGCAACTACAAGCCGCAGAGTGAGCTCTCCGCCATCAATCGCGACGCCGCTAAACACGAGGTGGCGGTTGCGCCGCAGCTTTTCGAGCTGATTCAGTATTCGCTGCGCTCGAGCCAGGAATCGGGCGGCGATTTCGACATCACCGTGGGCCCGCTGATGAAGCTTTGGGGATTCTTCCGGGGCCAGGGGCGCTTGCCCAGTCAAGCGGAAATCGCCCAGGTCCAAAAGAGCATTGGGTATCAGCACGTGCACCTGGATGCGGCGCGCCGCACCATTCGGTTTGACGCCGGCGGGATGGAACTTGACCTGGGAGGCATTGCCAAAGGCTGCGCCGTGGATCGGGCGGCGGAGATTATGCGTTCCAATGGCGTCACCGCCGCTTTGATTTCCAGCGGAACCAGCAGCATTTACGCGCTGGGATCGCCGCCGGGCGAGCGGGGGTGGAAGATCACCGTGCGCGATCCCTTCCACGAGGACAAGCCTGCGGATGTTTTTCGCCTCCAGAACTTCGCGCTGTCCACTTCCGGGAACTACGAGAAGTTTTTCAAGATTAACGGCAAGATTTATTGCCACATCATGGACCCCCATACGGGCTGGCCCGTGCAGAACATGCTCTCCACCGTGGCGGCGGTCCCCACCGGCGTCGAGACCGAGGCGCTGACCAAGATTTTCTTCGTCGGCGGCGTGGAGAAATCGCGCCAGTACCTCGCCACCCACCCCAATGCCATCGGAATCTTTTACCAGCCGGGCGACAAGCCCCAAACCTTCAAGCGCACCATCCTGCGGTCGAAATCCTTCCAAATCCCACCTGACAGCCTCGCGGAACTGGAACAATAGCGCCGCGCGGCCTGGTAGCCGGGACGTAGGAGCGCCCCCCGTGGGCGCCCTTGAATGGGCAGGCGCGAGGCCCATAGGCGCTAAGTTAAGCCGTCTTTGGTCCGGCCCCGGCAGGGGCGGACCGTGGGTAGCCGCAGGTGTCAACCTGCGGACAGCCGAGCCCAGCCGACCTTACCAACCCCAAGGGGGGTTGACCCTACAAATGGTCGGCCCCTCCGGGGCCAGGGCCATTTCTCGTCTTCTGTTTCCGTAGGTTTCACCTACGGCTACTCACGGTGCCCCGCTTCGCGGGAAGCGGGGGCGTCGGATCGACAACCCGCTTATCTTAGCGCCTATGGGCACGAGGCCTGCCCCTACAAAACCTGCTTGGTTGCCGATCGGCCGCGCTGTGCTACTGCTCCCTACGGAAAACCCCGTAGGCGAGGTCCACCCCGGATCCCCGCAGGGGATCGATCGAATCGCTGGCGGCAAGGCCCGCGGACTGGAATTCCCACATTTCTGATGGGGGCCTCCCCGGATCGAGCCCTCACAGGTGGCAGCGCGGACCACATCCATGGTTTGGCGGCTAGAACGAACCCGCTGGCGCGGGGGACGCTTTTCGCGTGCCCATGCTTTAAAACCTCCCATGCAATCAAGGAGTAGTGTGGAGTCATAAGGAGGTCCTTATGACCCAACTACGTCGAATGA
>JBEKNU010000307.1:0-9012 GCA_049522495.1 Terriglobia bacterium
GAAATCCCCATCACGCGAAAGATCACTATCAGCGAAGGGATCGCCATCAAGGAGCTTTCTGAAAAGCTTGAAACACGCGCGAAAGATGTGATCAAGCGGCTCTTGGATAAAGGGATTTTCGCCACCATCAACCAGACTCTGGATGGTCCCACAGCCGTGGAAATCGCCCGCACCTTTGGCGCGGAAGCGGCCATTGTCAGCTACGAGGAAGAGGTCCTTCAGGAAGTTGAAGAGACCGATCGCCCGGAAGATTTACGCCCGCGAGCTCCGGTGGTCACCGTAATGGGCCACGTCGATCACGGCAAAACCTCGCTCTTGGATGCGTTGCGCGAGACCAATGTGGCGGCGCACGAAGCGGGTGGCATCACCCAAAGCATCGGCGCATATCAGGTCGAGGGACAGGGGCGAAAGGTGACCTTTATCGATACCCCCGGCCATGAAGCCTTCACTTTGATGCGTGCGCGTGGCGCCCGGGTGACGGATGTGGTGGTGCTGGTGATTGCCGCGGATGATGGCGTGATGCCTCAAACGCTTGAGGCTATCAACCACGCGCGCGCCGCCAAGGTGCCGATTGTCGTGGCCATTAACAAGATCGATAAGCCCGAAGCCCAGCCGGAACGCGTCAAGCGGCAGTTGGCCGACCATGACCTGATGCCGGAAGAGTGGGGCGGGCAGACGGTGACGGTGGAGGTTTCGGCCAAACAGCGCAAGAACCTTGATTTGCTGCTGGAGATGATCTTGCTCGTCGCCGACTTGCAGGCATTGAAGGCCAACCCCAAGCGCCTAGCTAGCGGGACGGTGATTGAAGCCAAACTTGACCGCGGGCGCGGTCCGGTGGCTTCGGTGCTGATTCAGAACGGCACATTACGGATCGGCGATTCGTTCATTGTGGGTGCAATTTACGGCAAGGTGCGGGCCTTGTTTGACGACCACGGCCGCCCGATATTGGAGGCGCCCCCCTCGACCCCCGCGGAGGTCCTCGGGTTAGAGGATGTTCCCCAGGCCGGCGATCGCCTTCAGGTGATCGAGGATACGCTCAAGGCGCGACAGATTGCCCTCCATCGGCAGGGGAAGCTCCGCGACGCAGCGCTTGCCAAGTCGGCGAGCCTTACGCTCGAGCAATTGCACGAACAATTGGCGGCGGGGGATGTGAAGGAACTGCCGCTCATCATTAAGGCGGACGTGCAAGGTTCAGTGGAAGTCCTCGCTGAAACCTTGATCAAGCTCAGCAACGACCGGGTGAAGATCAAGGTCATCCACGCGGGAGCGGGAGCCATTACGGAGTCGGACGTGCTCCTGGCTTCGGCTTCCAACGCGGTCATCATCGGCTTTAACGTCCGGCCGGAACGCAAAGCGACAGAGCTGGCGCAGTTGGAGAACGTCGACATCCGTATGCACACCATCATTTACAACGTCACCGATGAAATCAAGAAAGCCATGGTGGGGTTGCTGGCCATTACTTACCGGGAAACCTCTCTGGGGCGAGCGGACGTGCGCGACACTTTCCGCATCACCAAAGTCGGAACGGTGGCCGGTTGTGTTATCCAGGACGGCAAGATCACGCGGGAGTCGCAGATCCGGCTGCTGCGCGACAACGTGGTGGTCCACGAGGGCAAAATCCGATCCTTGCGCCGCTTCAAGGATGATGTGACGGAAGTAAAGTCGGGAATGGAGTGCGGAATCTCGCTCGAAAACTACAATGACGTCAAGGTCGGCGACGTCATTGAAGCTTACATCAAGGAGAGGATCATCGAGGAGCCCGCCATGGCCTGAGGATCCTCGCCGGCGGGGGGCAACGCAATGCCGGTTGGCGTATTAACCCTGGAAATTCAGCTTCCCTACGCGCATTCACTCAAAGAAAAGCGTGCGGTCTTGCGAAAAATGCGGGACCGCCTCCGGGCCCGTTTTAACGTGGCGGTGGCGGAACTTGACCATCAAGACGTGTGGCAGCGCGCCACGCTGGGGGTGGTTTCAATCTCCGACAGCCAAACGTTATTGGAATCGGTCTTTCGCCAGGTCCTTGCAGAATCGGAAAACATCCTGGGTGATGACGTTGCCGACCACGTGCTGGAGTTTTTCTAAAGTGTAAAGTGTAAAGGGCAAAAGCTGAGGGCTATCGTATAGGATGTTTTCTCCCCTTCACCCTTTATCCTTTACCCTTTAACCTTTATGAGCATTCCAGGGCGCCGAACAGACCGTTTGGGACATCAGATTCGCGTGGAGTTGGCGGAACTGATATCACGCCAGGTGAAAGACCCGCGAATCGGGTTCGCCACCGTGACGCGCGTGGAATTGACCGCTGACCTGCATCATGCCCGAGTCTCTGTCTCGGTTTTGGGGAGCCTGGAGGAGCAAGAGAGAAGTATCGAGGGATTGTCCTCGGCGGCGAGATTTCTTCGCCATGAAATCGGCCACCGGCTGGCGTTGCGACGGGTTCCGGAGCTGGCCTTTATCCTGGACCACGGGGTCGAAGCGGGCGAGAAGATCGAAATGCTCCTGCAGCAGCTACACAAGGACGAGAACTAAAGGCTAAAGGGTAAAGTTTAAAGGATAAAGATGGAAAGAATAAACGTCGTCGAATCCGCCAGCAATGAGCTCTTAACCGTTATTCTTTAACCTTTACACTTTATCCTTTACCCTTCTTCCTTCAACACCATTTGACATGACAGCGATTATTCCTCCCAAACCCGAAGTGAGCGGCGTTCTGGTGATCGACAAGCCTGCGGGCATCACGTCCCATGACGTTGTGGCGCAAGTCCGCAGGATTCTGCACCAGCGCCAGGTGGGCCACTTCGGGACGCTCGATCCTTTCGCGACGGGTGTGCTGCCGGTCTCCGTCGGCAAGGCGACGCGATTCGCGCAATTCTATCTGAAGTCCCGCAAGGCTTACGAAGGCACAATCCGTTTCGGTTTCTCCACGGACACTTACGACGCCACCGGGGAACCCTCGTCGGAAGCGGTTCCCGTGGCTTTGGAAGCATCGGAGTTGGAACGGCATTTTCGCGGATTCACGGGGCGGCTGCTGCAAGCTCCTCCTCCTTACTCCGCCAAGCGGGTAGGGGGAGTGCGCGCCTACAAATTGGCACGGCAGCACAAGCCTGTAAACTTGACGCCCGTGGAAGTGGAAATCTACGCCCTGGAGTTGCTGAGTCTCGAAGGCGAGCAGGTGCGGTTTGCGGTGGAATGCTCCGGCGGGACGTACGTCCGCTCCCTGGCCCACGACCTCGGGCAAAAGCTGGGCTGCGGAGGGCATTTGGCCGGCCTGCGGCGCACGGCGGTGGCGGAGTTCACGGAGAATCGCGCGGTCACGTTGGAACGCCTGCAAGAAGCAGCGCAACAGGGCAACCTGGAACCCTACCTCGTCCGGCTGGAAGCCCTGCTTCCCGATTGCCCGGAACTGGTGGTGCGGGGCCGCGAGGAAACCACCGTGCGGCACGGCCACGCGTTCGAACTTGCCCAGGCTCTCCGGCCGGACCGGGGCCGGGCCCCGGGGCAGGCGCCCGCCGCGAGTCTCCTCAACCTCCTCGGCCCGGAACGCCGGCTGATTGCCGTGGCGCGGCACGTTTCCGGCGCCATCTACCATCCCAACCTCGTTCTGGTTTGATTCACGGACATAGCTTCAGGATCGCCTCGGCGGCGTCGCGGGCAGCGCGCGGGTAGGCGTGCTGTGCCGTGTTCCGGCGCAGGCGCTCGAGCTCCTGCGGCTCGGCCAACAGATGATTGATGCGGGCCGCAATGTCGCCGGAGCACTTCGCCCAGTAGCCGGTCTGCCATTGCTTCTCAACCATCTCGCCCACGCGGCGCTCGCTGCCGGGAGGGGCGTCGAAAACCACAATGGGCAATCCGCAGTTGAGAGCTTCCACCACCGTACAACTGCCCGCGCGGCTCACCAGGATGTCGGCTGCCGCCATCCACTCCTGCATGTTGTCCACCCAGCGCAGAATGTGCGCGTGGGGCATCCCGGCGGTCAGGCGCAGGAGTTCTTCGCGAAGTTTTTCATCCCGTCGCGCGATGAACACCAGTTGCAAGGGCTGCTGAATCCGGCGGAGTTCGCTCGCCACCTGGCGCGGCTTCATTCTTCCCGAGCCGCCGAAGTTGACGAGGAGCACCGGAAGATCACGCTCCAGGCCCAGGCGCACGCGCAGGGCAGGCTTATCGGCGCACGGCACGAACACCGGATCCACGGGCATTCCACATTCGACGATTCTTTCCGGCGCCACACCTGCGCTCTTGAGTTGTTGGGCGACTTCTCCGGGAGAGGAGATGAAGAGATCAACTTCCGGCTGCGCCCACGGCCGTTCAAAATCGAGGGCGCCGATTCCCACCAGGGCATAGGGGGCTGGGGCTTGCCGCTTGTGCAACACGGCCATTTCGCAAAGGCCCACTTCCGTGGCGACGACCACGTGGGGCGCAAAGGCGTCGATAAACCGGAAGAGCGGCCGAGTTCCCCAGTGGAAAAGCCACAGAGGGCCGGAGGATTCACCTTGGTGTTGCCGGGTCTCAATATGTTCCCAGAGCCCGGGCCAGTATTTCATGGGAATTTCAAAACTATTGTAGTAAGCCCGGAACCACCAGGGGCAGTACGCCAGAACGTCAACGATCTCCACCTGCACGCTCGGCCGCAGTAGCCGAAGGGCTTTTTCCACCACCCGCGCGATTTGCACGTGCGTGGACCCATGATGAACAACCAGAATAAGGATTCGCGTTGGTTGAGTGCGCGTGGTCTCCGTCACGGGGCACAAGATTACCGTGAAGGCGTGCGCGGACGCAACTGCCGCCAGTCGAAGTTGCCTGGGGCGGCCGCGTTGCGTTTCTATTTTCATTCAAGGACCAGCCCGTGATTCAGGATACGGAGCACAACGCTCGGGGGACCATCTCCAATGACTATGCGGACGCCCTCGTGAAAGCCAATCCCAATCGCTTCCAGTATGTTCCGACGCAAGACTATCTGAAGGGCATCGATTATTAATCGGGGTTTGCTGCGAGGAGCGAATCCGCGGTAGCAGCACAGGCCGAAGGCAGGGACCTCTTTCCTGCGCTTGCTGGCGCCCGACGTGAAGCGTGAATGTCGGCAGCGGATTCGTCTCACGTTACCGCGGGAGCCTGCGCTTTTCGGGACAACATCTCAAGAATAGTCAGCGCCCCGTCGCGCGCCGCCTGGGGGCGCGCCAAGGCGCCGGCCTGCTGGCGAAGGGCGGCAAGCTGCGCGGGATCGGCGAGCAGTGATTCGATCTGGGGCGCGAGGTCCTCAGGTTTCTTGATCCAAATTCCCGCTCCCCACTTTTCGATCCAGCGGCAGGTGCGCTCCTCGTTTCCGGGCAGGGGATCAAAGGCCAGCATGGGCAGGCCGCAGGCAAAGCCTTCATTCAGCGTGCCGCCACCGGGCTTGCTGATCATCAGGTCAGAAGCCACCATCCACTCCTGCATGTTGTCAACCCACCCCAACACGCGCACATGGGGCAAGCTCCCCAAGCGTTTGCGCAGCCGTTCTTCCAAGCGCTGATTGCGGCCTGTGACCAAGACAATCTCGTGCGGCTGCTGCACCCGCGCCACTTCCGCCAGAATGCGCTCCGGGTTTCCGTGCCCCGTGCCGCCAAAGAGAATCAAGATCTGAACCGCGTCCGGCTTGATTCCCAGCTTATCGCGCGCGGTGCGGCGGTCGGGAAGGGACGCAAACACCGGGTCGATGGGCTGGCCGGTGGTCACCACCTTGGCGGTGGAAGCTCCCTCGGCGACTAGTTCCGCGGCGAGATCAACATGGGTGGCCAGGAAGAGATCCGCCTCCGGCTGGATCCAGGCGCGATTGAAGTCCATCAACTCCAGGCCGACCAGCAAAAAGTTTGCAGGCGATTCGCGCTTGTACATCGCCGCGAGCTCGCAGGTGCCCACCTCTGTGGCGATGACGACATCGGGAGCGAAATCCCGAAGATACCTGAAAAGGGGTTGGGCGCCCCGGTGGAAGACCCATCCGGGGTTGGTGGACTCCGACTGGTGTTGCCGGTTTTCAATCCAGCGATACAGACCGGGCCAAATCGTCAGCGGAATCAGGTAGGAGCTGTAATAAGCTCTGAACCATGCCGTGCAGTGCTGAAGGGTGTCAATCACTTCCACCTGCGCGTCCGAGCGGAGGGCGGCGAAAGCTTCCCGCAAAGCTTTGGCGGCGCGTTGATGCGCGGCGCCATGGGGCATTGACAGGATCAGAATTTTCGGTGGCAAGGGCACGGATTGTCGGGCCGCGCCGGCGTCGAGCGCCGAAGCGGCCGAAAGTATTCTGGGGTCAATGGCCTTGCCAACGCAACTGTCTTTGCTGAGCGGATCAGAGTTTCTGTGTTTGCGCACTTTACATTCCCGGCTCAACCGCATAACATCGCCGTACCAACTTATGGACCTGTTTATTTTTGGCGCGGGGATGGGAATTGCGGGAGGATTGGTTCCCAGCCCGTTGCACATGGTTGCGCTCTCGCAAGTGGCGTTGGGCCGCTGGGGGCGCGCCATCTGCGTGCTGATTGGCGCGCCGCTGATGGTCGACGGTTGTCTGTTGATGGCGACCTGCCTCTTCTATCGTTTCATCCCTTCCGGTATCGCGCATTACGTAGCGTACGTTGGGGGCGTGGCCCTGATCAGCTTTGCCGGTTATGCACTTTGGGAAATGCGGGGCAAAACGCAGCACGAAATGGCCGATTCCGCCGCGCTGACCTATGCCAGCGTATCTGTCGCCTTGCTGGCGGAAGTGGCCTCGCCGGGCACCTGGGTCTATTGGCTCACCATTGCCGGCCCGATTATCGCCGAAGGACGCCAGAGTGGGTATGGGCACGTGGTTCTGTTTATCGTGGGCGGAGTCGTAGGCTTTTACGGTGCAGCGTTGTTTGCTTTGTGCTTGCTGGCCTGGGGCGCCGGCCTGCACAAGCGCTTCAAGCAGCACCTCTTTCTGGCGGCAAACCTCCTCCTCTTGTTGATGGGAATTTCCTACCTCGTGCGCGCCTACCGCGGGCGTTAGAAAGAGCGAAGGATAAAGTGTAAAGGCTAAAGGATGAAAGCATTGGTGCCTCACGCTTAATCCGTCACCCTTCACCCTTTATCCTTTACCCTTTAAACTTTACCCTTCACACTTCATCCTTTACCCTCTGCCCCAGAAACGCGCCTTCACGGCGTGGTCAGCACCTTCACCCCATAGGCGGGAATCTGCACCTCCAGCGCTTCCGTCTTGCCGGTTAAGGCGTTCTGGTAAGCCTGATCGAGCGGAACGGTCTGATCCGTGCTGGTGTAATTCAATACGAAGATAATCTTCTTTCCTGCCTTTTGACGAACCGCCACCTCGACACCCGGGGGAATCTTGGCATTTAACGCCACCCGGCTTTTCTGGGCGGCGAGCGAAATCAGGCGGTCGTAAAAGAATGGTGATTTGGATTCGGTACCGACGTAATAAACCAAACCCTTTCCCGCGTGGTTCTCCGTGACGGCCGGCTTGCCGCTGTAGTAGCCCTTGCCATAAGTGGCCAGAACGTTCGCCGTGGAGGGATCGAGGATGTCGGACCAGGTGCGCGCGGGGAAACTCGATTCACCCGGTCCCACGATCTCCTGCTCCTCGTTGATTTGGGGATCAAATTCATGGATCGCCACGCCGGTGATATCCGCGAACGGGCCGGGAAGCGTTTTGTCCGTCACCACGTTGTGTTCATCTTTGACGCCCGAGCGGAAGGTGAGGATCAGCGTCCCGCCGTTTTTCACGAACGCGGTGAGCTTGTTGACGAGAGTTTGATCGGTTACATAGAGCGCGGGCGCCACGATGATGCGATAAGTGGAAAGGTCGCTCGGCGGGAAGGTGACGTCCACACTTACCCCCGCGCGGCGAAAGGCGTCGTAATAATCGTGCATTTGCCGCTCGTACTGGAAGTCCTCCACCCCCGGCTGAATTTGCTGCGCCCAGCGGGAATCGGGCGACACCAGCATGGCGACCGGCGACACCACCTTCGATTCATGGAGCAAGGGCGTGAGCTGCCCCAATTCCTTTCCGGTTTGCGCCACCACAAAATAGCGGGAATTGCGGTAGCTATCCTGGTCGAGAATTCCCTCCCAATACTGTTCCGTGCCGTAGCGGGAAGTCCTCCAGCGAAAGTAGCAGACGCCATCGGCGCCGTGGGCGATGGATTGGTAAGCCCAAACGCGATAGAGGGCGGCGGGCGCCTGCCGTCCGTGAAACGTTGCCCACCCCGGCAGGCCGCCTTCCTGCTCCATAATCATGAAGTTCTGATTGTCCTTCGATCCCCGCATCAGGTCATGGGCCAACCCTTGCCGGGCATACTGCGAGTAATCCTCCCGGCCCATGGGATAGTTGTCCCACGCCACAAAGTCCAGCGAGCGGTTCAAGTCGTAATAATCAATCTCCGAATACATTCCCATTTCGTTGTGGGTGATGGCCTGGTGCGGAGCGATTTTGCGCAGGATCGCCACCTGGACGTCCACGTACGCGTGCATCGAGTCGCTCTGGAAACGGTCGAAATCGAGGGCCAGGCTGGGGTTGTGCGTGTCGTAGAGCGTATTCCACGGCAAAGGGATTTCCTGCCAGTCGTGATAGGTGTGGCCCCAGAAGATGGTGCCCCAGGCGGCGTTCAACGCGTCAAGGGTGTGGTATTTGCTCTGGCACCACGCCTGGAACGCGGCTTGGCTGGCGGGATCGTAGCACTTCGGACCGCCCACCTCGTTGTCGATCTGCCAGCCGATCACTCCCGGGTGATCCTTGAAATGTTCCGCCATGGCCGTGACAATCCGCGTGGTAGCGGCAAGGAAATCGGAATTGTGCACGCAATAATTCCGGCGTGAACCGTAGCGATAGCGCACCCCTTTCTCGTCCATCGCCGCGATGTCAGGATACTTCGCATACAGCCAGGCGGGCGGCGAGGCGGTGGGCGTTCCCAGCACCGCCCGGATGCCGTGGGCGTTCAGCACCTTGAGCGCGCGGTCGAGCCAGGCGAAATCGAAGTGGCCCTCCTGCGGCTCCATCTTCGCCCAGGC
>JBEKNU010000308.1:0-8967 GCA_049522495.1 Terriglobia bacterium
GCCTCCCCCTGTGCTCGGGATTTGTGTTGGTCCACATATCCCTTAACAGGTTCGGGGCAGGATGCGCTACCCCTTTCGATCTATCGCGCCTTACCCACGAATTCCACGGAGGAACCATTTTTAATATGTTTTTTTTGGAGCTCTCACTCCTAGAGTGTAATGTAACTCATTTAATTTCAATGAGATAGTTTTTGCGTCTTCAGCGCTCTCCACCGATAACTCCTTTATTTTGCGACACATCGTTTCAACCCGCGGCCATTACTTTAGCACTGATCTTTCAATTCAGCAGGAGCCGACCCTGCGCCCCCTTTATTGTAGGCTCTTACTAGTAGGCTCTAACAAGGTGATGGGAAAATCCTCTCCATCAGCCTGCGAAAGGTCGCCGCCACTCCGCTTCTGTCTATCGCGAAACTTGTGCGCTTTTCGCAAGAAAGTCCGCTCGATTCTGGTCAATCATGGCGCAATTCGTGCGTTTTCGTGTGAAAAGCTGCGTTTCCCGCTGGACATTCGCCACCGTCGCCTGTGTTTTCAAGAACATAGCCGGATCAACCTTCATTTTTAACATCTTTTTGCCAACCCTCTTCTGATCTGCATCTGCCTAACTTCCTTGTTTTCTTAAACCTGCATTCTCTTGATCCACCTCACCGGGTTCTGCCGATTCGTACTAACTCACTATCTTTTCATAAAGATACCGGTCTCACCTGGTTTTTTTGTGAACTTCCGCCCCGCCGCGGCTGCTCATTCTAGAGTTTGGAGAACTCGAGCCTTATTACCCAATACCCAGCGCCTGACACCTAGCCCTAGTGCGCGATTCCACCCCAAAAAGAACCCTCCAATCTGTAGGCTAGCACGTTGACAGCCAGGGTCGAGGCAAATACCCCGGATTTGCCAAAATAGGAACATTTTGTATGATTTTTCTTTCTCGAATCCTACCGGTAGGAAGGAGTAGCGCGGGATTGCCAATTTCCGAGCGAGTTGTCGGGGCGCCTCGCGAGCCGCCCGCCGGAAAGGGCGCGTGATCGTGGCCCAGGTCAGGCGATGAAAAAAGCTCACCAGAAAGGCCGCTTGGGTGTATAAATAGGGTCCCAAAATAGAAATCGGGAATGCCGGGCGGCCAGCAACACGACGGGGCGGAAAGGACGCTTTCTGATGAGCGACCAGATAAGACGCCGCGGCACGCTCACGCATGGCCCCGTTAGAGTAGCCGCGCAGATAGCGCCCAAAGTTGCAGCGAGTGCGCAGGCTGCGGCTGGGCCTTCGATATCCCTCAAACCTAAACCAGGAGAAACTCACATGAAGAATCTACAAACGATGGCGAGAATTCTCGTCACCATCAGCGCGCTAACCCTGTTGGCAGTTGTGTCTGCTCATGGGCAGACGGGGAAAGTCCTCAGCGCGAATGTTCCGTTCGCTTTCGAGGCCGGTGGCAAGTCGCTTCCGGCGGGGGAATATCAATTCACGTTTCAGCCCACCGACCAATCCCTGGTGATCAGCGGCGGCAAAGCCGGGGAGACCAAACTGCGCATCGTCTCCCAGCTCTTCGGGGCCTCCCTCTTTAAGAACGCCGGCTTGGTCTTCGACACCGTCGAGAGCCGCCATGTGCTGTCCGAGATATGGTACGGTGAAGGAGGGGTGCTGGTAAACGCCACGCCAGTGGAACACTCTCCTCAAATGGTGATGGCGGTGGTCTCCGGCGCAGCGCCCAAAATGTCGGGCAAGGAGGTCTTCGCACGCACCTGTGCCCGGTGCCACGGGGCGCAGGGCGAGGGCAAGGCGGAGGCTGAGATGTTCTTCGAGACGGAAATTCCCCATCTTAATTCCAAGGCGGTAAAGGCAAAATCGGACGATGAGTTGAGGGACATCATCAGCCATGGCAGAAGCAAGATGGATCCTGTCCGGGTGGGGCAAGCCACGCTTCAGCACAACCTTTATCCTGAATCGGTGGACGCCGTCATCAGCTTCATGCGCACACTCAAGGAGCACTAAAAGCAGGCTCAAGGGGTTTTCGCGAGGGCCGCGGCCACATTTCATACCAGAGTCTGCGCCTAGCGGTGTTTGGCTAGACGGCCTCCGCAGCAATTCACCCGGAAGGATGGCAACTTCCAATCCCACGATATAGTAGAATAGGAGTGGGTACGGCTCGTGCCCCGGCACACTGCATCATCTCCTCGCTCCAGAAACGCGGCACCCTCGGGGCCGGAGGGCGGGGAGTATTTTGTTTGTGCAGAAAAATAGAATATGCCCCAATCACTTCCCGTTATACCGTCGCCCACGACGGTTACCCTCAGCGAGAAGGCCGGATTCAGGCTGAAGCAAATCCGCGAGCGTTTGGGTATGACTCTGCGCCAGGCGGAGGAAGCCAGCCTGGAAATCGCCGACACGGAGCGAAGCTCGGAGTACGTGGTTTCCACCGCCCGCCTCAACCAGATTGAGAACGACGGCTCACTCCCCAGCATTTACAAGTTCTACAGCCTGGCGGTCATTTACCGGCTGAGCATCGAAGAGATGATGGGCTTGTATGGAATCAATCTGGGCAAGATGGAGGAACACCGCCACTCCACCCTGCAGTCTTCGACGCATCTTTTCACCGTCGAGGTCGGCGACCCCGCGCGGCCCATTCGTTTTCCGGTGCGCTTTGATCCGGGATTCCGGCCGGAGAAGACCGCGTTCCTCTCCCGCTTGATTGAGACCTGGGGAGAGATTCCCGCGGGATTGCTGAGCCAGCTCGATCTGAAGAAATACCGTTACGGCTTTATTGGCTTGGAAGATCAGATGATGGTTCCGATCTTGCGCCCGGGGTCGGTGGTGCAGATTGACGACTCGCGCCGCAAGATTGTGAACTCCGGGTGGCTGACCGAATACGATCGCCCCATCTATTTCCTGGAACTGCGTTACAGCTATGAATGTTGCTGGTGCTACCAGCGCGGCAAGGAAGTGACCTTGCTTCCCCACCCGCTCTCTCCCACCGGGCCGCAGACCGTGCGAATTCCCGATGATGGCGAAGTGCTAGGGCAGGTCGTCGGCGTCGCGATGCGGATCGTGCAGTAAGGGCCAGAGGTCGGTTTCACGCAGGATTCTCAGCATAATCTGAATGTTCTTGTCAAAAAGCTCCAGCGCCAGGGGATGGCAGTCCTCCGGGGGGAGGATCTGGTACGACCTCAGGCGCCTCCAGACGCTGACCAACCGCGCTTTGTCTTCCTTCAAGGACTCGAAGAAATTCAACAGATCCTCGGTTTGTTCCTGAAGCGGCAGGCCAACGAGCTCCTCAAAAACCCGCACGTGGCACTGGCGCAGGCCCACGTCAACAACCTCCGCCGCGTAGCGCGACTCCAATCCGTAGTGGTGGTAACGGCCGGTATTGTAGTCGCGTAACGAGGCGAGGTAGACCAGTTGGTTGAAATACCCCTCCAGTCCCACCAGGGAGCGCTCCTCAAAATCGCGCACCAAGCGTTCAACCTCTTGAGGGTTCGCGGCGGCGTTCGGAATGGGGAATAGATCGTCAGACATGGCCGTAGGCTGCGGGGAGAGAATTCCCCTTGCTTGACTTAACCTTGCGTAAGTCTCCCCAGATTATACACGGTTGACCGTGGCCGGCCCGCGGATGCGAAGCTTCGGGGTGCGGCAGCTTGCTAGCGCTTTGGCGCCAGCCGGCTGGCTGCGAATTGTCCTCTCATTCGAAATCACGCCCGCAGGACGAAGCGAAAGCGCGTGTCTTCGCCAAACCATTGGATGTAGTTCGTCCCCCAGGCATTGTTGAACAGGCTGAAGTGGAAGCCTTGGGCGATGTCGGGTTGAGCCGTCGAATAGGCAATCGGCGACCTCTCCCCCAGCGCCACCACCGGTGCATCCAGCGTGTCGATCGAAAAACTCCCCTGCGCATCCTGGTAACGGACCTGACGTGAAACCGCGTGCATCTGCCGATTGCCCCCGCGGACAACCTCAAACGGGGACACCCAACGGTCCACTTTTTCCAGCATCCAACCTTTGGGCTCGGGGGCCTGGGGAAGGAAGCTGAGCCACATGGCTTCGGGAAGCCGGTTGGCCACCTTGGCGAAGCAAGAGAAACTGATCCTGACCACCGGCTCGGCCTCAGGCAGAAGCACATCGAGAAACATTTTTCCCGGCCACGCCACCCGGCCGGTTTTCTCCGCTTCGGCATCGTCAATCCGCAATTGCGCCAGCAGCCGATGGCCGCCCTCGACCTTCCCGGACCAGCATCCGGCCAGCGCGGGAGTCCACACGCGGCTTGGCGCGCCAAAATCCTCGATTTTGGGCTTGCCGAAATCCCCCGCAACCCACCAGCCTTTGGCGACGACGTAATCCTCAGCATAACGATCGTAATCCGCCTTGGACAACGTCTGGTACGTGAACAATGCCAGCGGGTGCGCGGCGTAGGCCCATTCGCGTCCCGTGCTTTTGGCGCGCAATCTTTGAATAGCCCCGGTTTGGGGATCGAGGGCGATCACCCAATGAGGGGTTTCAATTTTCGACTCGACGCGGTGGGGATGGAGGCCGGCGCGATCCGGTTCGACGGGCTCGAGCGCGCGCAGTCGATCGAGAGCCTCACCTCGCATTGGTTCCGGAAGGCTGGCCACGGCATCGTCGATGTTCTTCCGCTTCTCCGCCCAGCTTGTTACCGCCACGCGGAACATCGGCAGGTCGAGCGCCGCCGGCAAGTCCTTGGGGGTGTAATGTTGATAGTCATTCAAGCGCTTGGAATCGACGCCCCAGGTGTGTTCCGCGCAAAGGGCCAGGCGGCGCAACAAGGCGCGGTCGATGGCGTCTCCCACGTGGAATTTCCCTTGGGCCAGCCAATCTTGGCGCAGCCGGGCAACCTCGCGATAACGGGCCACCTTGATGGGGTCGCTGGGAACTCCGTAGATCCACGTGTCGCCGATTTCCTGGGTCACCACTGGCATGTGGTTGCGATACGGTTCAACCGCTGCCGCAATCTCACTGAGGTTGGCGGCCGTCACCTGGGCCTGGGGGAATCGTTTCCGCAGGTCGGCGTAAATCTTGGTGATTTCCTCAACCGAATGTGGGCCTTGGTTGTCACCGTGCATCTGCAGGGAGACGGCGAGATCCGAACCCGGCACCTGCAAATGTGCCCCGTACTTGTGGTGGTGCATGATGATGAGGGAGGCCCCCTCCGGGTCTTGCCAAACAAAGAAGTGCGGAACTTCGGGGAGCGTGGCGGCGTCGTTGACGCCGATGTTCAGAAACTTCACTCCGTGCGCGGCCAGCGGGCCCACCAGGCCGCGCGAATGGCCAGGGACGTCGGTCATCTTTGCGCCGGTGGTGGTGCGGCCGAAACGCCGGTCGAGCGATTCCGACAACCCCAAGGCGCCCTCGATCATGGACCGATCCAGGCACTCCGTCTCCCACGTAAAAGGCAGCGCGTGCCAGGCCAGATCGCCCGCCGCCACGGCCTGCTCCGCGCGCTGGCGCTGGTCCGTGGAGGCTTGTTCCAGATATTCGTACAAAATCCACGACCCCGTGGTCCAAACATATCGGTCCGTGCCCGACTGCCGCATGGCCGTGGCCACCTGCATGGCGCCGGGGAAATGCTCGTCAAAATACTTACGCATGACGCCTGCCTGGGTGTCCGTGTATCCCACGTCCAGGTGGCACTTGAACATTACCAGCACCCGTTTGACCTCCGGCGCGTCCGCTGCGGCCGGCAGTCCACACAAGAAATCAGGCTGGCAAGTGAGCGCCCCGCCGGCTGCCAAAAGGTTCTTTACGAATTCTCGTCTTCTCATGAAGTTCCTCTCTATTATGCTGTCTCGCCAATAAATTTGCCGTTGTAGCGCCGCCCTTTAGGGCGGCACATGCCGGGCTGAAGCCCGGCGCTACGAAGGTACCCACTCCATTCATTCGCAATCACGCCCGCAGGACGAAGCGAAAGCGCGTGTCCTCGCCAAACCACTGGACGTAGTTCGTCCCCCAGGCGTTGTTAAACAAGTTGAAGTGGAGGCCTTTGGTGAGGTCGGGTTGAGCCGGGGAATAATAAATCGGCAACCTCTCCCCCAGCGCTACCACCGGTGCATCCAGCGTCTCTATGGTAAGGTTCCCCTGCGCATCTTGATAGCGGACGGCGCTTGAAACCGCATGCATTTGCCGATTGCCCCCAAGGATAACTTCAAACGGCGATATCCAGCGGTCAACTTTTTCCAGCATCCACCCCTTGGGCTCCGGGGCCTGGGGGAGGAAGCTCAGCCACATGGCTTCGGGAAGCCGGTTCGCCACTTTATCGAAGCAAAGGAAATTGATTTTAACCACCGGCTCGGCATCGGGCATGAGCAAGTCGAGAAATATTTTTCCTGGCCACGCCACCAAGCTTGACTTTTCCGCCTCGGCGTCGTCAATCCGCAATTGCGCCAGAAGTCGATAGCCACCTTCGACCTTCCCGGACCAGCATCCGGCCACCACCGGAGTCCACTCGCGGTGCTGTGCTCCAATCTTCTCAATGTTGGGCTTGCCGAGTTCCCTCCGCGACCACGGGGCCTGGATGCGCACGTAGTCGTCATAATAGCGATCGAAATCCGCCTTGGACAACGTCTGGTAAGTGAACAACGCCAGCGGGTGCGCCGGGGAGGCCCATTCGCGTCCCGTGCTTTTCGCGCGCAACTTCCGGATAGCGCCGGTTTGGGGATCAAGCGCCATCACCCAGTGAGCGGTCTTAACCTCCGACCCGGCCGCATGGGGATGGAGGCCGCCGCGCTCGGGTTCGACGGGCTCGAGCGCGCGTAATCGCTCGTGGGCCTCGCTCTGCAAAGGCTCCGGAAGGTTGGCAATGCCATCGTCGATATTCTTCCGCTTCTCGGCCCAACTCGACTCCTCTTTGCGGAACAGCGGCAGGTCGAGCGCCGCCAAATCCTTGGGCGTGTAGTGTTGATAGTCCTTCATGAGCTGCGTATCGATGCCCCAGGTGTGTTCCACGCAAAGCAGCAGCCGGCGCAACAAGGCGCAGTCGGTGGAGTCACCCACGCGGAATCTGCCCTGACCCAGCCATTCTTTGCGCAGCCGCGCCAATTCGCGATAGCGGGCCACTTTTACGGGGTCGCTAGGGACTCCGTAGATCCACGTGTCGCCGATTTCCTGGGTCACCACCGGCAGTTGACTGCGGTAGGGTTCAATCGCCACGGCAATTTCACTTAGGGTTGCGGCAGCCACTTGAGCGTTGGGGAATTGTTTCCGGAGGTCGGCGTAAATCTTGGTAATTTGTTCCACCGAATGCGGCCCTTGATTGTCACCAAGCATTTCCACGGCAACGGCGAGATCGGAATCCGGCACCTGCACAATTCCCCCGTAATGGTGGTGGTACATCATGACCAGGGATGCCCCCTCCGGGTCTTGCCAAACAAAAAGCCCCGGCACCTCCGGGAAAGTGCAGATGTCGTTGGCGCCGATATTGAGAAGCTTCACGCCCTGCGCGGCCAGCGGGCCCACCAGTCCGCGTGATTGGCCCACCACGTCGCTCGCTTTGCCGGCGATCGTGGTGCGGCCGAAACGCCGGTCGAGCGACTGCGATAATCCCAGTGCGCCCTCGATCATGGAACGATCCAGGACCTCGCTCTCCCAGCTAAAAGGGAGGGCATGCCAGGCCAAATCGCCCGCCGCCACGGCCTGCTCGGCGAGCCGGCGCTGGTCACCCGTGGTTTGCTCCAGATATTCGTACAGAAGCCACGACCCCGTGGTCCAAACATATCGGTCCGTGCCCGACTGGCGCATCGCCGTGGCCACTTGCATGGCGTGGGGGAAATATTCCTCAAAGTATTTGCGCACGACGGCTGCTTGCGTGTCGGTGTATCCCACGTCCAGGTGGCACTTGAACATCACCAGCACACGTTTGACCTCCGGCGCATCCGCTGTGGCTGGGAATCCGCGCAAGAAATCAGGCTGGCTGGTCAGGGCCCCGCTTGCTGCCAGCAGGCTTTTCACGAAATCTCGCCTTCTCATGAGTCCTCATTCTATGAAGCGTAATGAATCTGGCCGGATGGTTATCTTCACCCCCCGGCGCGGCCCCTAGTAAAGCGCTTTAAGAGCACATTAGCAATGACGGTTTTGCGAAGTCGGATTTCCGGCCACAGATTTGGAAGGGCAGGCTTCAAAGGGCAGTAAGCAGTACGCAGAAGGCGGAAAGCAGCCGGCGGGCAGCAGTTGGGAGATGCCCAAGGGCGGTCTGAAGGCTGGCGCTACCAGGTTTTTCGTCAACCCCATCCTGAAGGATCGTTACTTTGGAAACGAGAACTTGAGTTCCCGCCCGAGCGAAAATACCGGTTTCTTGCGGCTGCGGATGAGCGCAGGGCTTTCCGAAAGTGCTGAAACCAGGATGGGCATGGCGATGGTGGAATCGCAGTGAACCGTTACCATGCTGGCGTCGTGAGCGATCTTGCCCCAGCTTTGCGCTTCTTCCAGGGTGCAGCCCGATAGGCCTCCCCAATGTGGGGCGTCGGTTACGATCTGCATGGCGTACTTGTGCCCTTCGGTGGAGTTGCGCATGAACGCCGCCGTGACTTCCGTTTGCTGCACGAAGTTCTTGGGTGTCCCTCCGCCGAAAAAAACCACCCCGCTATTCGGGGAATCGCTTGCCAGGTGCGCGGACTCCAGCACGTCGCCGATAATGTCGAAGGTAAATTGATTCTTTCCTTCGTGGCGGTTTTCGGCAATGCCGATGCCGATGGAGGAGTCGCCTACTGCCGGACAGTAAAGGGGAATGCCCGCCCGGTAAGCCGCCGTCACAATGCCGTCCTCTTTGGCTCGCCGGGAAAGTTCTTTCCCCAGCAAGTAAAGGAACTCGCGCGTGGTGTATGGCCGCGATTGATCGAGGGTGGCGGCAAAGCGCCCGATCATGGCGTCGGCTTCGCGAAATTCCTCTTCGTCCGCCAACGTGTCATACATGCGGTCAATCAGGTTTTTTTGCAGGTGCACATCGTCGATGTGGGGCGAGCACTGAAAGTGCAG
>JBEKNU010000309.1:0-8937 GCA_049522495.1 Terriglobia bacterium
AACCTGGCTTGTTCCGCCATGGTCAAAAGTTCGCCGTTTTCCAGTTGGTCGGGCCACTGCATTTCGACGAAAGTATGGACCTTGTGGTTGGGCAGGAACCCGCGCACACCAACCGGAACATTTTTATCAAACAGGATGCGCAAAGCGATGACTCTGGGCGTAAGTCAAAATCGCCTCGACTCGTTCGGGCGGGATTTCAAACTGTTCTGCGATTTCAGCGGCGCTGACCCCATAATCGAAGTTATCGACAATGGCGTCAACCGGCATCCGCGTGCCGCGCAGCACAGGAGCGCCGCTTTGCACTCCCGGCTTCACCTCGACAAGAGGGCAGTCCGACCAGTCAATTTTTTCCATGGCCGCCATAGCGACCTCCCAATCACCATGATTCCATGTTTTCACCCCAAAAGCCAGAGCAGCGCCATCAAAGCTGCGGGCGCGGTCTGAAATTTCACGCAACGAAATTGCCTCTCGGTAGTTTCCTACTTTGAATGTAGCGCCGCCCTTTAGGGCGGCACATGCTGGGCTTCAGCCTGGCGCCAGGTCGCAAATGAGGACACTGCCCTCTCCACCGAATTGACTTTGGCAAAAGAGGGGTAGCGTGGAGGTATTCGGCTCCGAGACGAATTCCTCCGCGGAGCTTCCCAAATTCGAGCAGCGTTACGATGTTTCTCGTCGCGAACACGAAGTGAAAAGCCGCACAGGAACGCAAAGTACGCGTACCTGTGCGCTACCCCCTTTACCCGGAAATCTTATCACTTCCTGAGGGTGGTTTGAGGATTTCGCCTTTCCCTTTTGGCGCGGCTTCGCCCGCTTACGCCGGGAAAGTCCATCGTTTATGCCTTGCAACACCTTCATGGCAAGCTGCCCGGTATGACTTACTTCGAGGAGTGAGCGCGAGGAACGTCGTAATCTGACTCGCTTCACGTGCGAGCCGGATCGCTATCCCACGTTGTCACCGTCCTCCTCACAGCAGTTGATTGACCATCAGCAGGCCTCTTCCGGAAAATAGGGGAGTGGTGAGTGGCGGGCGTAGCCTCAATGGAAAACGCCCAGCAGATAAGCTACAAGGAGAATCATTAAGACGGTGCCTAGCCCGATGCCAGCACCGCCACCGTAACCCCAGCGGCTATGGCCGTAGTACCCCCCACCGCCACCTAATACGAGCAACAAGATGATAATGAGTATCAACATTGTGGATCTCCATTCCTTCTAAACGTTCGTTCTTGGCCGGCTGGGGGGGTTAAACCCCCAGGACCTTTTCAACTTGGCCGATCTTCTTCTGGACCATGCCGGCCGTCTTCTCGTTGGTGCCTTCGTTTTCCAAATTTGGATTATTGGTAGCTTTTCCCACCTTCTCCTTGATCTTGCCCTTCACTTCGTGAATCTTGCCTTTCACTTGGTCCTGAGTACTCGGTTTCATCTCACCCTCCAATTTAAATGTTCTGAAGCTCTTGTTTGGCTTATCCCCGACCTCTAACCGAAAGAGAGTTGTATCGGCTCGCCTCTCCTCCCAGCGGCGTTTTGCATGATATTTCCCCGGCGATGTACTGTATGTTCAGAGTTGACCAAGCCTCTGACCAAAACGGCACAGCATCGGCCGCATATTTCGCGGCTGTGCAAAATGGAACTGCATGGCCTCTCCATCGATGTCATCGTGTGGGTAAAGCGTGTGGGTAAAGCCTGGTTCATTCGCAGGATTGGCGAATAATGCGGCGCCGAGTAGAATGCTCTGGTAGAGCAAGAGACCACAACAGGGCATTCCAGAAATGGTGGCATTAATGATAGACCCAAACGATAAACAACACCGCTCGATCCTGCAGAGAATTGCCCATCAGGCAATGCTTGATAAGGGGCTCGTTCCAGATTTTCCGCCCCGGGCGCTCGCCGAGCTTGAGGGAATCCGCGGGCCGGCGACCGCAACGGATGGCTCGACCCGGGACCTTCGGCAATTGCTCTGGTGCTCCATCGACAACGATGATTCGCGCGATCTGGACCAGCTTACCGTTGCTGAAGCTTTACCCAACGGGGCCGTCAAGGTTCTGGTGGCGATTGCCGACGTTGACGCGGTCGTCAAAAAGCGCTCAGCCCTGGATGATCATGCGCGGCAAAACACCACCTCAGTCTACACGGTTGCCGCGACGTTTCCGATGCTGCCCGAGAAACTCTCCACAGGTCTTACGTCGCTCAACTACGAATCAGAGCGCCTGGCCATCGTCAATGAAATGGTTTTCGCCGGGGACGGAACGCTGCAGAGTTCGGACATTTATGAAGCGACGGTGCGCAATCGGGCCAAGCTGGCGTACCACACCGTGGCCGGCTGGCTGGAGGGTAGCGGGCCGATGCCACAAGAGATCGGCACGGTCAGCGGCCTGGACGCGAACCTTCGGCTCCAGGACCGCGCGGCCCAGATGCTGAGGGCATTCCGGCACCTGCACGGCGCGCTTGATCTCCAAACCATCGAAGCGCGCCCGGTCTTTGAGGGAGATGAACTTAAAAACCTGGCAGCCGATAACAGTAACCGGGCCACAGAGATTATTGAGGACTTCATGATTGCCGCCAACGGCGTTGCGGCACGATACCTCGCGGCAAAAGAGTTTCCTTCGCTGCGGCGCGTGGTTCGCGTCCCCAAACGCTGGGACCGGATCGTCGAGCTGGCCGCAGAACGGCGGTCAAAGCTGCCCAAGGAACCCGACGCCAAGGCCCTGGAGCAATTCCTGGTGTCGGCGAAAACCGCTGATCCTCTCCGCTTTCCCGATCTCTCTCTCAGTGTTGTCAAACTCCTGGGTCCGGGTGAATACGTTGTCCAACTTCCCGGAGGCAGTGTCACCGGGCACTTCGGTCTTGCGGTCAAGGACTATGCTCACTCCACCGCCCCGAACCGTAGATATCCCGATCTGATTACCCAGCGGTTGCTGAAAGCGGCGATGGCGGGAAGTGCCCGGCCCTACGAAAATGACGAATTGGCAGCGCTCGCCCAGCACTGCACCCAGGAGGAAGACGCCGCGAAAAAAGTGGAACGGCAGGTCACTAAATCCGCGGCAGCAATTTTGCTGGAATCAAAGATCGGAGAGCAGTTCGATGCCATTGTCACCGGCGCATCGGTCAAAGGCACATGGGTCCGCCTCCTCCCACTGCCGGTTGAAGGAAGACTGGTGAGCGGTTTTGACGGCATGGACGTCGGCCACCAGCTCCGCGTGCAACTTGTCCGCACGAATGTGGAGCGCGGCTATATTGACTTTAAGAGAGTTGCGTAAGTGAGCTTAGCCCTGGCCTGACCCTATCAGGTTGGGTATTCACCCATCTGCTCAAAACGAACGGCCATAACGTGTCAGCGCTTCTGCTGGATTTTTGTCGAGACGCTGCGGCAAGTCCGCCAGGGAACGGGATTCCTCCTGATCGGCTTTGGGATTCGATTATCTGAACGATTCCTCCGTCTTGAGCATGAACCGCCTGGCTTGGCAAACCTAAATTGCGGATATAGTTTTGACCTCATACAAATATGCCGGGGGGAGTGTCAATGCCTGGCAAGCGGACAATACAGCCCTGAGGAGCCCACTCTGAAACAGCACGCCATACTAAAATGAACTCGGTTTTGGATTTGAGCATGGGTTAGGCATCCGCGTTCTGCCGAAAGCGCCGGGGAGAAACACCGAGGGAACTACGGAAAAGGCGGTTGAAAGTCTTGAGGCACCCAAAGCCGGCGGCGGCGGCCACGCGATGGGACGGCAAGTCGGTCTCGAGCAGGAGCCGCTTAGCGCGCTCCAAGCGGCAGCCCGTGAGCTCCGCAAGCACCGACCGGCCAACGGCTCGAACGAACCGCCTCTCGAGGGTTCGCCTGGACACACCGACTTCTTCCACCACATTGGACACGTCGATGGCCCGTCCGGCGTGATCCTTAATGAATCGCAATGCGGTGGCAATGCAGGGGTCATCTTGCGCAATCACGTCGCTGGATTGGCGGGTGGCAATATAAAGGGGCTCAACCTGCACAAGGTGTTCCCCGTTTAAGCGGTTGGACATCAGGCTGTCGAGGAGTCGGGCAGCTTCGTATCCAGCCTTTTCCAGATCCAAGGCTACGCTGGAGAGAGGAGGGCTGGACAACTCGCACATCAACTCGTCATTATCCACGCCCACCACCGCGACGTCATCGGGCACGCGCAGTCCGGCCGCCGCGCAAGCCTGGAGAACCTCGCGTCCACAATTATCGTTGCAGGCCATCAGGCCAACGGGTTTGGGGAGCGATTTGAGCCAGCCCACGAGAATGGGCTGCTCATCCTCCCAATTCGCAATCCAATTCGGCTGCTGCATCCAATTCGCTAACTTGATCCGGTACGTCTGGCAGCAGAATCCTTGATCGGCCAAGTATCGAGAGAAAGCTTCTTCCCGGTACAGGGACCACGCGGACCCAACAAAGCCGCAGAAGGCAAAATGACGCAGGCTGCGCTCCACCAAGTGTGCCGCTGCCATCTGCGCGATGGCCAGGGAGTTGGTGCGGATTTCTCCGAACTTGTGCCCGCGTCCGGGCAAGCATGATTCCTCCAGGGAAGAGGCGACAAAGGGCAGGCGCGTGCCCCGGATGAGTTTTGCCATCTCCAGGGAGTGTATGCGGGCGATGATGCCCGTTCCGCTCCAGGATTTCGCCTTGGGCAACGCCTGTTCGAGATGTCCAGGCGCCACATACAGCGACCACGGCCCGTTCAAACGGGAGTAACGCAAAATGCCACGAAGCAGTCCTCGTCCATACTCGGTCGAGGTTTCTAGCAACAGGGCCACCCGGGGCACGTCTGCGACGGAGGGGTTTTTCATCATGCCTTCCCGGCCTTGAATTCATGTCGCTGGCCCTGACGCAATCAGGGCATGGCGCCATAACTATACTCCAGTGCTTTTCGATTTAGAAGCGGTAACCCGCGCATTTCGTTTGTCCGCATTTTGACGCAAAGTGTCCCTAACTTTCCGCAAACTGGGTCTTGACGCGTGTCGAACTCATAACTAGGATGCTGACGTGCCAGGTATGTCAGTAACTGAGCAATGCAGTTTCAAAAATGAGGTTTCACTCAGAAAAGCTGGTTGGCCACGTTTATTGAGGCGCAGTCGGTATGTCATTTAGAGCCGCGGCCGGTGGCTGAGGCGGAATTCAGCCGACCCCCACGGCGGAGGCAGCAAACGCGACGGCCCCAGTAACGTCTGTGTTCCTTTCAAGCGTCGGGGTTTAGGTGTGAATTTAGTGCGAGACTCAAACATACTGCGGGGCGGAATGAGATATTGAGCTGGAGCGAACCCCCGCCCCGGCTGCGTTGTTGTTCCTTCCCCGCGGGCACGTCAGAGTTTCGCCCTTTGCTTCTATTGCGTCGGGCGGGCATTTCGGCGGCTTCCGACCCCAGGAATTGGGCGGAAGAAGTCGGTGGCCAGACAAGCCCCAGAACTCGCAGATAGGACATCTGCAGACTGGGCCAACCATAAAGGAACTTTAGAGAGGAGAATGCTATGCCAGAGAATAGAGCAAGGGAGAGGATCCTAGTCACGGTAATCGGCATTTTTGCGCTTTTATTTGCGCTTTCCATCGCGCCGCCCGCAGCTGCTCAGGTGCTCTACGGGTCGCTGACCGGAAACGTCACGGACGCTTCGCACGCCGTCCTGCCCGGAGCGCATATCGAGGCCCTGAACGTCAACACCGGTGTGGCGCGCCAAGTCACGGCGGACGCGAAGGGTGTTTATTTGTTTCCCGAGCTGTTGCCGGGCACTTATAAGGTTACGGTTTCGGCATCGGGCTTTACCACGGTAGAAACTGACAATGTACGTGTCGATGCGAACACGGAGGGGCGCGTGGACACGCAACTCTCCGTGGCGAAGCAAGTCCAGGCGATCGAGGTCACCGGGGCCCCGCCGGCGCTCCAAACCGACCGGGCCGACCTCCACACCGATGTCCAAGCCTCAACCCTTTCCGACGTTCCGCTAACCTCTTCTGCCGGGCGCAGCTTCCAGTCGATCTACCGGATCATTCCGGGATTTGGTCTCACCCAGGAGGCCAACTCGGCGGGCGGAAACCCCCAGCGCTCCACGACCACTAACGTTAATGGGGGATCGACCCAGGACAACGCCACGCGGATTGATGGAGTTTTGGACACTTATATCTGGCTACCGGCTAACGTGGCCTACGTGCCGCCGGTGGACTCCATCGAGACGGTGAATATTACCACCAATTCGTACGACGCCGAGCAGGGTGCGACGGCCGGCTCGGCAGCCATCAATGTGGTGACCAAGTCGGGCGGCAACCAGTTTCACGGTGAAGGTTATGAGTTCACCAACGACGAATCCCTCCGGGCGCGGAATATCTTCAACCCCGTAGGCTTCCACAAGCCCAAGGACATCATTAATCAATTCGGCGGGAATGTCGGCGGACCGATTAAGAAGAACAAGCTCTTTTTCTTCGGAGACTTTGAGCGTACGACGCGGCGGCAGTTCGCCGCTAAAGCTGAAACGATTATGAATCCCGCCGCCATCTTTGATTCCAGCGGCAACGCCAACTTATCCGCGGTGATTCCGGCAGGGACGAATTGCAACACCACTCCCACCGCGGGGTGCATTTACGACCCGAGTACTGGGACCGCCACCGGCACGGGCCGTACAGCTTTCGCCAACAACATTATTCCCGCCAGCCGGATCGATCCCGCTGCCAAAGAAATGGTTTCGCTGATCGACACGTCGGGCTTTATCGCCAGCGGGCTCACCACGCCGGGGGGATTTGGCCAGCTTCAGAACAATTACTATGGCAGCCACCCGGCCGCCTTTAACCGGAACACCATCGACAGTAAGATCAACTACGTCCCCAGCCAGAAGGCCACGCTCTTCGCAAGGTACAGCATCTCGCAAGGCGCGATCCTGGATACGCCGTTGCTCGGCGGGGCGTTTGGCGACTCGACCGGCGGAGGGCAGCCGGGCGAGGCCCCCTCGAGAATCCAGGCCGTAGGGACGGGGGGCACCTATTCCTTTTCGCCCAACACCCTGGTTGACGTGAACGCCGGGTACACCCGCCAGCGGCTCGGGGCGCAAGGTCAGGATATTGCCCTGGGTAATTTCGGGCTCAACACGCTGAAGATTCCCGGCACGAACGGGTCTGACCCGGAGCAGGCTGGCGTCCCGGCCTTCCAGTTCGGTAGCTTCTGGGGCAATCTTGGAAACGCCAACACCGGCAGCCCATTTCTATTCAGAGACAATAGTTATGTGGCGAACTCCAACCTTAGCCACACGCACGGGTCGCACGATATACGGGCGGGGTTCGAGTACACGCGCGGCGACATCAACCACTTCCAGCCGCAGGGCGGCGCTTTCCAGACCGCACGCGGCACCTTCAGGTTCCAAGGGCAAGTGACGGCTCTCAATGCCGCCGGCGCCCCCGCCGCGAACTATGCAAACAGCTTGGCTCAGTTCCTGCTGGGCTTGCCCGATGAGGTGGGCAAAGCCGTCCAGGTCACTGATCCCATCGGCATTCGCTGGCGGACGTTTGGGTTGTATGTGCGTGACCGCTGGCAGGCGACCTCCAAGCTGACGGTCAACTACGGATTGCGGTGGGAATTCTATCCGTTTGGCACCGCCGACCACGGAGGGCTAAAATGGTTTGATCCCACGACCGGCAACGTCTACATCGGCGGAAACGGCACTGTGCCCAGGAACGACGGCGTAAATACGGGCCACGGACAGTTTCTCCCTCGCCTGGGACTTGCCTACCGCCTGACCTCGAAGACGGTACTTCGCGCCGGGTATGGGATGAGCGCGGACAACAATAACTGGCGATTCTTCCGCAACAATTATCCGAACACCACCAACTCCGATGTGCTTGGCCCCTCGCTATACTACCCCGCGGCCAGCCTGACAGGGGAGACACCTACTCCCTATCCGACCCTCACGGCGGGAATACCTGCCGTTAATGTGCCCAGCCTTAGTTCCGGGGTTGTGCCACTACCCACCGGCGTGGGCCTGGGTGCTGATACGGTACCGAAGAACTTCCGGCGCGGCTATTACCACTCTTATAACCTTACCGTGCAACGGGAGTTCGGAGGTTTTGTGGCTGAGGCAGCCTATGTCGGCACGCGCGGCATCCGCGCCCTCACGAACCAGAACATCAATGCGGCGCCGGCGGGTGGGGGTAGCGCCGGCCGCTACTTGAATGCCCTGTTCAACACCAACTGCAGCTCTTCCCCGACCGTGGATTGCTGGTCCGACATCAACAGCGCATCGCCTCATCAGAACATCTACTATGACGCGCTGCAAACCCGGATTACACGTCGCATGGGCAGCGGCAACACCGTCGGCTTCGTTTACACGTGGTCCAAGTCCATAGACAGCGATGATAACGAGGAGTTGAGTTCCCTGACATGGCCGTACCCCGCCTATTATAATCGGAACAAAGCGCTCGCCAGTTATGACCGCCCCTCCAATGCCGACCTCTATGGGGTGTATGCGCTGCCCTTCGGCAAAACCAAGCGCTGGGCAACATCCGGCATCGCCAACAAGCTGGCGGGCGGCTGGCAAGCAAACTGGGTGTTGACTCGGGCAAGTGGCACGCCGATGACCTTGACGGGTGGAGGTAGTTCGCTCAACGCTCCGGGCAACACCGAAACGGTTAATCAAGTTGGCCCGTCAACCCTCGTGAAGGGCATCGGGCCCGCCACCGGACAGGCCGCGTGTGCGGCCACGACCCTTTCGTGTCACTACTTCGACCCGTCCGCGTTCACCGGGGTTCCGACGGGCACGGTGGCCTTCGGCAACACCGGCCGCGATATCATCCGCGGGCCGGGCTTCTTCAACTTGGATGCCAGCCTCTTCCGTGACTTCCGGCTCACCGAGCGCTTCAAGTTACAGATCCGGGCGGAGTGCTTCAGCCTGACGAACACACCGCATTTCGCCAACCCGGGAACTACCTGGACAAGCGGCAGCACG
>JBEKNU010000310.1:0-8855 GCA_049522495.1 Terriglobia bacterium
GAACAATTTCACGCAAAGGCGCAAAGAACCGCAAAGGGGAAATCCTTTGTTTGCTTGGCGACTCTTTGCGCCTTTGCGTGAGTTGTTTCGTTCTTCAGGCAATTTTTTCACACCTTCTCCTGGCCGTGATCGACACGGGCAAGATGCCCGTGCTACGCCGCGGCCTGAAGGTAAACGGGTAGTGGGTGTATCCTGTAGAGGGCCCGGCAATCCAAAAGTGGCGATTCCGGTTCAGGGGCTTGGGGGAAAGAACCTTTCATAATATGCTTGGTCAATAGGAGCGGGATGTGAAACGCGCTACCCCCTCGGTCCTCATTCTGCTCGCAGCTTTCCTCAGTGCTGCGACCCTTGCGCAGGGACCAACGGCTTCACCGGCTGCGCAGGAGACCTACTGGCCGACCCACGGATGGCGATCCTCCTCTCCGGAAGCCCAAGGCATGGACTCCGAGGCCCTGGCCCGGGCCTTCGATTACATTCGGCAAAATCAAATTCCCATCCATAGTTGGCTGATCGTGCGCAACGGTTACGTCGTGCTGGACGCATATTTCTATCCCTTTCAGGAAGGGCAAGTACACGACGGCGCGTCGATGACCAAGAGCATTACGTCCACGCTCATCGGGATTGCCGTTGGCGAGCACAAGCTCCGCAGCGTGCGCCAGCCGGTGCTTTCACTCTTTCCCGGACGGAACGTCGGCAACCGCGACGAGCGCAAAGACCGGATGACCGTCGAGGACCTCCTGACCATGACTTCCGGCTTGGATTGCCATGTTGATCACGCCGAAATCACCCTGCGGGAAATGAGGGAAAGCAAGGACTGGGTGCAGTTCATGCTCGACCGCCCCATGCTGGCCGAGCCGGGCAGCAAGTTCGAATATTGCAGCGGGGGCATGCACCTGCTTTCAGGGATCATTTCCCAGACCACGGGCAGCAGTGCGCTGGAATTCGCGCGCCGCGAGCTGTTTCAGCCTCTGGGCATCGAGGGCGTCATCTGGCCGTCCGATCCTCAGGGAGTCAGCACCGGCTGGGGCGATCTCCACCTGCGGCCGCGCGACATGGCCAAGACTGGGTACCTGTGGCTCCACCAGGGGCGCTGGGAAGGCCGGCAAATCCTCCCGGCGGAATGGGTGCCTGCGGCAACGGGGGTCCACTCGCACCCTGGTCGCGAGAATGTGGGATATGGGTATGGTTTCTGGGTCTACCAGCAAAGGAATCCTCTCGAATACGAAGCTCTGGGGCGCGGAGGCCAGCGTATCACCGTGACGCCGGCTGAGAATCGCATTGTGGTGTTCACGGGCGGAGGATTCGAACCGGGAGACGTCGGAAAGTTCATCGGAGAGTCGATCAAATCCAACCAACCTCTGCCGGAGAATCCTGCTGGCCTCGCTCGTTTGGCGGCAGCGGTCAGCGCCGCTACTCGGCCCCCGCAAGCGTCGACAACTCCCATTTTCAAGGTTATCTCCGGTCGGAAGTACGTGCTTGAAGCCAATCCGCGGGGACTGAAATCGTTCTCGCTCACCTTTTCAGGACCGAGCGAAGCGGTCGTGCAACTGGAATCAACCAACGGCCAGGTGGAAGAGCGGCCAGTCGGTCTGGATGGGATCCCCCGTCTCTCCCCCGGCGGTCGATTTGGCCTGCCGGTAGCATTGCAAGGCCGGTGGGAGAACAACAGCACGTTTGTTTTCGACTACGATGAAGTGGCCAACATTAACGCCTACCGCTATCGGCTCACGTTTGTCAACAACGACGTCAGCATCGAGGTGAGCGAAAAAACCGGCTTGATGGACGCCAAGTTTCAGGGAAAATCAGCGCGTAACTGACGCGTGTATGCGATGATTGGAAAGGAGCACCGTCCTCATGAATGCCATGGTTGTCGCCGCCACCCCTGCTGCTGAGCTTCCCTTTCGCACACCCCGGGCACGGATTTGGACCCTGGTAGGTTTTCTCTTCCTGGCTGCGGGCCATGGGATTGCGCAAGCGGCGCCGGAGGGTGCGGATGGGATCAGCAGACTGACTAGGCCGCTCGTCCTGGACGGCAAAATGGGGGACCCGGGTTGGAAGTCGGCGACCCGGTACGCTGATTTCAAGATGCGCCACCCCGAGGCCAGCCATTCGCCCTCGGAACGCACCGAGGTGTACTTGGCGTACGACAAGGCAACTCTTTACGTGGCCATTCGAAGCTTTGACGATGAGCCCAAGAAAATACGGGCGGTAGCGACCACCGGCGACGATGCCTGGAAAGATGATTGGGCCGTCCTCTGCCTCAACACCTACGACGACGCCCTCAACAGCTTGTTCTTCCTGGTGACGCCCGGGAATATTCGGTCGAGTGGCTCCCTCGACAACGACAACAAGCCGCAGCTCACGGTGGATATGAAATGGGAAAGCCGGGCCAGCATCGTCGCTGACGGTTGGATTGCGGAGATGGCGATTCCTCTGCGAAACCTGGCCTTTCAGGGTAGAGAGCACGTCACCATGAGCTTTAAGGTCGCCCGCTTTATCAGCAGGAAGGAAGAGGAAGAGAACCTCCCGGAGATGAACCCGGATTGGCGCGAGTATGAGCACTATCGCGAGATCGTCCTCCGCGACGTCGTCTCCTCATCGGCGTCGCCCTCGGAAGTTTACCGGCAGGGGCTGGAGAATTTAAGGCGCAACCGGCTGCAACTCCACGATTTGGGGTACGAGGAACAACTCCACCATTGGGGCGACGCGTCGGTGCTTGACTACCTGGTCTTCCGCTCGCGGGAACTCAAGGCCAGCCCGCATCCGTTCCACTTCCAGCGAACTCCCGAGGACGAGAAGGTCGCGGCATTGCTTGAGGCCATGGAGTATGCCCCCGGAAAGCGCGTCGGCAATTTGGAGAGATTCTTCACCCGCAGCGCCACCACTTCGTTCCTGGTGATCAAGGACGACGCCTTGATTTATGAGCACTATTTCAACGGTTACCTGAAGGACTCGGTGGTGACCTCGTTCTCTATGGCCAAGTCGTTCGATTCAACCCTGGTAGGCATGGCCATTGGCGAAGGGAAGATCGGCGGCGTCCACGACCCCATCACCAAGTATCTGCCCGAGCTGGAAAAACGCGATCCGAGGTTTTCCCAAATCACCCTCCGCGACTTGATGATGATGTCGGCCGGCCTCCGCTATAACGAAGACGCGCCGTATCATGACAACGACGTGACCTACCACGCGGCCGACCTGCGCCAAGCGGCTTTGGAAAAGACCGCCATCGTGGATGCTCCCGGGAAATTCTGGCTCTATAACAACTACCATCCGCTTCTGCTGGGGATGGTCCTGGAACGGGTGACCGGCATGTCGGTAACCGCTTACTTGCAGGAAAAGCTGTGGGACCCCCTGGGAATGGAATATCCCGGCTCGTGGAGCATTAACGGGGACCAAAAGGGTCTCGAGAAAATGGAGAGCGGCATCAACGCCCGGTCCATCGATTTCGCCAAATTGGGGCGCCTGATGCTGAACCAGGGAAAGTGGGAGGGGAAGCAAATCGTGTCGCAGGCCTGGGTGGAGCAAGCCACTCAACCTGAAGAGAAGCCTTCCAGCTACTATGAAGACGATCCTTTCTTCGTGTCCCTAGGGCATTACTACAAGTACTTCTGGTGGGGAGACAAACGCCCCGGAGGCAAGAGCGACTTCCACGCCGTGGGTAACAAGGGACAATACATTTACATCTCGCCCCAAAAGCGGGTGATCATCGTCCGCAACGGCTTCGATTTTGGAATCCCCTCGTCACGATGGGCGCGCCTGTTCTACCAACTGGCGGACGGGTTGTAAGCCTTTGCTCCCGCGAGTCGCAGCATCGCCTTGAGCAGCGACTGGTAAATCGGCACAAAGTCCGGGGCTGAACGGTTCAGAGCAGCGAGGTGCCGGCGGATGGTCGCCCAGTCACCCCGGACGGCGGGGCCCGTCAGCGCCCTGCGCCCCCCCAAATCCGCGAAGTTCTTGGCGGTTTCGGCCACAAACTGCCCGAGCATGGGGCGGGAAATCCTCATCGGTACTCCTGCCTGCTTGAGGAAGCTCGTTGCTTGCGCCATCAGCGTGACCACGGTGGGGCACGTGATAAACGCGGAAAGGTGGTAGAGGGTTTTCTCCCCGGGCCGGACCGGGAATGTGACCCCTCCCAACCGCCTGACCCAATCTCGCGCCACGCGCAATGCCGTACGGTCGCCCTCGATCGCCCAAAAGCAGCCACGCAGGTTTCGCACCCCGGCTTGTGGACTCGGCACCGTCTGATAGGGATGAAGCGAGCCGATGGCCGCGCCACGCAATTTGAGGGGAAGAAGTACCGAGCTGGGCAGCGAGCCGCAGGTGTGGAGCACTACTTTCCCGTGCCAGGCTTCTCTGCCCTTCCCTAGTATGGCGAGTTGGTGCGCCACCTCGGCGACGGCCGAATCGGAGGTAGCGATCAATAAAACCGATGCGCGCAACAACCGCGGATCTGCCAACCCCGTGGGTTTTCCCTTGCCGATAAACCGCGCAGCCCGGCGCGCTGCTGCGGCGTTGCGCCCGGCGATAAACGCCATGGGTACCCGCGATCGCGCCAGGAGACGGCCCATCGCCTGCCCAATGCACCCCGGGCCGATGATGGCGACACTGCGAATTGATTTGTGTTTCGGCATCTTAGGATTCAGACCCAATTTGCGGCAGAGGCGCAGAATAGGTGTCAGGTATCAGGTGTCAGGTGCCAGTAAAACCCTAACGCCTGATACCTGACACCTTTTCCGCGCCTCCGCGCCTCTTCAGCGAAGAGCACCTTCCCCGCGAATGTCTTTTTTGCCAAGCCCCTGTCATTCTTACACGCGGCTCAAGGCTTAGAGCCCCAAATTCCGCTCAAGCTCAACGCGCAACCGTAAGTGAATGCAGGAGAAAGAATAAGGCGGTGTCTCCAAAACCATTTGGAACTCCGATTGCTCGCGCAACCGCAAGGAGCTTTGCATCTGTGACCGACCTCTTTTGCAGGACATTCCTCTTCGCTTTCCTTTTCTTTTACTCGACGATGGTCCTTGTGCTGCTAGCTGGGATCATTCGCAGGATGCTTCGAGGCCAGCTCAAGGGAAATCGCCGGGTAAGGGCGCCCGACCGCATTCGGGAGTTCGCGTTGTTCCCCAAAACGCAACGATACTGAGAGGACACACTTCGCGACTTGGACTTATCCCACCCGCCCCTGCCTTTTGCCACCCGAGGCCGAGGTTCCCGAACCTCTGATTACCGCCTGAATCCTACGTCCGTATTCCCTTCTCCCGCAGCCCCTTGATCCGGTCCCGCAACTGGGCGGCCTTTTCGAACTCGAATTGCTTTGCCGCCTCGCGCATGCGGGTTTCAAGAGTGCGAATCAACTCCTCGAGCTGATCCCCCGTCGCCGCATCATCGTCCTCGCTTTCGATGGGCACGGTCACATAATCGGCCTCGACGATGGACGCCAGGGCCATATCCACAGGCTTGATGATGCTCTGCGGGGTGATGCCATTTTCCTGGTTGTACTGAACTTGCTTCGAGCGGCGGCGATTGGTCTCCGCAATGGCCTGTAGCATGGAATCCGTGTGGCGGTCAGCGTAAAGAATAGCTTTGCCGCGCAAGTGGCGCGCCGCGCGGCCCATGGTTTGAATCAGCGCCCCGGCGGAACGCAAATAGCCTTCCTTGTCTGCGTCCAGAATGGCCACCAGGGAAACTTCCGGCAGGTCCAACCCTTCGCGCAGCAGGTTGATGCCAATCAGCACGTCAAACTCGCCACGCCGCAAATCGCGAAGGATCTTGACGCGTTCCAGGGTTTCAATCTCGGAATGGAGATAGCGGCAGCGCACGCCCACTTCCGCGTAATACTCTGCCAGGTCTTCGGCCATCCGCTTGGTGAGAGTGGTCACCAGGACGCGCTCGCTTGCCGCGGCTCGCTGGCGAATCTCACCGAGCAAGTCGTCAATCTGGTGGCGCGTGGGCCGGACCTCCACTTCCGGGTCAATCAACCCCGTGGGGCGAATAACCTGCTCCACCACTTCCCCGCCCGTCTTGGTCAACTCATAGGGCCCCGGTGTCGCCGAGACGTAAATCAACTGGCCGACGCGGTGCTCAAACTCCTCGAAGGAAAGCGGGCGATTGTCGAGCGCCGAGGGCAAGCGGAAACCGTAATCCACCAGCGTCTGCTTGCGCGAGCGGTCGCCATGGTACATGCCGCGAAGCTGCGGGACCGTCTGGTGGCTCTCATCGATGAACATCACCGCGTCCTGGGGAAGGTAATCCAGGAGCGTCGGCGGAGGCTCTCCCGGCAGCCGCCCGGAGAGGTGCCGCGAATAATTCTCGATGCCGTGGCAGTAGCCCATTTCTTTCATCATTTCCAGGTCGAACATGGTGCGCTGGTGGACGCGCTGAGCTTCCACAAGTTTGCCCTGCTTTTCCAATTCGCCCCGCCACCATTCGAGTTCGCTCTTGATGCGCTCGATGGCCAGGTCTTTGCGGTCGGCCGGCAAGACATAATGGGTGCGGGGATAAATCGGCAGGCGCTCGAGCGACTGTTTGACTTGCCCGAAGAGCGGGTCGATTTGCGCCAGGGATTCCACCTGCTCGCCCCACATCTCGATTCGATAGGCATTGTCTTCGTAGGTGGGATAAACCTCAATCACGTCGCCACGCACGCGGAAGGTCCCGCGCCGGAAGTCCACATCGTTGCGCTCGTACTGGATCTCCACCAGCCGCCGGAGGATGTCCTGCCGCGCAATCTTCTGGCCTTTTTCCAACAAGACCAACATGCCGTAATAGGCTTCCGGGGAGCCAATGCCGTAAATGCAGGAGACGCTGGCCACAATCAGGACGTCGCGCCGCTCGAAAAGTGAGCGCGTCGCCGACATGCGCAGCTTGTCCAGCTCGTCGTTGATCGTCGCTTCCTTCTCGATGTAAACGTCGGCGGCGGGAATGTAGGCTTCCGGCTGGTAATAGTCGTAATAGCTGACGAAGTATTCCACGGCGTTCTGGGGAAAGAAGTGGCGAAACTCGTGGTAAAGCTGAGCGGCCAGGGTCTTGTTGTGAGCCAGCACCAGGACGGGACGGTTGAGGGATTCCAGCACCTTGGCCACGGTAAAGGTCTTGCCCGAACCCGTCACGCCCAGCAGCACCTGGTGCTGCTTGCCGTCCTCGGCGCCATGGATCAGGTCGCGAATGGCCGTGACCTGATCACCCCGCGCCTCATAGGCGGAAACAAGTTTAAAGTCCATCACCCACACTCACTCCAGAGGTTGAGAGGCAACAGGCCATTATAACGCGGGACGGCCCATCGCTCTCGCCTTGGGTGATCGAATGCGACGGCAACTCGGTAGTGGGTAAGTTTGAATCGAGAGGCCAAGCCGTTGTCCGCCGGGGGGCAAAAATGGTCAGGCCGGCGCGGACGTCCGGTTCCGGCGGATATTTGTGGCTACCGCAAGAATCTGGTTGCCGATGGCGGTCCGCATATGATCCGGCAACAAAGGCGTGAGTTCGAGTGTTTGCCATGCCGCGACGGTTCGATCTGCCGTTTCGGTAACAATCTGCCAGAGAGGGCTCACTGGGAGGCGTGCAGTATCGGCGAAACGCCGCACCTGATCGACCGTGATCTCGTTGAGACTGCGGCTGCCACCGAAACTCAAGGCGAGCCGGTCATGGGGAAGGTAGGGCAGCGTGGCCAGGAAATCATAGACCGGCGACAATACCGGCGTTCGGCGATCAGGGTAAATCAGCGACCAGTTCTTGAGGTGCATGTCGCCATTGCCGATGAGCACGGAAAAGACCAGCCGCCGGACAAAGTCGTAGGTTGTTTCTTGTCCGGCTTCCGCCCACAGCACGGAAGCGATATTGGCATAGCTACGGCGGTCATACTTGTCGCTGGGAAACAGCCCGAACACCTGCGCAAAATCCTCCATGTGAATGCGCTCCCCGCCGGGACCGCGGTCGAACCGTTGCACGGCGAGCACTTTGCCTTCGATGCGCCCAGCGTCCTCAGGCAGTCCCTGAATGGCTTTGGTTTCAACCAGCCGGTGGTGCGGGACGGCGATGCCGACGGCGTGCGCCAGCTCCAGCATCACGTGTTCGTTCTCAGGGACGGCGGGAAAGCGGGCCGAGGGGAGCTTGACGATCCAGGACCCGCCCATGCCGTCGGCGGGGATGGTCAGTCCGCCGGAGGCCTCCATGACGGCGGAAAACTTCAGTTGCACACCGGCCAGTGAAAAGCGCAGCGGGGCAGCATGACTCTGGTCATCATGATGGCGATCGACATCATGATGAGCATCACCGTGGTCGTCACGAGACGTCACGACAAGGGCACCCGGAAGATCAGCACCAAGGACCGCGAGGAGAAAGAACTCGCGTTGGGATTTGACACCCGCGCGCTTTGCCAGATAGTCCCGCAGATGGCCTTCGGGCAGTAGGTTCGAGAAAAAGGGCGGAAGGCGGAGGCCGGTCGGGCGCGTGGCAGTGACCAGCCCGCCAGTCTCGCCCTTGAAAGACAGGCTGAGCGTCGGACGGTCGGGATCATCGATATAATCCTGCTCGAAGGCAAAGAGGTGGCGGTCACCGGCCAGGCGGTTGATGACGCCGATCTGGCGGCCATGCATCTGCACGGCGAGCGTGTTCTGTTTTTTCGGATCAAAGTTCATCTTGGGACGGCCTCTTTGTCTCGTCGTCTTCAGTCGCGTAGAGGGATTGTTCTCCCTCATTACGATGTTGGTCCTGATTTCGATGATCGCGGATGAGAGCCTGCAGGGCAGGTACGAGCGAGCGCGGGACCATCAGGAGGTCATAGTCGAGCACACGCACCAGATCCAGGAGAGTGTCGAAGCGTGGCACGATTTTGCCGGACTCGATGCCGGAGATATGCATCTGCG
>JBEKNU010000311.1:0-8854 GCA_049522495.1 Terriglobia bacterium
TTTTTTATTATTCGTTTTTTTTTTTTTTTTTTGTGTTTTTATTTTATTTGCCCGCCCAACATGTCCGCGGGGTTTTTTTTTGTTTGGTGGGTGTGGGGGGGGGGGTGGTTTCCCGTGTGTTTTGTTTGGGGTTGTTCCCTTTTGGGGAACCAAGGTATGAGTCTCCCTGACAGAGCTTAACTGGCCCGCCTCGCGGCTAAAGGGATTTGGGAACCAGGCCGATTCAACCCTGTGGGGAAACCCCCGCTGGGGCCAGAGACACCATGCTGACCAGAGCCGGGGGGAGTTGTGCGCCTGGAAAATTTATGATCACCCGATTGCTTCCGAAAGTCCTGGTAGTCGACGACGATCCTGCCGTGCGCAGGTTTTTCCGCGAGGCCCTGGGACCCGTCACCGCCCATGTGGCCGAGGCGGCTGATGCCGCGTGCGCTCTCGAATCAATCGAGAGCGGTGATTTCGACATCATCGTGTGCGACGTGTGGATGCCCGGCGCCTCCGGGGTGGACCTTCTGTCCATGGCGCAACAAACCCGCTGGGACGTGGGGTTTATACTGGTGACGGGAGAGATTCAGGTGGAGACGGTCATTGCGGCGTTGCGTATGCAAGCGTCTGACTTCCTGTTAAAGCCCCTGACGCCGGAGGAAGTAACCCGGTCTGTGACGCGCGCCTTTGAGCGCTTGGTCTCGACGCGGCAGGCGCGGGCATATCGGGGTTCACTGGAAACCAGCATCCGGCGCCGGACGGGGGAGCTTAAGGAAGCCCTGACCGAGCTCGAATCCAACTACCAGATGACCTTGGAAGCGCTGGTGGCGGCGCTCGATGCGCGCGAGCACGAGACGTTCTCACATTCCCTTCGGGTGCGCGCCTACACGCGCTACCTGGCGCGGCGGGCAGGCTTCCCACCCGCGCTTTTGCCTGCACTCGAACAAGGCGCTTTGCTGCACGATATCGGCAAGATCGCCGTCGCCGACGCGATTCTCCTGAAGCCCGCCAAGCTCACCACGGAAGAATGGGTGGAAATGCGCAAGCACCCCACCGAGGGTGATGAAATTCTCAAGCGGGTGCCTTTTTTGCGACCGGCCAGCGCCATTGTGCGTCATCACCACGAACGCTTTGACGGCACGGGTTACCCCGACGGCCTGAAGGGCGCCGAAATACCCTTGGGGGCGCGGCTATTTACCGTGGCCGACACATTGGATGCCATGACCAGCGACCGCTCCTATCGCAAAGGCCCGGGATTGGATGCTGCCAGGACGGAAATCGAACGGCAAACCGGCAAGCAGTTTGACCCGCATATCGCGGAGCTGTTCCTCAAGATTCCCCCGGCCACGTTGATGCAGGTGCGCGAGGAGGCTGTGAATAACCCCGTGCTGGTGAAGTGAAATTTCCGCCCCACACTCGGCTGTAGCGGCAGTCTCCGACCGCTGGCCGGCGCTCAGAGAGCGCCGCTACAATTCATGTCGCCCTGACCCCGAACTAATTTGCCGAACGCAACACTAAGACGTCGGGCGCACCCGCTTGGTTGGTTGAGTCGTATTCCCGGGGGCGGCGGCGACAGGGCCGAAGCGCAGTGGAAAAGCCGCAAGGCTGGAGAGCCGGCCTTGCGCTACAATTCTTCTAGAAAAATGTCATTGTGTTCCCTTTGGGCGTGATTTCTTTCGCCCCTGGCAGAGCTTGGGCGGGGATCTCGGCCGGATAGGACCGGGTTGCCTGGAGGGCAACACTGTGAGTAGCCGTAGGTGCTACCTACGGAAACAAGCGCCGAAAAAGTCCCCCGGCCCTGGAGGGGCCGGACAACTCCTAAAGTCAACCCTTCCAGGGTTGAGGTGGATCGCTACCCCGTCGTGTCCGTAGGTTGTACCTACGGCTATTCACGGAACGGCCCCTCGCGGGGCCATCTTCACTTGACTTTCCACGACGATAACTTCAATGTCGCGCACCCCGGCGACCGAGGAAAGGTCAGCCTCCAATCCGGCGATAACGGCGAATGGAGATTATTGCTAATGCCGATTGACTTAACGCCCCTTCCGGCGCAACATGCAGAGTTTCGGATAGGTGAAGAACGCTTAGAGGGGGTATGATATGAATTCTCGTCGCGTTTTCGGACGATTCCTCACTTACTTCTTTCTTATCGTTGCCGGCCTGGCGTTTCCCGGCGTAGAACAATTTCGTGCTGATGAGGGAATGTGGACTTTTGACAACCTTCCCCTCCAGAAACTCCAGCAGCGGTACGGGTTTGCGCCGACTCCGGCGTGGCTCGATCACGTCCGCCTGGCAAGTGTGCGCTTTAACGACGGCGGTTCCGGCTCCTTCGTGAGCCCCCATGGCTTGGTGCTGACCAACCACCACGTGGCGCTGACCCAGTTGCAAAAGGTCTCATCGGCGGAACACGACTACGTGAAGGGTGGATTCTATGCGCGCACGCCATCCGAGGAACTGAAATCCCCGGACCTGGAACTGAACGTTTTGGTGTACACCGAGGATGTGACCAAGCGGGTACAGAGCGCAGTGAAATCAGGGATGAGCGGGGAGGCCGCCTTAAAGGCCCGCAAAGCTGAAATCGCCAAAATCGAGAAGGAGAGCACCGACAAAACCGGCCTGCGCTCGGATGTCATCACTCTCTACCAAGGCGGGGAATACTGGCTCTACCGCTACAAGAAGTACACGGACGTCAGGCTGGTGTTTGCGCCCGAACAGCAAATCGCTTTCTTTGGTGGGGATCCGGACAACTTCACTTACCCCCGCTACGACATCGACTTTGCCCTGTTCCGCGTCTATGAGAACGGGAGCCCGGTGGACAGCCGGGATTACCTGAAGTGGAATCCGCAGGGGGCCGCAGACGGCCAACTGGTGTTTGTTTCCGGCAATCCTGGATCGACCAGCCGCCTCGAAACCATGGCGCAAATCGTGACCCAGCGCGATTACTCGATCCCGCTGCGCTTGGAGTCTTATGAGCGACGCTTGAAAGCTGCCAGGGACTACGCTGCCCAGGGCCCGGAACAGGCGCGCCAAGCCACCCGGCTGATTTTCCTGGTTGAAAACTCGCTCAAGGCGTTCAAAGGCATGTCCCAGGGATTGCACGATCCGAGTTTGATCGCCAAGAAGCAGAAGGATGAAGCGGACTTTCGCGCCCTCGTCGCGAGCAAGCCGGAGTGGCAGAAAGCCTACGGCGATGCCTGGCAGGTGATTGCCAACGCCGAAATCCAGAACCGGAAAATTCTAAAGCCCGTGGGACTCCGCGCATTGGGCTGGTCGCAGTTGAGCATGACCGCCTTGCAGATTGTGCAATACGTTGCCGAAATCAAGAAGCCGGACGGAGCGCGCTTGGAGGGTTTTCATGATTCTCAACTCGAGTCGCTGCGCTTCCGCCTCCTTTCAAAGGCCCCGGTCTATCGGGAGTTCGAGCAGGCCATGTTGGCGGGGTATTTGCGCTTTTCGTTGGACAAACTGGGGCCGAACGATCCGTTTATTAAAGCAGTCCTGGCCGGGCGTTCCCCGGACGCCGTGGCGAACGAAGCCCTGAGCGAAACCCAGTTGGGGGACGCTGACGTTCGCAAGGCGCTGGTGGAAGGCGGGGCAGCGGCCGTGCAGGCTTCGGCTGACCCCTTGATCGTTCTCGCCCGCAAGGTCGATCCCTGGGACCGGCAAATGACCAAGACTTACGAGGATCAAGTTGAGAGCGTGGAAACGCCCGCCGGCGAAAAGATTGGCGAGGCGCGCTTCGCGGCCTACGGCAAGTCGCTTTATCCTGATGCCACCTTTACTCTCCGGCTGACTTTTGGCGCCGTAAAAAGCTATCCCATGAATGGGACTCAGGCGCCACCCCAGACGACGTTCTACGGCCTCTACGATCGGGCATACAGCTTCGGCCTCAAGCCTCCCTACAATCTTCCGCAACGCTACCTGGAGGGCAAAACGAAAGTCGATCTCACCGTTCCCGTAGACTTCGTGAGCACGTGCGACATCATTGGCGGCAATTCCGGCTCCCCGGTCATTAATAAGGAAGGCGAGTTGGTGGGGCTGATCTTTGACGGCAACATCGAAAGCCTGGTGGGGGACTACGTTTACAACGAGGAGAATAACCGGGCCGTGGCTGTCCACAGCGGTGCGATCATCGAGGTGCTGCGCAAGCTCTATGACGCCGGCGCGCTGGCGGATGAGTTGACGGGGAATTGAACAAGGGCTGTGACTAGTGAGGAGACAGGCGTAAGAGCCGTGGAGGAGGAATGCACACGGGCAGCCTGGAATCGGATACAATGCCACCGCGGTCAGAAGGCCCGTGAGGGATGGCAGACCAACCGAGTCAACCCGACAGCGGACGCAGAACCGAATCAAGCGCGCTCTACGGCCTTCTTATCAGCGAGGAAGCCCGCGAGCAACTCCGCGCCTTGCCCAAACCTCTGCGGCGGAATATCGGCCAACGACTTGATGCCTTGCAAGGCGGCCTCGCCGGGGACGTCAAGAAACTCACGGCGCGCGAACACAAGTATCGCCTGCGAGTTGGGAGCTATCGGATCCTGTTCCGGCTGGAGGGTCCGGTCATCTTCGTGTATGCTGTAAAGCATCGAAGAGAAGCATATGAATAGAACCGCCAAACAAGGCAAGCCGAACCGTCCCACCGTCCGCCAGCTTCACTCCGAGCTCCAGCGCCTCCGCCGGAGGGTCGAAGACTTGGAGGATCTGCGCGACCTGAATACCGCGATCGAACATAACGCAGGCAAACCTGGCATCCCATGGAGTGAAGTCAAGCGAGAGCTTGGACTCAGGTGAGCGCATAGCAAGGCGCGGTTATCCACGGCATCGTTTTGGCCCCGTGGCGTTTCCCTAATCCCTAACTCCTATCTTGTCTTTGCTATCTCGCCGCGCCCTCCAGGCGCACTGTGACAATCTGAAATGGTTTGACGGAGAATCGGAAGCCGTGCGGGGAGATGGCGAGCGGCTCCTGCTTCCTCTCCAACGCGTCCGCCATCCACGCCCCTTTCACATCCAGCAGCGGCGCTTCCGCATCGACCTGAGCGGGTTTCCCGGCGACCTCCAGAAATCGCAGGACCGTCCCGTCGCCGTCCTCGGCATTCTTCCAGGTCACCAGCACCACACCCGGCTGGTCGATGTTCAGGAAGCTTTCCTGTCCGGCGGGCAAGGGGCGAGGGGAATTAATGGCCTTATCCTGTGGCGTGATTTGGTCGATTTCCAGCGGCGACATTTCCTCCCGGCCCATGCGGCTTAGGTAACCCGGCTCCAGGCTGCCGCCGCTTGTGAAGGCGTAACGAAACGTGAAGTCGCCTCCTTGCCCCGCGGCGTAGTTGGTGAAATAGTAATTGTTCATAACCGCTGAGAAGATCGTCCCGGCGCGCCGGCCAAATTCCTTCGGCCATGTGCCCCGGATGATATCGCCCAAAGTCATCAAGGGCGCATCCACGGGCACCAGCGCTGCCGCGACACCGTCTTGATCCGCCGCCACCCAATGTTGCACGGAAAACCATTCCTTCCCCGCGCCGGGCATTTGATCGCGCGCCGGATTCACCACCCCATTCTGGATTTCATACCGGAACTGCGGCTGCTCCATGGCCAGGGAAAATGCGAAGTAGATGCCTTCCTTGGTATAAACCTCTTTCTTGTGCACGTGATTGATAAAGCCGATCTTCTTCTGGCCATCGAAGAGAATCACATCCGTCCGAATCGCGGGGGTATTCACACCCGAGCTTTCGAGGCGCGCCACCCATCCAAAAGGCTCATGGGTTATGGAAACGATTTTTCCACCACTGGCGCCGTGGGGAGTCAGTTCAGGAATCGGCGAGGTGGGACTGAATTCCAATATTCGATTGGGACTCTCGTCGCCACCCGTAACGTAGAGGTACTGATCGAACCGGTAGGGGCTGGAGGCATTCACCAACTCTTTGTTCAGTTCTTTGTCGAAAATGCTTCGCACTGAACCGCTGGCGGCATCCAGCGCCACCCGGTAGTACGGATTCTCGATGGTGTCCCCTGTGACCGGAGGGGGAGCGGGCTGCTCCTCCTTGGTTGGCTTCAGCTCGTACGCTTTGTAACCCACCGCGGGCACGTCTTGCGACAGAAAGCGCACGCGGCGGAAAGCTTCGCCGGTGTAGAGAACTTCGTAGTTCGCCGTCCGATGCGTGACCAGGTCCACGATCTCCCGCCCTTTGTCCAGGTCCATTTCCACCAAGCTGGAGCGCTGCCAGCTCAGGGGATTGAAGACCAGAAGCGTACCCTTGGGCTCATAGATTGAGTCGCCCAGCCCGGCGAGGCTGCGCCGCAGGACGTAGTTGACGTCACGCTGCGCGTCGGTGGCAAACGCTTCCTTAACGGCCAACTGATCCCGCGTTTCCTGGCTTTGCGGGTCGGAAACGCTGCGGTCCGAGCCCCAGGTATGTTCGGCGTAGAGAACCATATTGTTCCAAAGGCGTTTCAGGGTATCAGATTCAGTACGAAGGCCAGGATTCACGATGCCACCAACCGTGGAAAATATCTCCGCGGCGAGGGCGCGCTGTTCCGACTCGCGATCAATGGCGGCGGAACGCGCGGTGGATTCGATGCCGTATTCCCAATACGGCCCGCCATCGCCTTTCACCACGGGAATGGAATCGCCGAATTGCCGGGCGATGGTACGGATGGCATCGGCAAAGCCCGAGTATTGGAGGTGAGGGTAGGCGTAGAGATGGTTCCAATCATCAGCCACCGCCGCTTGCCGGGGGAACAGGTCGGTATTCTCTGACTGTGACCCGTACACCAAAACCGAGTCGGATTTATATTCCGGGCGCGAATAAGCCTGAAAAAACACCGGCATGGATTCTCGCCCGCTGGCCACCCGGCCTTGATATCCCCCAAACAAAAAGCTCAACTGCGAATAGACCCACGAGTACCACATCAGAATCCTGCCGCCATCCGGCCCCTCCCACCAGAAGGGAGATTGCTCATTCAGGCGGCTGTAAAGAATGATGGGCCCATTATCATTGTCACAACCGGAGGCAAAGTATTTCAATCCCGCCGCGGCCATCACCGACGCGTACGACCAGGAGTAAGACGGCACATCGGTGATGTTGGCGTAATCCGCGTCTCCACCGTACTTCTGATGGAATTCAAATGCCGGGTAGAGCGAGCGGATCAGCGTCTCGAGGCTGGGAAAACCGGTAAGCAGGCTCGCTTCCACCGTGGGAATGAAAATCTTTTTGTCGCGCACCATCTGGAAAAGCTGCTGTTGCCGGGCGGCGCCGCGGCCGGCCAGGTATTGCCGCACGCTCCAGTAGCCGTCCGGGCTGAAGCGAAACGCCGGGTACTGGCGGATGAAATCGATGGCTTCATCCAACTCCCGTGATTGAATCTCCGCCACCTTTTCCTGATAGTCCGAATAACCCACGTCAACGTGCACATGCGGGACCACCAGGAGGTTCCACTTCTTCGCTGGGTTGAGCTCGACGGGAAAGCGGCGCGAGTGGCCATCCACTTTCACCGTTACCAGGGCTTTCGTTCCAGCGGCGAATTCGGGAACGGTGAATTCCGACCGGTGCTCGCCGAATCCCCGCGCCGGCATCTCCTCGCTGTAGGTCTGGCCCGCCACGGTCAGGCTGATTTGGCCATGCTGCACCGGGGCGTTGTGGCGCACAAAGACGTCAAGGATCTCGGCGAGGCCGCTCCCCTGGCGCACGTAGAAAACTGTGGGCACCACCTCCGTGCTCATCTCGTCCGCCGCGAATTTCCGCGTGGAATCGTGGTCCAACTCCAACGCATCGAAGACCAGAGCGGAGTGAACGTCTCCCACTGCCTCGGAGGCCTCATCCACGGCCGTCAGAACGAATTTGTTGGTTCCCTTCTGAAGAAAGTTTACGGGAATGTCCACCAGAATGGTGTCCGTGCCGGCGATGGGGCTTACGATCAATTCCCGATCGCCCCCGTCGTAAGTGAGCTTCGGGTGTTGGTAGTAGAAGCCCACGTGGCCGTTGATTTCAACTTGCAACTGACCCACGCAGGCATTCTCCGAGAGAAGCCCCACCTTGAAGGTGTAAACGCCTTGGGGAATCTCCTCCAAATCAAACTGAATGGTATAAGGACGGGGATGGCTTCCGGGCTGAAAAATGGCGGATCCCAACTGGCGGGCGGGCCAATCGATATGAGGATTGCTCTTGCCGACGATATACAGCAATTCCTTGGGATACTTTTCGCCAAAAAATGGCGGCCCGGGTTTGCCATAGTTAAATTCCATGGAAGAATTGTCGAAGGTGCCAATCTGCCAAAGGACCTTCGGAGCGGCCTGGGCGCAAGGGATAAAGGGAATAAGGACGGCCAACCAAAAGGCGAACGTGCGAAGGACTGGTCGCACTGGGTGCTCGTTCACGTTACACCACCTTCAGGAATGGTGCTTCTGCGGCCTCGCAGCGGGCTTTGGAGTCGGTGTGAAAACTGGTTTTCCCAGCCTTTTCTAGTGATGGTTGGGGGAATGGCGATTTTCCTGGTTTTCACACCGGCGCTTTAGACGGCATGAGTTCAATGTCTTTCGAACTCCGGGCGGGCGAGAGTATATACCCATTTGTTGCGAAGCGCATTGCCGCCGCAATCGGAGGGGCGCCGCAACCGGCCGGCTGGTGCAGACCGCAGCTCGGCGTTTTTGCAATGATCTGCAATGGGCCGGGCTCGAACTGACATCCTTAGATCGGGAATATCGGCGAGTATGGTCGGAGTCGTGAATCGCAGAGCTGCGCTCGCTCTGCGCCAGCCAGCCTGATTGAATACAGCACCCGCTGCTCCCGCCATAGGATTGCCAGCCATTCCCCCAACCGTCGCTCCGCTCATTCCTGAAACAACGACTTTTTCGAGTAGCGTTACGATGCTTCTCGTTGCG
>JBEKNU010000312.1:0-8827 GCA_049522495.1 Terriglobia bacterium
CCGCGCAATAATGCTTTGCAGGCTTTCGCCTTCCACGAACTCCATGGCGATGTAAGGTTGACCCTCAAATTCCCCGAGATCGAAAACCGTCACGATATTGGGATGCTGGAGTGTTCCGGCGGACTGCGCCTCTCGATAAAAGCGCATGAGAATTTCGGGATCGGAAACCAAGTCAGCATTGACGGTCTTCAGCGCGACGAGGCGCCCAATCACCGAGTCGCGAGCCTTGTAAACAACTCCCATGCCCCCCTGGCCCAACTCACTGAGGATTTCGTACTTGCCGATTTTCTGCACGACCTTCTGGCCCATCAGCTTGATACCTCGCCCTCGCTGATTTTTACGAGGAGAACTCCGGTCTTTCCCGACCTCCCCGCCTGCCTGCCTGCGCGCCTAAATCTGTGGCGATGTCGCCGATTGCAACCTCGAGTTTCAGCCGCACATTCCGATCTCGGACCGCGCCAGACAATTTGCTCCCTGATTCTCCCAGCTATACGGTCATCGGCAGAACTGTCAGATCATGTCTTCGCTCTTCCGTCGTTATCGAGCCCACCTGGGCATTGGTGAAGCCCCAACGCAAAGTAATCGCGGGTTTCCCACTTGGGTTTTGAGGTCGATGTAGAGGGCAGATTGAGGCCGCAATTAGAATTCTTCCCTCCCAGCCGGACTCAGGCTAGTTCCGCTACGCGCAGAAGACAACTCCATATTATCCAAATTCTTGAGATTTGCAAGTCGGAGTGCGTGTTCCAAAAAGTTTGCGCATCCAAGCGAGGTGAGAAATCCACCCTTGAGCCGTGGGGCGGCGCAACCCTGGCGGCGCTTCAGGGGACTGGCTTGGATTCCTTTTCGCGGGAATCGACTGACGCAGGGCGTAGGGGAAGCGTTTCCCCCGGGGAGGAGCGAAGCTAGCTGGCTTCTTTTTGAGGCGCCCAGTAATCCTCCACGCGGATGGATTCCTTGGCGAAGCCGCGCCGGCGCAAAATCCCCTTGCCGTTCTCAATCATCTGGGGGTGACCGCAGAGATAGACCGTGGTGCTCGGGGGCTCGAGCATGAGCTCATCGATGTATTTGCGGAGGACGTCTTCCACGCGCCCAACTTCCCCTTTCCATTCCGGGTCTTCCCAGGGCCGGCTGATGACGGGGATGTAGCTGAACCACGGAAACTCAATGGTGAGGCCCTCCAGTTCATCGCGATAGGCAAATTCCCAGGAGCGGCTCGCGCCTTGCAGCACCACCACCTGGGCATCGAGATGACGTCCATGCCGAGCTTCCCGCGCCAGCGCTCGTGCCATGCTGACGTAAGGTGCAACCCCCGTCACTGTGCAAACCAAGAGATGCCGCTGGTGGCCGCTCTTGCCGTCAAAGGTGAAGGTTCCCTTGGCGTGACGCCGCATCAGCAGCGTATCACCCACTTGCCGATGGTAAAGCGGAGGGGTAACTCGACCTCTCATCACCAGCTCAAAGAAGAACTCCACTTCCGCCTCATGCGGGCTCGAGCAGATGGAGTACGCCCGCTCCACTACCTTGCCATCCTCGTCGATTCCCAGAGTCGCGTGCTGGCCGGGTTTAAAGGCAAGGGGGTGCTCGGGACGAACCCGTATGGACCACAAATCCTCGGTATGATCTTTGCGGAAGATAATCTTAGCTTTCTGGAACCTCTCGACAGAAGCCGTCATGCAGTCTGTACTTGCCCCCTTCGATCAGTTTGCGGACCTGGAGCACACTATCCCGCGGGCGGTGTGGGGACTCGACCGCGGAAGCGTAGCTCCAGGGACGTGGATGGATAACCCACCCTTCCAGAATCTCAGAACTCCAGGCGTGGGTCAACTGGCGAAAAATCTGGCGAAGGATCACGCGGCGCCACACCCGCCACAGGCACGGGAGTGTGGCGCCCCGGGATTAATGCGGCTGCACGCCGGATGAGAACTGGTGGAATTGCCAGAAGTATAGAATTCCCACCCAGACCAGGCTCACAACGGTGGCGATGGTAAAAGTCTTCCCCATGAACTTCTCGGTAACTTGTTTGCGCCAGGCACGGGCGGAAAGAATGACCAGCGCCAAGCCCACGAGGATGGCGAAGCCGTGCAGCGGCGTTTCATAAGCACCGGATGGTTTACCGCCCAGAAATCGGAACATCGATGCGATGTGTCCGATGAACCCCCCCGTCAACACGCTGAAGATAAACCAGACGATGGGCGCAACCATGCCCAACATGTAAGGAAATTTATCTTCACCGAAGAAGACCATCAGCGCGATGACCAGGAAGATGGTCGACGTCAGCAGTTCGTAAATGAAACGCTCGGGAACGGCGAAAGCACTGGCAACCACAAGAACCAAGGTCAGGAAGGCAGCAAGAAACACCCATCGGTCAGACATAGTCGCACTCCTTAAGTTAGCGCTTGGATCGAACCTCACGCCGCCCCGGCGCTGGGACCCTTCCCACCGTAAGGGGAGAGGGATTTTCGGCGGCGTTTTGGCGTCGCAGATTCGTTGACCGTAGCTCGAATCAAACTACCGTAAAGCGGCGCAAGTATACCACACAGAATCAACGCCGAAGCGCTAACAAACACCAAGCTGGGCTTTCCGGATTTTAAAAGTTAGGGTAGACTCAAACCGAGCGCCTGTAGCTCAGATGGACAGAGCGGCAGACTTCGAATCTGTAGGTCGGGAGTTCGAGCCTCCCCAGGCGCGCCAGCCAACCCTTCGGCATTCCCGCTCCACCGCTCCTGCTCAAACGCCACCGCCAAGACCTGCAATGGCTTCGGGAGGAGTTTTGGTAAGGAGAATGAGGCCTTGATTCTGCCCACACAGGCGAGAAACACAACAACCTTCGTGCGCTTACCCGTTCCCGGGCATTGCCGGGTCAAAAGGCGGCGGCGATGGCCTTGGCGGTTTTGCCAACACTCGTCCCCCGCCTTCCCGGCGAAAGCGGAGAAGGTTAACCGCGGTCAGCGTGCACAAAACAGCTTGGGTGCTCTCAGTGTTTGGCGAGCTTGTCTGCCATCGACAGCAACAGCCTGCGATTCGTGCTCGACATGGTCTCAAAAGACTTAATCAGCCTCTTGACCGGTTTACTCAGGTTCACCTGATCGGGAACCTTGGGTGCAGAAGGCTTTCCCTCACCCTGGAAAAGCAATTGGTAGGGTTCTATTTCCAACGCTTTGGAAAATTTTTCCAGAGTTGCAATTGAGGGTGCTGTGTATCCGCCTTCAACGCGAGAGATGTACGAGCGCAAAAGACCAGACCGCCGTTCGATGTCGCCTTGCGAGAGACCTTTGACTTCACGCAATTGTCTTAATCGTTTACCAACGTCCATAGCTGCATTAGAACAGAATCAGAACCCCGTGTCAACCGTATGAACTTAATAACCTAGCAGCTTACTAAATCCATTAAGGTACCTGCTTTGTGCTTTCCGATAAAGATAGCTCCCAAATCTCGATTCTCGCATCTTGAAACACTCCCCAGATTTGCATTTTACCTTTGGACTTTCGCTTAGGGCTTCGTCGCGCGCAGAGCTTCCCTCGCCAGCCATTCGAGCATGAACATCGTGAGCGTGCAGCCCGGCGCCTCCATGAGCGATGGAATCAAGATTGCCAGGTCCGAGCCCTCGGCAAGGTCGCGATCGTTGCTGTCGGTCAGGGAAAGCACCCGCGCGCCGTTCAGCCGCGCTTGTGCAGCGGAGCGATGGAGGAGTTTCTTGATTTTCGATTGCGAGCCGGAAAGAAACAAAATCGCGTCGTCACGCCGGGCAAAGTGGGCGAGTCCGCTCCAGGAATCCGTGGCTTCGATGGCCTCTGCCGGAAGGCCGGCCAAGAATCTCATTCGGCGAGCCGCCTGCCAGGCGGGATAGTGGTAAAAACCTCCGCCCACGATGCGCAGCCCGGGGAGGCGCGCCAACTCTGCCGCAACCGACCGGACCACCTCCGAAAGCTGCGTGAACACCCAATCGAGCTTCTCCGGTAGCTGATTGAATTCTTTTTCCACCAGGTCCCACCACGGCTTCGGTTTCTTCAGCACACGCATGGCTTCGAACGCCAGGAAATTGAGGGCGGCGTGCAGGCAGACCGTCACGGCGGGCGATTCCGCATCACCTTCGGCAGGAGTGAGGAAGACGTGATCCGCCAATTTCACCAGCGGGCTGTCGGGAGTATTGGCCAACGCGATCGTCGTGCAACCGCGCTCCAGCGCATCGCGGGCAAGGTCCTGGGCTTCCGGCCATTCTCCCCCGGCCGAAATCAATACCAGCACCGACCGCGGTTGCAGAAGTGAGTGAGCGTAGCTCTGGAAAACCTCCACCGGGCGGGCTACCACCGGTAAGCCGAGAAAGTACTCCAGCGCATAGCCAGCCGCCAAGCCCAAGGCGGCGCAATCCCCCGCCCCGCAGACGTAGACCGGCCCGTCACCCCACCGGACCCTGCGTAGTACCGCCCCATATTCGGCGTGGGCTTTTTCCAGAGTCAGGCGCAATGCGCCCGGGATTTCTTGGATCTGCTGCCGGTTTCCCATGAATATCACCCTAACGCTAAATGTTGTCTGGCCACTCTGCGGATCGCACACCGTCCGGCGCAGGCTCAACTTGCGTGACCCCACTCGACTCAAACATGTGCGCAGAGAGGTGCGCCCCGAAGAGCAGAATCAGGGCCCCCAAATACGCCCATAAGAGCAGAGTCGCCGACGTCTCAAAGGGTCCGTAAACTTCCCGGAAACGGAACATGGGGAGCGTCCGGGAATATATTACCTCCCCTACTTTCGCTATGATTCCCGTGGCGATGGCGGCGGGGAAAACCCGCGCCACGGGAACCTTTCCGTTGGGCAGAAAATAGTAGATCATGAAATAAATCGAAACCGCCAAGGGCACGGAGGCAATCTCCAGGACGGCGTGTGACGCCAGCGTGCGCAGGCCCTGGGAGGGTATCCAGCCCATCAAGAAAGTGATCACCGCTTCGACGGGCGTTATCGCTAAAATGAAGCAGAGGGCGAGCAATCCCGAAACCAGGGCGAGGGTAAACGACATTGCCTGGTTTTTCAGGAAACTGCGATTACGCTGGAATCCCCACACCTTATTGAGAGCGATTTCGAGCGGAAGGAACACCCCTGAACTGGTGAAGAAGAGCATCAGCACGGATACCACTTGCAACCGCGGCCGCCCTTGAACCACGACCACCAAATTGCGAATCACAAAATCCGCCCCGTAAGGGAGGTTCACGCTCAGGAGCTGAAGAATGGTCCGGTAGGCATTTTCCCAATGCAGCCAACGTCGGCAGACCGCCAGCAAAATCAGGGTGAAGGGGAAAAAGGAAAGCAAGGCGTTGGCGGCGATTGAAAAGGCATAGGCATGTACTTCCGTCTCGAAGATGTAGCGCATGCTGGAGCGAAGGAGGTCCGCCAGGCCGGCCCGCGTCATGCCAGCGCGCCGAAGCTTTTCAATTTCTGCCGCCACCCTTCCCTTCCACATGCGTTGAGCCATCGGAAGACAGTACCATGCACCCCCAATTCGAAGAAGGAGGCGCAGTATATTTCATCAGCGCCGCAGTTGCCAGAAGTGTTGTTTGAACAGCCCAACGCCGTTGCCATACAGAAGAGTTTTCCGTATCCTGAAGGTGGCGAAGACACCATCCGAGTCATCCGGATTCTGCATGGCGAGCGTGATGGTAAACACATTCTTGAACGTGAAGAAGGTGTTTGAAGCGTAGCCCGAACACAAACTGCGATCGCGGTTTGTTTCACAAGAATCCGTGATCATATCCACCTGATGTCACGTTGCCGCCCTTTAATACGAATTGTCGGGAGATACCTATGCGTTTTTTTAGAGGATTTGCGGTTTTAGCGGTTCTCTTGTTTGGACCTTCATTGTGGGCTTCGGAAATCGCCCGATGGGAAGCCGGCAAGCCGGTCAAGTCCAGGGGAATCGTTCTCGTCACGGGGGCCGATTCGAAATGGACTGTTAGTGCCCGGGGCGGGATCTATGTCGGAGCCCTTGCGCCCAACCACGATTGTTACCGTCGCGCGCAGTTTGTGGGGCATGTTACCCCGCGGATGAATTCCCCGTTTTGGGCGGTGGCGGAATACCTCGATGAGGGATATGGCCTAATTTCCGTTATTCCGGGCGGGGATATGGATTGGCGCTTCATTGATGCCCTTGCCCGGCCCATTCCCTGGACTCATCAGTGGGGCGTGGCAAGGCTCAATACGGGCCGGCTTCGTCGCGCCGTCTTCCGTCTTGATGCGCCGTCTTCCCATGCCTCTGGCGGCCCTGATTCCGCGGCCGGCTTTGACCTTCATATTTATGGATTAGAGTATCTGCACGCCATATCCCTGCAAGATGCGCAGCCAGCAATTGATGCCGTCCCGGAGGTAAAACCGGTGGTGCAGTTTGCGCGGCCTTTTCAGCGGGACATCAACATCGCCACGGATACTCCCTTGGGCCAGGAGGCGGAAGGGTTGGCCGCGGTGCGCGATCTGGCCCCGTTGGTTCGCGCTTTGGGCTTTAACGGTATTGAGAGCTACGTGCAATGGAACTACGTGGAGCGCCAGCCCGGTGTCTATGACTGGACCCACTACGACCCGATCGTTGAAGAAATTCAAAAGTATGGCCTGAGGTGGTTTCCGCTACTGATTGTAGGTTCCGCTTACGCCTTGCCTGACTGGTTTCGCAATTCCCAGGAGGATGTACCCTTCGAGTGTCTGGAACATCACCTGGCGTACCATGTGCAATCGATTTTCTGCCATTACCAGGACGCACACGTCCAGCAATTCTTAAATGAATTCGGGAAGCATTACGCGGCCGGCAATGCGTTGCTGGGGTTGCGCCTGGGGCCGAGCGGGAATTATGGCGAAGCCCAATACCCGGCCGCGGGGGAGTTTGAATACCACAAGGGGGCGGACCATACCCACACCGGATATTGGGCGGCGGACCCCTACGCCAGTCCGGCGTTCCAGCAATGGCTGGAAGCCAAGTACAAAACCATTGACGCCCTCAACCAGGCTTGGGATGAGCATTTCACTTCATTCAGCCAGATCCAAACTTTCCTTCCGGTGACGGCCCTGGCGGCGCGGAAGCAACTCGACTTTGCCAACTGGTATATGGGGTCAATGAGCGACTGGTGCGGAAAGTGGGCGGAGTGGGCGAGGGCCTCCATGCCCAACGCTTCCATCTATCAGTCTTCCGGAGGCTGGGGACCGACCCAGATTGGCACCGACTTCACCGCGCAAGCAAAGAGCATGGCGCAGGTCCACGGGGGAATCCGGCTCACCAATGAGAGTGATAATTTCGCTCTAAACTTTGCCCAAACGCGGATGGCTTCTTCGGCCGCCCGGTTCTATGGCGCGCAGCTTGGTTACGAGCCGGGGGGATATGATAGTGCGCGCGGCGTCGTGGCACGGATTTACAATCTAATCACCAACGGCGGTGACCACCTTTTCTATTACTTCGGCAATCTGTTTTTCAATGATCAGGCGGCCGACGCCTGGCGCCGGTACGCTCCCTTAATCGACCATCGCGCCAAACCCACCATCGACGTGGCGGCATTCTACCCCGACACGTCGATTTACCTGGGCGACGAAGTTCTTCGTTATCTCTATGCTTCGGCATATTTTGCACGCGTCCAGCCCATGCGGTCGATTGTCGACTTCGATTTCGCCAGCGAGCAGATGATTCGGGACGGCGCCTTGGACCGCTATAAGGTCGTTGTGTTCCTTTGGGGATCCGTTACCGAAAAGCCTGTGCTCGAACGCATTGACGCCTGGGTGAAGGCGGGTGGAACCGTGATCTTGGCCCCCCATAAGCGCGGACTTCCGCATACCGTCGAAGGTGACCAATCCGTAGCACAGGGTTGGCAGAGGGGCGAGACCGGCAAGGGCCGGGCTATCTTCTACCTGGGTGAGGTGGAGCCTCCCAACGATTACATCGACTTTGTGGGCGAGCAATTGCGCGGGCTGCCACAACTCCGGCCCGAGGTTCATCGGGCGCTCCAGATCGAGAAGCCCCAGGAGGTATATTGGAGTGTCCTCGAGGGCGGCAAGCTGGCGCTCTTGAACTTTACCGATCATGAAGCGTCGGTCCGTTTTCCCGGAGGAAACATCCTCCACGTGCAGCCTTACGGCATCCTGATGACAACCTCGTGGCGGTGAGCCCTGGCATGGCTGGCCGAACGTCCAAAAGCGGCGCTGTCGGCCCCAGGACCGGGATTTCGCCAAGATAAAGACCATGATAATCCATCCCTGCACCTGCGCCATGAACCGTGGCCCACAAAGCCACTTTCCAGTGATATAATGGCCGCCTTCAAGATCAGGATTGGTTCAGGAAAATAGGGGGACGAGGGCGCCAGGCGGCGCCGGGTCAGCAAACAACACTCTGCTTCACCACAAGAGGAGCCCAACATGCGAAGGAAAAAGAAGAACGTACGGGAACATCCTCCGGATGGTCTTTCGCGACGCGACTTCTTAAGGGGCGCCAGCATGGCGGTATCCACCGGATTGCTGGCCGCGCCGGAAGCCACCGCCGCCGCGCCGGAACCTTCACCCGGCGTGCTGGGGCCTGGTGCTGTGCCGATTACCCTCCAGATCAACGGCAAGGCGCACAGCTTGAAGGTCGAGCCACGCGTGACCTTGCTGGACGCTCTGCGCAATCAACTTGACATCACCGGCGCCAAGAAAGTGTGCGATCGCGGAGTCTGTGGCGCCTGCACGGTGATCCTGGATGGGCGCCCGGTGTATGCGTGCAATGTGCTCGCCATCGAGGCGGAAGGCCACCGCATCGAGACCATCGAGGGATTGGGGACGGAGGATCAACTTCACCCGGTGATGGCCGCGTTCGTCGAGCACGATGCGC
>JBEKNU010000313.1:0-8754 GCA_049522495.1 Terriglobia bacterium
CAGCTTGATGACTCCGGGCGGAAGTTCGTCGCCCTTCTTCAGCTTTTGAATCCGCTCGTCGGTGATCTTCCGCAGGATGTCGATCTGACGCGAAGTCATCTCTTCGACTTCATCGATCTTTTCGATGAGGGTCGGGTCCTTTTTGGCAATCTTCATGCGCTTCAGGTTGCGCGTGCTGACGCGGGCGAGAACGTCGCGGGTAAGCTTGGTGCCCTTCATAACCAGCCGCTTGTTGGTTTTTTCGTCGTGCAGGTCCGCCTGAAGCTCCTCCCCTTCCAGCAACACGCACAAGCGCTTCAAACGCTCATCCTGGAGAATGCGGATTTCGTCGTTCAGGTTTTTCTCCAGGCGGCCCACCTGCCAGGCTTCAATGTTCTTGGCGCGCTCATCCTTATCCGCGCCCTTGCGCGAAAAGATCTTTACATCGACGACGATACCTTCGATTCCAGGAGGGCAGGTCAGGGATGCATCGCGCACATCTCCGGCCTTTTCGCCGAAGATCGCCCGCAGCAGTTTTTCTTCGGGGGTCAGTTGCGTTTCGCCCTTGGGCGTGACCTTGCCCACCAGAATGTCACCGGGCTTGACGTAAGCGCCGATGCGGATGACGCCGCTTTCATCCAGGTCTTTCAACAGGGACTCGGAAAGGTTGGGAATGTCGCGGGTAATTTCTTCCGGTCCCAGCTTGGTGTCGCGGGATTCGATTTCGAACTCCTCGATGTGGATCGAAGTGTAGGAATCTTCCTTCACCAGTTTTTCGCTGACCAGGATGGCATCTTCAAAGTTGTAGCCGCGCCAGGGCATGAAAGCCACCAGGACGTTACGGCCCAGAGCCAGCTCGCCCCGGTCGGTGCAAGGACCATCGGCCAGCACCTGACCCGCATGAACGCGCTGCCCCCTGTGAACCACCGGCTTCTGGTTGATGCAAGTGTTCTGATTGGAGCGGCGGAACTTGATGAGCTGATAGATGTCCGCTCCGACTTCACGGGAGAGCTGCCCGCTGTGGCCATCGCCCTCGACGCGCACGATGATGCGTTCGCTGTCCACGCTATCCACCACGCCATTGCGGCGACAGATGACCACGGCGCCGGAATCGCGGGCCGTGACTTCTTCCATACCTGTGCCCACCAGCGGCGCCTGCGCGCGCAACAAGGGGACCGATTGCCGCTGCATGTTGGAGCCCATCAGCGCGCGGTTGGCGTCGTCGTTCTCGAGGAACGGGATCAGCGAAGCCGCCACGCTGACCAGTTGCTTGGGGCTGACGTCGATGTAATCAATCTCGTCGCGGCGCTTGAGCACAAAGTTGCCGGCTTGCCGCGCGTTGACCAGTTCGTGGATGATGCGGCCCTTGTCGTCAACGCCCACGTTGGCTTGCGCGATCACGTACTGGTCCTCTTCCCACGCCGACTGGTAGAAGGAGAATGGTTCGTGTTCCACCAGTTTGCGCTTCTTCTCCCGCAGCTCTTCGTTGGTTTTCTCCACCGTGCCCCATTCCACGTGCTCGCCCACTTTCCAGGGCCCGTCGCCGCCGTGGGTCACCGTAACGTAATCCACGATCCGGCCGCCGCGAACCTTGCGGTAGGGGCTTTCGATGAAACCGTATTCGTTAATCTGCGCGTAGCACGAAAGCGAAGAGATCAGGCCGATGTTGGGACCTTCCGGCGTCTCGATGGGGCAGATGCGACCGTAGTGAGTCGGGTGAACGTCGCGCACTTCGAAACCGGCGCGCTCGCGGGAAAGTCCGCCCGGACCCAGGGCGGATAGCCGCCGCTTGTGGGTAATCTCCGAGAGCGGGTTGGTCTGATCCATAAACTGCGAGAGTTGCGAAGATCCGAAGAATTCACGAATCGCCGCCATGACCGGCTTGGCGTTGATGAGGTCGTGGGGCATGGCCGTTGACATTTCCTGGTAAACCGACATCTTCTCTTTAATCGCCCGCTCCATGCGCACCAGGCCGAGACGGAACTGGTTTTCAATCAATTCGCCGACGGCGCGAACGCGGCGATTCCCCAGGTGGTCGATGTCATCCACGGTATAGGTTCCACCCGGGTTCTTCTTCAGGGTCAGCAGGTAGCGGATGGCCGCGTAAAAGTCTTCCGGTTCCAGCGTCCGCTTATCGAGCGGTAACTGCACCGGCGAGTGCTCTGAATGGTCGGTGGCCAGCGTGCCCTCGCAGGCGCGGACGACCTCGGAACAGATATTTCCTTCCCGTGCTCCCACAAACATCTTCTCGTCGTCAACGATGACGTAAAAATTGGCTCGGGGAAAATTCCGTGCGTCTTCAATCTCAAATTCTTGGGACTTGTCGTCCAGGCGATTCTTGAGCTTGGAGTAGTAACCCAGCTTGATATTGAATTTCAGCCGGCCCACGCGGGAAAAATCGTACTTGCGCGGATCGAAGAACATGCCATTGAACAGCGAGGTGGCGGTTTCCAGCGTCGGGGGGTCGCCCGGGCGCATCTTGCGATACATTTCAATCAGCGCTTCCTGCGGTGTCTTCAAGGTGTCCCGCTTCAGGGTCTGGCCAATGACCACACCGGTATCATCTCGTTCGGGGAAGAACGCCTGCAATTCTTCAATTCCCGTATCAAGAATGGAGGTCAGAGCGCTGGAGGTAATTTCACTGTTGGCTTCGAGCAGCACCTCTCCCGTGGAGGGGTCTACGATGTCGGTGGCGGTGAAAGCACCTTCCAGATCGTGGGCAGCCACTTCCACCTGAGTGATCTTGGCCTTTTGCATCTCCTTGAAGGCCACCAGCGTAATCTTGCGTCCGGCCGGCACCAGCGTTTCATGCGTGCGGGGGTGATCGATACTCTTGGAAATCCGGTTGTTAATTAGTCCCTCGGAAACCTCCCAGAACAGCTTGCGGTCCTTGAGAGAGATTTTCTCGACCTTATAAAAGGACCTGAGGATTTCGGAATCGTTCTTCAACCCCAACGCTCGCAGAAAAATGGTGGCAAGAAATTTGCGCTTCCGGTCAATCCGGACGTAGAGAAGATTCTTGGTGTCGTACTCAAATTCCACCCACGAGCCGCGATAAGGAATGATCTTCCCGAGGAAGTAAGTCTTCTGGGCGTTTGACTCGAAAAAGACTCCTGGCGAGCGGTGCAATTGGCTGACGATAACGCGCTCGGTGCCGTTGATGATGAACGTCCCGTTCTCGGTCATCAGGGGAATTTCACCGAAGTAAACTTCCTGTTCCTTGATGTCGCGGATGCTCTTGTGGCCGGTATCGCTGTCTTTGTCGTAAAGGGTGAGGCGGATCGTGACTTTAAGGGGCGCCGCGAAAGTCATGCCGCGCTCCTGGCATTCGGTCACGTCGTACTTCAACTGGAGCGCCACCGGGTCGCCGCACTTGTTACAGAACGTCACCACGTTCTTGTTGAACGTGCCGCACTTGGTGCAGAGGACCTCCCCCACCTTGAAGGGATCGGTAATGACCGTGTGCCCGCAGTTCTTGCAGGTGCTGCGCAAGTGGTGGAGTCCCTTCAGGCTTCCGCATTTGCACTCCCAATTGCCGATGGAGTAATCCACAAAGTCCAACTGCGCGATGCCGCGGAAATCCGTGATGGGGAAGACGGAATTGAAGACGGCTTGCAGTCCCACATCCTCCCGTTCCGAGGGCAGGAGGTTCATCTGGAGGAAGCGCTCGTAGGATCGCCGTTGGACCTCGATGAGATTAGGAATCTTGATGACCGTCGGTATTTTGGAGAAATTAATGCGTTGACGCACAGCGCCGTTCCCGCCGTTAGGCATTCCTTTTGCTCCTTGCTTGAAATTTCAAAAGTCGTTCGGACAATGGTGACACGGATCCCTTAATGCTTTGGATGCACGCTAAGCTTGTGAGGATGCAATCCAGTCACCCCGATGGTCCAGCAGTCCATGGGATCGTCCGTGCCACTTAAGAGCAGTGACGAGCAAGACTACCGATTTTCGATTGTCGATGGACGAAATCGGGAATCGTCAATCGGCAAATTCGGCACTCGTCACCATGTGTGAGAGGGCCTTGCCACCAAGCCACCTCCCCCGGGAAGTAAGGGTTTAACCCTTGCCTCCCTGCGGCCTGGCGGGAGGACGGTTATTTCACTTCGACGGTAGCGCCCGCTTCGGTGAACTTTTTCCGGATGGTCTCCGCCTCATCTTTGGAGACGCCTTCCTTAATCGGCTTGGGGGCGCCATCCACCAGATCCTTGGCTTCTTTCAGCCCGAGGCTGGTGACTTCGCGGACGGCCTTGATGACATTGATCTTGTTGGCCCCCACAGCGGTCAGGACCACTGCGAATTCCGTCTGCTCCTCGGCAGGCGCAGCGCCAGCGGCGGCCGGACCCGCTCCCGCCACTACCACGGGAGCTGCCGCTGCCGCGGAAACGCCCAAGACTTCCTCGAGCCGCTTGACGAGTTCCGCGGCTTCCAGCAGCGTTAAACTCTTCACTTCTTCAACGATCTTCTCTACCCGTTCCGACATGCTAGATTCTCCTCCTCCGGCGCTAGTTGCCGGGTGTTTCCTGGAATTTCTTTTCTTTCACGCCCTGCTGAATAACATAAGCGAGGTTGCGAGCCACACCAGACAGCGTCGATGCCACCCGTTGCGCCGGGGAATTGAACAAAAACAAAACCTTGGAAAGCAATTGCTCCCGGGAAGGTAAGGTGGCGAGCGCGTTCAAGTCGGCCAGGGAAACCACCCTTCCCTCAACCACTCCAGACTTAAAGGTCAAGATGGGGTTTTCCTTGGCGTACTCTGTTAACGCTTTCGCCAGCGCCACGGGGTCAGTTTCGGTCAAGGCCACGGAGGTGGTTCCCGCCAGCCTTTGCGCAACCGGCTCCACCGATGTCCCCTTGGCCGCGCGCTCGATCAGGCTGTTCTTTACCACCTTATATCGCGCGCCCGTCCCGGCAATCTTCTTGCGCAAATCAAAATCCTGGGCCACCGTGATCCCTTGGAACCCTGAAAGGATGATGCCCCGCGCTTTCGTCAGCTCTTCGTGCAGCGTTTCTGCTTTTTTCTTCTTCTCTTCCCGATCCATGCTCACTCCTTGGGAGGAGTTAGAAGTTAGAAGCCAGGGGCTAGAATAAGCATGCCCTTCTCCTGACTTCTAACTTCTAACTCCTAACTTCCTTAAGTTACGCGGCCTCCACGGAAGCCAGATCAATCGCCAGCCCGGGGCCCATAGTGGATGAAACCACGATGCTCCTGACGTACTTCCCCTTGGCAGAAGGAGGCTTGGCTTTGAGGACGCTGGAAATCAGCGCGCCGGCGTTTTCCGCCAGCTTATCGGCCTCAAAAGAAACCTTGCCCACCGGGCAGTGGATGATGCCCGTCTTGTCAACGCGGAATTCCACTTTGCCGGCTTTCACTTCCTTGACGGCCTTCGCCACATCCAACGTGACCGTCCCCGTCTTGGGGTTGGGCATCAGCCCTCGTGGCCCCAGCACCTTGCCCAAGCGCCCTACGGACTTCATCATGTCAGGCGTGGCCACAACCGCATCAAAGTCCATCCAACCAGTTTGAATCCTCTGCACCAGATCGTCACCGCCGGATTCATCCGCGCCGGCTTCGCGTCCCTCGCGCACCTTATCGCCGGAAGCGATCACGATCACGCGCTTGGACTTCCCCAGCCCGTGGGGCAGAACCACCGTTCCGCGCACCATTTGGTCCGCGTGCTTGGGATCGACTCCCAAACGCATGGCGACCTCCACGGTCTCATCAAACTTCGCAAACGCCGCCTTCTTGACCAACGGCATGGCGACCGCCAGCGCGTAGGCAGGCTTGTCAACCAGCTTGGCGGAGGCCTCATACTTTTTTCCCACTTTAGCCATCGCAACAACTCCCCTTCAAAACTTCAACATCTGCGTGTCATTGCAGGGCCGAGCGGCGCTCGGCCGGTCGGCCGAACGCCGTTCGGCCCTACAGCCATCCTAGCCAGCAACGTCAATTCCGATGCTGCGCGCTGTGCCCTTGATGGTGGCAACCGCTGCCGCCAGGTCCCGAGCGTTCAGGTCCGGCAATTTCAGCTTGGCGATTTCTTCCACCTGCTTCTCGGTAACTTTTCCCACCTTGTTGCGGTTGGGCTCCCCGGAACCCTTGGCAACTCCCGCCGCGCGCTTCAAGAGCACCGCGGCAGGAGGCGTCTTGGTGACAAAGGTGAAACTGCGGTCGTGGAAGACCGTGATGACCACGGGAATGATCAAGCCTTCCTGATCCTTCGCGGAGGTTTTGGCGTTGAAGGATTTGCAGAAGTCCATGATGTTCACGCCGTGCTGGCCCAGGGCCGGTCCCACGGGCGGCGCGGGAGTGGCTTTCCCCGCCGGAATCTGAAGCTTCACCATTGCGATAACTCGTTTTGCCATAACCTTAACCCCTCGGGATGAGTGACGAGTGATGAGTGAAAAGCAAAACCCGAACGCACTCCGGGTTTTCTTGCTCGTCACTCGTCACTTCTCACTCCTCACTGTCTTAGATCTTTTCCACCTGGTAGAAATCCAGCTCGACGGGCGTCGCGCGCCCGAAGATGGTCACCATCACGCGCAAAGTGGAACGGTCTTCGTTGATCTCGTCCACCATGCCATTGAAATCTTTGAACGGGCCGTCAGTAATCTTGACGTTCTCGCCCCGGTCAAATTTGAGCTTGGGCTTAGGATGTTCGGCTGCCACTTCGACGCGGTGGACAATTCGGTCAACTTCCTCGGCGCTGAGAGGGCTGGGGCGCTGCCCGGAACCCACAAACCCCGTGACCCGCGGAGTGGAGCGCACCATGTGCCAGGTGTTGTCGTTCATTTCCATCTCCACCAGCACATAACCCGGATAGAAGAGCTTGGCAGTGACCACCTTCTTCCCCTGGCGCATCTCGATGACGTCTTCCGTGGGGACCATGATCTCTCCGAACTGCTCAGTGAGACCTTCGGCATCGATCCGGCTCTTTAGGGTCTCAGCGACCTTCTTCTCAAATCCGGAATAGGTGTGGAGGATGTACCAATTCTTTGCCATGCTCGTCTTTCCAGTAGTGAGATCCTGTCCAGTCAAACCTTCACCAACCTCGACGGAATTCTGCCTCAGCCCCGGTGCATGAAATATCGGAGCGCGTGCGAGACAGTGTATTGAAACACTTGATCGCAAATCCAAAAATAAATGCCGAAAAGAAATGTCGTAAGGATCACCATAACCGTCGTACCGTAAACTTCCTGCATGCCCGGCCAAGTCACGCGCTTGGTTTCAATTTTCACCTCGGAAGCATACTGCTGGAATTGCTGCCAAGCTCCCTTCGCATGCCCTAAGGGACTCCTTCCATTGCCTTCATCACCCATGTCGCTCTCGATCCAGCCGAGCGGTTCATCGCTCGCCCTAGGGAATCTTCCCGCCCAAAAAATCTGGCAGGGGCGGAGGGATTTGAACCCCCATGACCGGTTTTGGAGACCGGCAGATTAGCCGTTAATCTGACGCCCCTTTAAAACCAGTAGGCACTAAGCAGGAGGCAGCCAAAGACCACAACAGCAAGAAAGGGTCACCGACTTGTGCCTTCTGCTTTTTGGCCCCTGCCTACTTCACTTCCTTATGGACCGTATGGTGCCGGCACGTGGGGCAAAACTTCTTCAGCTCCAGCCGGTCCTGATTCTTCTTCTTGTTCTTCGTCGAAGTGTAGTTGCGGTTTTTGCAATCACCGCATTGCATGGTAATAATTTCGCGCATCGCTCTCCCAGCTCTCAGCCATCAGCTATCAGCAGTCAGCTAATGTCTAGGCTGAAAGCTGAGAGCTGACTGCTCTATTGAATAATCTCCGCGACGGTGCCGGCGCCGACCGTGTGCCCGCCTTCGCGGATGGCGAAGCGCAGGCCTTTTTCCATGGCGATGGGCGTGATCAATTCGATCTCCAATCCCACGTTGTCTCCCGGCATCACCATCTCCGTCCCCGTCGGCAGCGTCGCCACTCCCGTCACGTCCGTCGTGCGAAAGTAAAACTGCGGCCGGTACCCGTTGAAGAACGGCGTGTGCCGTCCCCCTTCTTCCTTGGTCAGGATGTACACCGACCCCTTGAACTTCGTGTGCGGCGTGATCGACCCCGGCTTGGACAGCACCATCCCCCGCTCCACGTCGTCCTTTTCCGTCCCCCGCAGCAGCACCCCAATGTTGTCCCCTGCCTGCCCCTCGTCCAACAGCTTCTTGAACATCTCCACGCCCGTCACCACCCGCTTGAACGGCTCCGGCCGCAATCCCACAATCTCAATCTCTTCCTGCACCTTTACCTTGCCCCGCTCCACTCTCCCCGTCACCACCGTGCCCCGCCCCGAGATCGAAAAGATATCCTCCACCGGCATCAGGAACGGCTTGTCGATCTCCCGCGGCGGCATGGGAATGTAACTGTCCACCGCGTCCATCAACTCGTGGATCGACTTCTCCCACTTCGCATCACCCTCCAGCGCCTTCAGCGCCGAACCCCGAATCACCGGTATCTTGTCCCCAGGAAATTGATACTTGTTCAGCAGGTCGCGCACTTCCACTTCCACCAGTTCCAGCAGTTCCGGGTCTTCCACCGCGTCGCACTTGTTCATGTACACCACGATGTAAGGCACGTTCACCTGGCGGGCCAGCAGCACGTGTTCACGCGTCTGCGGCATCGGCCCGTCCGTCGCCGCCACCACCAAGATCGCTCCGTCCATCTGCGCCGCCCCGGTGATCATGTTCTTGATGTAGTCGGCGTGCCCCGGACAGTCCACGTGCGCGTAGTGCCGGTTCTTCGTCTCGTACTCCACGTGCGCGATGGC
>JBEKNU010000314.1:0-8716 GCA_049522495.1 Terriglobia bacterium
GTGCGGCCTGCTCCCTCGGTTTACGCCGCGGAGGGGCCGCAGCCTCCCGTCACCTTGCGTTGCGAGTATTTGCACAACCCCGTGGGGATCGACGTTCGCCAACCGCGATTCGCGTGGGTGCTTCATCACACGGAGCGCGCGCAGGTGCAGTCCGCGTACCAGGTGCTGGTGGCTTCCACCCCGGAGCTGCTGGCGCAAAATAACGGTGACCAGTGGGATAGCGGCAAGACCGCATCCAACGATTCGACGCAGGTGGTTTACAACGGCAAACCTCTGGAGAGCAATCACTCGTATTGGTGGAAAGTCCGATACTGGGACAAGGGCGGCAACGCCAGTGACTACAGCCACCCGGCGAGCTTCGACGTGGGGCTGCTTTCGGCTGATGACTGGAAGGGGCAATGGATTGGCGGCGCCAACCAGTTGCGGCAGGAATTCACCCTGGCGGAAGCCCCGCGCCGCGCGCGCGCTTACATCACGGGGCTGGGTTACTACGAACTGCGCATCAACGGCAAGAAAATCGGAATGAATTACCTCGACCCGGGCTGGACGACCTGGGACAAGCGGGTTCTCTATACCACTTACGACGTCACTTCGAACCTCCACAGCGGCGCCAACGCGGTGGGCGTGATGCTGGGTCAAGGCTGGTTCAAGTCTCGCGTGATGCTGCTGCAATTGGACATCGAATTGGCCAGCGGCAAGCACGTGAGCGTCACGAGCGGCCCCACGTGGAAGGCCAAGAACGGCCCCATCGTGAGCGACAGCGTTTGGGATGGCGAAGTCTACGACGCGCGGCTGGAAACCCCCGGCTGGGATTTGCCGGGATATAAGGACGATGGCTGGAAGCCGGCGGAAATCGTGAAAGGCCCCGGAGGCGTGCTTTCCGCGCAGATGATGCCGCCCATCCAGGACGTGGATTCCATGGTGCCCCTTGCCTTGACCAACCCTCGCCCCGGCGTTTACGTGTACGACATGGGGCAGAACTTCAGCGGTTGGGTGGACCTGCACGTCAACGGACCGCGCGGGGCGCAGGTTCAACTGCGCTTCGCCGAATTGCTTTATGACACGGGGATGATTAACCGCGAGAATCTCCGCGGGGCCAAAGCGCGCGACCTCTACATCCTGCGTGGCGAGGGAGAGGAAGACTACCACCCGCGCTTTACCTATCACGGCTTCCGCTACGTGGAAGTCACCGGATACCCCGGCACGCCGAGTCTCGATTCGCTGCGCGGGCACGTGGTGCGCACGGCCGTCCAGACCACCGGCAGCTTTGTGGCCTCGAAGCCCCTGCTGAATCAGATACACAAGATCATCCGCTGGTCGGACTTGACGAACCTGCACAGCGTTCCCACCGATTGCCCCCAGCGCAACGAACGCATGGGCTGGATGGGCGATGCGCAAGTCAGCTCCGAAGGCGTGATGCTGAACTTCGACATGGCGGCCTTCTATGCCAACTTCCTGCGGGATATGCGCGACGTGCAGGACCCCGACGGCACCATCACCGATACGGTTCCGCACCGCTATGGCAGCCGCCCCGCCGACCCCGCCTGGGGCACCGCCTTTCCCCTGATCTGCTGGTACGTCTACCAGCAGAACGGCGATCGGCGCATCCTGGAGGAGAATTACGACGGGTTGAAGAAATACGTCGAGTACCTGCGCAGCCGCGCCCCGGACAATGTTCTGCGCTATAGCTACTATGGCGACTGGGTGGCGACGGAGAAGACTCCGGGCGCGGAGGTTTCCGACTTCTACTATTATTACGACACCCTGCTGCTTGCCAAAATGGCGGCGGTGTTGGGCAATGCCGCCGATGCCGCGAGTTACGCGCAACGGGCGGTTCAAATCAAAGACGCTTTTAACAAGGAATTCTTTGATCCGAAGACGGGCAACTACACCACGGGAACTCAAACGGCCAACGTTCTGCCGCTCTTCCTGGATATGGTTCCCAACGACTACCGGTGGGCGGTGGCGGGCAAGCTTGCCAACAACATTCTTTACGAGCACAACACGCACCTGACCACGGGACTGGCGGGCCTTCGCTACCTGATGCCGGTGCTGACGCAAAACGGCAGCTCGGACCTGGCTTATGACCTCGCGGTGCAGACCACTTATCCCAGTTGGGGCTACATGCTGGCGAATGGCGCCACCACGGTTTGGGAACTTTGGGAGAAAAAAGTCGGGTCGGCCATGAATTCGCAAAATCACCACATGATGGGAAGCGTCGATGCTTGGTTTTATGAGGCCTTGGGCGGAATCAAGGTAGATCCTGACCACCCGGGCTATCGCCACATCCGGATTGAGCCGCAGATGACGCGCGACCTCACCTCCGTCAGCGCCACGGTGGGAAGCGTGCGCGGCAATGTGACGTCCTCCTGGAGCCACGAGCCGGGAATCATCACTTTGCAGGTGGATGTGCCCGTAAATGCTACTGCGAGCGTTTCCGTGCCCAAGAGCGACGAGATGACGGATATTACCATTCACGAAGGCGACCGAATCGTTTGGGAGAAGAGACATTTTGTCGGGGGAACCCCAGGCGTCACGGCGGGGAAACTGGATGGTAAGCGGGTGGTCTTCGAGGTGGGTTCCGGCCAGTATGTCTTCCGGGTGACCGGCGAATAAGAATCGGGCATTTTGTCCGTGCCGAAGGATGCCGCCCTACCGGCGCCGGCTTGGACGTGCTCGAACAGGAACCACCGCGTGTACCGCACCCGCTGTTTCAATTCGAGAATGTCGTCTTCACCTGCCACTACGCTTCCTGCAGCGTGGAGGCTTATGCGCGGCTGTGCCGGGAAATGTCGGAGCAGGCGGGCCAGATTCTGAGCGGAGAGTTTCCCCGTCACCTCGTCAATACGCGGGTGACGGATCTGCCGCAATGCCGGCTGCGGAAGTAAGCATTTCTCGCACGGACTTTCCGCAGCACGTCACACGAAGCGAACGCTTATGAAATCGTACCAAGCGGGCCATCACCGCTTCATCCAGGCGGGCATATTGGAAGGCGCGTGAAGTGCAACGTTACCAAACCATCAATGTTTGCGGCGGGCGCACCGCAAACCTTTCATTAGCGGGACGAATCAAGTGTGGAGGTGTAGGAAGATGAATCTGTTTGATTTGAAAGGCAGGAAAGCAATCGTAACGGGAGCGAGCAGCATGAAAGGCCTTGGCCGGGCCATGGCACAAGCTTTAAAGGAGAACGGAGCAGAGGTGGCTGTCATTTCCCGCTCGGCGAGGATCTTTGACGTGGCCCGGGAGGATGGCTTCTTTGCGCTCCAGGCCGATCTTACGAATCGAAGTGATCTCGACCGCGCATTCAGAGAAGCAGTGGAAAAGTTGGGAACTCTGGACATCCTGATCAACAATCACGGGATGAGTTATGTCCATGAGGCCATCTCGTTTCCCACGCAAACCTGGGACACCTTGATCGAGACCAATCTGACCTCTGTGTTCCTCCTGTGCCAACTGGCGGCCCCCATTATGATGGAGAAGGGATACGGGAAGATTATCAATATGGCGTCCATATGCACTTTCTTGGGCTTGACGCAAAATCCGGCCTACGTAGCAAGCAAGGCTGGCGTGGGACAAATTACCAAGGCACTCGCAAGCGAATGGGCCTGCAAAGGCATCAACATCAATGCCATCGCACCCGGCTTTATGCAAACGGATATGACGGAGGGTTTGAAAAGGAATCCCGCCCGCCAGGATTTTTTCTTCAGCAGAATTGCCGCCGGGCGTTGGGGCGAAGCAGCGGACCTAAAAGGCGTCGCTGTGTTCCTGTCATCGCACGCTTCTGATTACATCCATGGGGCCATCATCCCCGTCGACGGCGGATATTTGGCCCGGTAGCCAGGAACCGAGTTTCTGCAACTGTGGCTACCAAAGGCCTCGACCGCATTTAATCAATTGATGGTGGCCCGGTTCCCCTGGTAAGCTCTCAGTCCCAGGTTTGCTCTGTTTGTTTCCGCTTCAGCCGCAGGCCCGAGTGTCGGAGGAGCAGTTGGAGAAGCTACGCAAGCCGGTCAGTCAGAAAAGCCGCAGAACGGGAAACATGATTACAACCCTGAGACAACCGAGGGCTAAGAACCGTTTCGCTGCCACCTCCAATGAATAACGCTCCGCCGAGGATGGACTTCATCCCCTAGTGCTGCGCGGAGCCCGTCAAAATCAACAAGCAAGTAGATGCGTTAGCGGCATTCGGGCTTCTTCTAGTTTTGGCAAGAATGCTGGCACAAGAAAAAGGCAGGCGTGTAGGGCCTGCCTTGTAAGGGTGTTGCTGCTGTTTTCCTCACCTCTTGACGGTTCCAGACATTTGCGGTTTGGAGTGGTTGTTCTGCTTCGAGGATTTCTTCGCGAAACTATCCCGTATCTCCCGGAAAACCTTGTCCGCGTTGATCCTGTAATGCGCGGCTTCCTTTGCGAGCTTCGAGTCCTTTGGGAGCGTCGCGCCGGAGAGGTACGCCGGGCAATACAGGTCGGAGGCGAGGGCACAGACCATGAGGAATCTTCCGGTTTCTGCGGTTGTCATGCAATCCAGTTTGGCACTCGCCAGGTTAGGCGAGTCCACGTAGCCGCCGTTGGGCGATTTTGTCTTCGCCATCTCCCACGAAAAAAATTTGGAGATGCGGTGCTGGCTGTCGTGGCCCAACTGTTCAAAGTAACGGAGGCCAATCAGGCTAAGCTCGTGCCGGGGTAGTTGGCCGGGCACACGTTTATAGACCTCTTGGAGCAGCCGCTTTCGGAATTCTTGTTGAATGCGCAATTCCGCGGCTTGCTTCCTCCGCTCCGCCTTCTCTTCGGGGGTAAGACCCACCGCGTGCTCCGCGTGGGTCTTGCATTTCGGGTTGGAGCAGATGTGCGGTTTTGTCCCAACTCGGTTTCCCTCAACCACCAATGGAGCGACAGTGTCGGGGCAGTCGCCCGCCTCCGCGTCGTGGTAGTCGGGTCGGTAAATAATGCCGGCCAGGCGTTTCTGACCATAGAACAGATGCGAGTCTGAAACGGACACCGTCGCGTAGCATCTCTTTGATTTGATTTTCTCTTCATTGTCGTCCATTAATCCCCCATCACAAGGCGGGGAGATTTGCCGTTCTCGGCAAACCATGCACACAGAGGCCCGCTAGTTGCTAAAACGAGGTATTATCGAGTGAACGCGCATCCAAAGAAAGGAGAGAGGGAATCATGCGCCAGATAGCGTGGTATCTCGGCCCAGTGCTGCTCGTCAACTTGCCCTCTGATTTCCATCTTGTGCGTACCTCCTATATACATTATGGCCTACACGTAGAAGTGCCGCCTCTGGCGGTTCTAGCGTTTTGATCGCAGGGTCGCACTCGGAAGTTGATTTCCAATTGGTTGCGGAGGAGTTATTTCGCCCGTCTCACCGCAACTTGCGGCCGCTCAGATGGGTTTCGCACTGTCAGGGATTCGGCATGAAAAGTCACCTTCCCGCCCCGTGGCTACATCGGCGGTCAACAGCAAAGCACAGTTTGACAGGGTGAGACAATCAAAAGAACGGGGTTTGCGGAGCGGCCGGGAATGATTATGATAGTCAACAACCTGAGGACTGTACGACCTTTAGGGAGATGACAAATGGCAGCGGGAGACCCTCAACGAGTATGGTTTCCGGAGATGCTCGCAAGACTTCGATGCCAGTGGAACTCCCAGATGTCATTCCCGGCGTTAATCGAGTTGCGCAATAAGCTGGACGCGATGCTGCAGCAAATTCGATCCGAGCGGCATATTGTGTCACCTGTCTTGCGCTGCCCCGAGTGTGGGACAACCGGACCTTCGGCTGAACCTCACGTAAGCGTTCGGGCGCTTATCCTCTCGCTCGGCCGATTCGGTATCACTTCGCAAAAAGACACAAAGCGAATTGAGAGAGACTGGGCGGAGTATCGGGTCCAGAACCGGCTTGATCTTTACGGGCAAGCATCAGCCACAGTCGCCGAAAGTCATTCGGAACAATCCAAGATGGTCAGATGTGCCCACATCAGCTCTACGCCGGGTCTAGGATACTGAATTCGTTTCTGGAAAAAGCGATCCTTCGAATCCGTCCAAGTCGTTTCAGACGGGCATCTACAACCTAAAGTCCCCAGTGAGGGCCGATACCCCCGCTCAACTGATGCACGGCCAACCGCCCCGAATCGGGATTCGCGTCCTCGAACCCCGTATCTCGGGAGTTTGAACGCGTGAGGCACTTCAACGGCCAGGTGTCGGCTGCCCGAATCTGATCCAGGGTGGCACAAGCCCAGAGCTTCTGAAAGAAGGCGATTGCCCGCCGGGCAGATTGCTGGGCATTTCCCGCCCCGTCACAGATCACCGCCAACGGAAATGGATCGCGGCCAATCCAGTAGGCGTCTTCATTCGCCGTGCGGCCCTGCTGGGGCCGGGATGCTCCATAGCATCCCACCAGGGTACTTGTTTGAGAAATGGGAATATGATTCATACCAACAGGGACTGTCTTACCTTTGATCGTTATTGGGCCAACAAAGGATTGCTTGGCCGCGTCAGCGAGCGGGGCCATCAGGTCCATGTCCTGGTCGTCTCTTTATGGTCGCAAGATACTTCACGACACTTAGCCGATAGACGGAGGGAAACTCCGCACCCGGTCTTGCACGCATGATGATGTCGGCTGCGTCGGTGACCCGGGCAACCAGAGGGGAGGTTCGATCACCAGACCTCATGCTTGTCCCGCATGAGGTCCTTTGCCCTCACATTGCCCAGACGGATCAGGTGTAACTAACTCTAAACCAATGAGATAGCTGGCGGGGACGACGGGACTCGAACCCGCGGCCTCATGCGTGACAGGAATCCGGCTATTTTCCATACCTTCCACCCATTTCCATGTTTTCCATGGCCTTACACCAATTCGGGGCGTCTGCTTTCGCTCAAAAGAAGATCCCCTTTAGTACCAATTTGATAGAGTTTTGGAACACTTTTGGAACACTCGGCGTCCTCGCCAGTAAGATGGCACGGGGACGTGGCCCGGTGTGAGGTAGACCACCACCCGCCCGGCAGCCGACCTCTGGAATTGCCAGCCAGACTTTTTCAATAACCCACAGGTTTGATGCTGCCAACAAAACGGTATGGCTGGTCGTACCCTCGAAGGACTGCCCAAGAATCGGGATTGATTTTGTGAAAAAGGGGCTATAAACACGCTCACCCTCGCGGGATGTGTGGTATAGAGAATTTGCGAGAAACTCAATACCCACACCGGGAGGGTGAACGATGGAAGCCAGCCTACCGCAATTGATTCTGCCCATCAAGATGGAAAGAAGCGAAGAGGGCCTGACGAGTTTAGGCGGGCTGGTGGTGTTGGAGGAGATGGCGCGAGCGCTGCGGGTATGGCAGCGGGTGGACGAGCAGTTGGCGGGTCCAGGCTCGGGACGAGGGTATGGGCCCAGCGAATTTGTGCAGCCACGGGTGTGGATGCTGCATGCCGGAGGGCGGCGGCTGGAAGACCTACGGGAACTACGGGCCGAGCAAGAGGTATTGGCAAACCTGGGGCTGCGCGCGGTGCCGGACGCCGGGACGGTGGGAGACTGGCTGCGGCGGCAAGGCGCGGACGGAGGGGCGGGCTTGGAGCGGGTGAACCAGGAGTTAATGCGCGGCGCGCTCGAGGAGGAAGGAGAGGAGCTGATTCTGGACGTCGATGCCACCGAGATCGAAGCCGAGAAGCACGAAGCGCAGTGGACGTACCAGCACGTGCAGGGCTACAGGCCGCGGGTGGGGTACGTGAACGGGATCTGCGTGGGGCAGGAATTTCGGGATGGCAACGTGAGTCCGGGGGCGGGCATTCGGCGCTTCGCCCAGAAGGGCGAGGCGGCTCTGCCGGAGGGGAAGCGGATCTATTTTCGCAGCGATAGCGCCGCCTATCAGGCGGAAGTGATCGATCATTACAGCCAGCCGGGGCACACCTTCACGATCACGGCGGACTTGGACGCGGCGGTGAAGCGCGAAATCAAAAACCTGCCGGAGAGCGCTTGGCAACCCTACCGGACGGCGGAGGGCCTGGCCACCGACCGCGAGATCGCCGAGACCGTGCATACCATGAACCAGACCAAGCAGGCCTTCCGGCTGATCGTGCTGCGCTGGCTCAATCCGCAGCCCAACCTGTTTGAATCGGAGCGGTACTGCTACCACGCTGTGGCCACGAATCGGGAGGAGAGCGCGGCGGAAGTAATCTGGAAACACAACGGTCGGGGGAACAGCGAGAACTGGCACAAGGAACTGAAGGTCGGCGTGGGGATGGAGCAGATGCCGTGCGGGCAGTTCGAGGCCAATGCCCTATACTTTGCCATCGGGGTGCTCGCCTACAATCTGGGGCAACTGCAGCGGCGGGTGCTGCCGGCCGCGTATCACACCGCGACGCTGGCCACGCTGCGCTGGAAGGTGTATCGGCTGGCGGGCAAACTGGTACGGCACGCGCGCGGACGGATTCTGCAGATCAAAGCCGACGCGGAGAAGTGGCTGCTGCTCCAATCGGCGCGCGTCCAGTGCGCGCTGCTGCGAACCTGAGAGGGAGGAGAAAAATCAACCCAGAGCCGGAGAGGTAAAAGACGGCGGCGGTGTCGGCAGAGCAGGGGAAACCGACCTCAAATGGCAAGTATGAACCTGGAAACGAGCGCCGAAAACAGTCGCGGGCCCCCACGGAAGCGCCTCGGGGCAAGCTGACCCTTCCTTTCAAGCACCCGCAGCCCCATTCATCTATTCAACCGCGATTCTTGGG
>JBEKNU010000315.1:0-13633 GCA_049522495.1 Terriglobia bacterium
CGATTTCGCAAGCTGTTAGTGAGTTTTGAAAAGACCGAAGAAGGTTACGTCGCGCTGTTGGCCTTGGCTGCGGCCATGATTTGTTGGCGCCAGACTATTTCTATTTACGGATAAGCTCTTAATCTTTCCTCCAAGAGGGTCCAAAAATGCAGCCTAAATCGCTCACTCCGGTAGAACGATTGCAACTCGTAAACCAATTTCGGATTTTGGAGAAACTGTACCCCGAGCAGGCCGCGGACTACGAAGAGTGGCGCGGCATCATCGCGCGCGGATACACTATCCAATATGGGGATGTCTTCAATGAAGTCTGGGAGGAAATGGAGTTTGCGGATTGCGAATACGTGTACGAAGTCCTTAACCTCTATCGCATTCTAATCCAAAGCTACGACGCGCTCACCGACAAGAAGGGCCTGAAACCAGAGGATGTCCGTTTTCAAGGCTTCGACCTCAATAACGAAAGCAAACACTTCTCGTTTGCCGAGCACTTACGGAAACAAGGGAAGTGGACGGAAACGCTCACAGGCAATCTGAACAGTCACTCTATGACTACCATGTCGCTCTATCCTCGAATGCTGAAGAAATTCGAACCGATTCAGAAACAGCTCATGGCGTCTCATGCGAGCCCCTGGCTACTTACGGCAGAGCAGATTAAAGAGATCATCTCGTAGGGAACTGTACGAATTAACGCAGCATTTTTTGTCCTTCTCTGAGGGGGAATGGTGTCAGGGGGAATGGTGTCAGGAACCATTTCCCCTGTGATGTTGGCAGTAAGAGGAATAAGTCGCAGATCTGAGCTCTGCGCCAGCCAGCCCGACGTTTCAAGGCTGAATATGGAATTTCTGCTGCGAGGAAGTGGTGTCAGGTAGCGAAATTGCGACATTGATCGTTGCGGCCTACGGTGCAACGCTGTCCACCCTCCTTGGTTTGCGAGATATCCTCAGAGGCACCCGCAGAATCGGCGTCCACTGCTCGATGGGACTATCGGCGCCTCCCCAAGGCGGACTGTTAGACCTAGTAGCCATTCAATCGGTAAACAAGCACCCACGGCCAGTCACTATCGTAGCGGCGGGGATCCAAATGAGCAACAGACGCTTCTTCACTCAGGCCGCGAGCAGTATGGGGAGAATGCCTTTGCCCATAAAGCTAGAATTTGGCGAAGCGGTCAACCTCTACTTTGATCTTCCAGAGCTTCGGAGGGTTATGGCGGAAAAGGTTAATGCTGGTGCCAAGTTGATCTCAGCGTTTGTAAGGGATGCTGAGGGCAAGGAATATACGTGCCGCCTACCGAAGCAGCTACGACAGCTCCGGCCTGGCTAAAGTGTTCTGAAGGAACTAAAAGGTACCTGGAACCTTTTCTCCTCGCGGCAATCACAGTGGCGAAGCCGTTTTGAGCGCGAGAAAAAGGACCGGAAATATGCGTACAGAGTCCGGCGGAGTTAGAGGCTCAAATTTAGGCAAGCCGTCGGAGGACCCCGGACAGGCACGGTGAATTTCTCTAGCGGTTGGTGTGCTCCAACAAGCGGAAAGCGTGTCAGGTACCCTTTTCTTTCCCTTCTTCTGGCGCCGCCTGCAGGCCCAGCCGGCGGGTAGTGCGCAAAGCGCACGGTCGGAACTCCACTGACCGTGGCTACTTGCTTCCGTCACAAGAACTTTTTGAGGTAATGAGCGGGAGTTGCAGCAACAAACGAGTTGGTCCCAGTTGCTTCCTCGAAGTCATTGTCTTGTTCGACGACGCCGACTGCGAAGCCCCGGCCGTCCATGACCGGACCTCCACTGCAGCCCGGGTACGCGATCTTCGAAACTATTAGTGAGCTCCTGTTGGAGGTGTAATTGGAAGATACCGCGTGGAGCTGCCCCCTCGCCTGGTAGAGGCTTGGAAGATGAAGTGCGATTTTGGGGTACCCAAATAGCAGAAACTCAGCGCCTTCCGAAATGGCGCCCTCGCTCCACTCCACTCGGAGTGGCTCTAGACCTACAGGCATCTCACATGGCAGCAAGGCAAGATCAAGGTCGCCATCGGGAATGACGGGCTTGCCAGGAGGTGGCAAAATGGTGCCCGAGAGATCCTCGACTCGCAGAATCCGGCACTTCGCGATATGAGCTGCGGTGACGATCGTACCCGGGAAATCGGCGCAGAAGAAGCCGGCACCGCCTGTTTCCTGAGTGTTGGTGCCCTCAACGATTACGTGAACAACTGCTGCTTTATACTTTTTGGCGATGTAGTCGAATCCTAAAACGACCTCCGGGAGGCAGCCCTGCTCGAATATCGCCCGGCCATATCCTGTCTTTCCAATTCTTGGTCCCCTCAGAGACAAGGTTAACAAGCCGTGTTGCTCCATGTTTTTGAGCGCTGAGTCCACGGCCAGATCGTTTTCATGGGGCATCGCCTCGTATATGGTTTCGAGCGCCACCGACGGCTCTAGGGTTGGCGAACCATACAGCACCGCGGCGACCCGGCGAAGCAGTGAGGCGGGCCTATCGAACTCTTGCGGGTCAGGCATCAATTTCCCCGATGGCCTTCAGGAGGAGCTTCCGGAGCAGAAAGCTCGCGCCTTCCCTGAGCACGTCCACATAGTGCACCATTTGACCGGTGGCAGGGCTGGTGCTCCTACGCTCGTCGAAGGACGGAGGGATCCGCACGCCGTGGACTACGCAGTTGCGGGCTTCGAAAATATCGGAAAGAAGAGAGTTAAGCGGTACGGGCTTCAGCGGATATGCGAGCACGTGGACATCAACGTCGGAGTGGATATCGGTCGCACCGTCAATCCGACCGCGTATCTTGTCAGCCAACTCTTCCCGGGATAGCGGAGCTTTATCCTCCGAGAAAAACGACTCGATTGCAGTTGTCCATGCCATGAATTGCAGCAATGGATCTGAGATCTGCGAATATCCAGCCTCGAAGAAGCGGACCGCCCGCGTGAGGTGCCATGGAGCCGAATCAGCGAACTTGAGAAAGCGCGGCAGGAGGTTAGAAAGCTCCGAGACATTGCCGTCGTTGATTGTATTGAAGGTTTCGAGATTGGGGGTGTTCAGAACGGTGTTTTCGGGCTGAGTAAAGCTAAACACATCCGGCTGCCCCTCTTTCAGCGTGAGCTGGATTCGTGAGAAACGTGAACGCGTAGGCTTAATTAAGCGCAAGAGGAGAAAGGCCTTGTACGCCAAGTCTGAAGAATCCGCTTCAAGCTTGGTGTGAACGTGGTCTTCGGATAAGAACCTGTGAACGAGACCGATGCTCATCGAAGCGAGGCGGTCTCGGTCAGGCTTCGAGATGTAGTCCCTCCACTGATCAAAAACCTGAGGTTGCAGAAGCCCCCGAACGCTTTCGGCCGTGGTGTCATGGTTTATTCTTGCCGGAACCCTTAGGTCGGGGTCGCAGTTGTGCAGGGGTACGATCGTCATTTTTTGTACTTGGTTCGTCATACCCAAGGATGATATGGCAGCAGGCGACTACAAGGCAAGGTGCTGAGTCTGGAAAGCCGCCGGAAATCGGGTCGCGGCCGCCGGGGGAGGGGACAGGCACCCCGTTGCCGAGGTTTCCCGGTACATAAAGTGAAGGTCATGGCCACGGAAGAGCAGTGGCAAGTGCCTAGTGGTTAGTGGCTAGAAAAAACAAAACTCTCGGGCGGCAAGGCGCTCAACCCAGCACGTTCACCATCAACCGCGCGGCCACGGAAGAGCAGTGGCTAGTGCCTGGTGGTTAGTGGCAGATAGAGAGTCCGGGGTCCGGAGTCCGAAGTCCGTGGTCGAGGTCGGAGGGCGGAAAGGTGGGCAACCGCGCACGTTTACATTCAACCCGGCGGCCCACACTGTCCCGCTTCGGATATCGGCAGTTTGAGGTGAGAAGGTGAATTAATTTGCGGACCTCAGCGGGTCAATTGAACGGTATATCCACTTCGGTATAGCTGCCGGGGGTCGCTGCATTCACAGCGGCCGCGACTCTTTCCACGTAACGGCGCAAAGTGGGCCATTGCTGATTGGGGATTTCAAAGAGGATGAGCATCGACACTTGGGGTGGGGGGCTGCACCGGTATTGCGTCAAGGCTGCGCGCCGTAAATTCGATCACGGCAACCACCTGTTCGTGGGATAAATGAAACCACTCCATGATCTCGCTGATCGACGCGCCTGCTTCCAGATTGTCAAAGACCACGGAAACCGGCGTCCGCGTGTCCCGGAACACCCAGGCGCCGCTACGTTTCCCGGGGATGCTCTCCACGGCGGGGCATTGGGACCAATCGAGTGCTGCCATGTTCTTACCCCCTCCTGATCGTTTTATACCACAGTTGGGGGACGCCGTCACGCGGGCAGGAGCGGGCGGCATTGCCGGCTTTTTAGTTGACCCGTACCATACGCTCAATTGATTCTGAATGCGAAGGTCAGCAGCCGGTCTCGTTTGCCCGGGAGTCTGGAAGAGGCAGTGAGTAAAGCAGGGTAAGGTTTGCCGCCTGAAGAATCGCCAATGCCTGAGATAAGCCTTGACGGTAATCGGCAGTTTCAGGTGAGAAGATGAACCAATTTGCTGTGGATCGTTTGTCCAGACGATTTATCCAGTCAATTTGTCCAGATTATTTGTCTGGATGTTCAAAGATAAGGGCTGGGGGCGAGTGGACAAATTGTCCCTGATTTCGACGCCGGGTCGAACTCCCCCCCGGGCAGTAACCCCGAATGGGGGGGGATTTGTGGGGTATCCGCAATGCTCTCTGCGACCTCTCCCGAGCCCCTGCGTCCCCTCAGCCCACACCCGTCAAACGACTTGGGTCAACATCCAATCGGAAAGGAGGAAACCTGCGGTTTGAAAAGTGGATTGGTGCCGGGCTGTGCAGTGGTTCGTGCCGGATCCCTATGCCAACGTCGGGAATGCCTGTCCCGCTTGGGCGGGAGCCCTTCGCTCCAAAGGCCTCTCTTGCAGATGCAACACGGCCTCCGCGGCGATCCGTGCGGCATCCGGGTAAGCGCGCTGGCGCGCGTTGCTGCGAAGCTGTTCAAGTTCTCTCGGGTGTCGAAGCAGTTGATCGATCCGATCGGCGAGCTCACCGGGCCGCTGAACCCAGTACCCTGTATGCCAGCATCGCTCAATCAAATGGCAGAACCGGCGCTCATTGCCGGGAGGGGCGTCGAACACCAGGATGGGCAATCCGCAGTTCAGAGACTCCGCCACAATGCCGCCCCCGGCGCGGCTGAGAAGCATGTCGGCCGCCGCCATCCATTCGTGCATGTTGTCCACCCAGCTTAGAATCCGCGTGTGGGCCATCCCCGCCGTAAGGCGCAGAAGTTCCTTGCGAAGGCTTTCGTCACGCCGGGAGATGAACACCACCTGGAAGGGCTGCTGAAGCTTCCTGAGTTCCGACACAACTTCCCGCGGTTTTCTCTTTCCCGACCCACCGAAATTGACCAGGAGCACAGGAAGGTTTTGCAGAAGTCCCAGGCGCTCGCGCAGCGCCGGCCGATCGCGGCACAAATCGAATGCCGGGTCCACGGGGACTCCGCATTCAAGGATCTTTTCCGGAGGCACACCCAGGCTTCTGACTTGGGCGGCAACTTCCCCGGGGCAGGATACGAACAGATCGACCTCGGGTTGCGCCCAGGGCCGCTCAAAAGCGAAAGTCTCAATGCCAACCAGGGAATAATGTGCGCCGGTGTCGCGCTTGTGGATGACGGCGATCTCCCCCAGGCCGACCTCGGTGGCAGCGACCACGTCGGGCGCAAAAGCATCGATAAACCGGAAAAGCGGGCGAGCGCCCAATCGATAGAGCCACCAAGGCCCCGTGGTTTCACCTTCAAACTGGTGGCTTTCAATGTAATCCCAAAGTCCCGGCCAGTATTTCAGGGGAATCTCGTAGGCGTTGTAATAGGCGCGGAACCACGGCGTACAATGCGCCAGGGCGTCCACGACCTCCACATTGAGGTTGGGCCGCAATTGGAGAAGGGCTTTTTCGAGGGCGCGCGAGAGCCGCACGTGAGTTGACCCGTGGTGCAGGGTGAGAATTAGAACCCGAGGGTGGCCGCCGTTAGGGGACTTAGACATTTGCGCCAATAACCACCGTTCACTCAGGCTCTGTCAGCCAAGGTCAGGTTCGCGCCGACGCACCTTGCAGCGGCCGGTTCTTGTTGTCGGTGGATTCAGCCGCAGGCAACTCGGCTGTCTGGTAAGAGGAAGGATTGTGGGTGCTCCGCCATTTGACGAGTGGCAGTATAGTGTCCTCTCTCACCCTGTCCCGGTATCGAATGACCACATCCATGATTGAATCGAGCAAAGCATCGGAGAGCTTATGGGGAACCAAGCCCAGGTCGAGCAGCTTGGTATGCTTGGCGTTGTAATAGTGCTGCTCTGACTCAACCCGAGGGGTGGGGAGATAGTCGATGACAACTTGCAGCCCTTTGCGACTGCCGATCGCTTGCACCAGGTTGGCCAATTCAAGAACGCTGAACTGCTCGGTGAACTGGTTGAAAACCCGGTACTCGCCGGGCCGAGGCGGCTTCAGAATGGCGAGCTCGATACACCGTAGCGTGTCGCGAATATGCAGCAAGCCCCGGGTTTGCCCACCTTGGCCATACACGGTGAGCGGCCTTCCAATGGCGGCCTCCACACAGAACCGGTTCAGGACTGTGCCCCACACGCCGTCGTAGTCGAAGCGTGTGGCCAAGCCGTCATCGAGGGCCGTCTCGTCCGTCTTCACACCGTACACGATCCCTTGGTTAAGGTCTGTGGATCGAATCCCCCAGGTCTTACAGGCGAACATAATGTTGTGAGAATCATGGACCTTTGACAAATGATAGATGGAACCCGGCTGCTTTGGATAGGGAAGCACATCCTTCCGGCCATTGTGCGTTATCTCGATGAATCCCTCTTCGATGTCGATGTTGGGGGTCCCGTATTCCCCCATGGTGCCGAGCTTCACCAGGTGCGCTTCGGGGCAGAACTCCTGCATAACATAGAGCAGGTTCAGGGTGCCAACGATGTTGTTGGTTTGGGTGGAAACGGCGTGCTCGCGGTCGATCATGGAATACGGGGCGCTGCGCTGCTCGCCAAAATGCACGATGGCGTCAGGGGAGAACTGGGAGACGATTTCAGCCAGAAAATCGTAATCCTGCGCGTCGCCGACGTAAGTCTCGATCTGGCGGCCAGTTAGCTTCTTCCACAGAGCGACACGCTCGGGCAATATGCGGATCGGCGTCAAGCTATGGGTTCCGCAGTCCAGGTCCCAAGCGCGCCGGGAAAGATTGTCAATAATACCAACACGGTGTCCCTGTCTCGACAGGTACATCGATTGCGGCCAACCAAGATAACCGTCCCCGCCCACCACGAGTATATTCATTGACCACGGCTCCTCAACGCAGACGTATAGGATGGGTTTTAGGACAACCGTACATTTTCGGACAAAACTACCCCTATGTTAGATGCCAAAATGGGCAGCAGGCCGGGATTTTTTTCGCTTGACCTCAAACCACCGTAATTTTGCTGAATGTTGCCCCCCAGAGGGGTTTCCCCCAAGGTACTCTCACTCCTAAACGGACTTTGCTACCCTCAACTTTTTTTATAGACGCATCAAGAGGCATTTTGGTTACGTGATCTCCTGACTTTTCAGACACTAAGGCGTTCCTGGGAGCTTCGAAAGGGAATTGCTTAAGGATTTCGATTCGCCCCAACGCCCTTCGCACAGGGGCCATCAGCGAACAATTGTCTCATTTCCGGGCACGAGAGGGAAGAGTGTGCTTACTCCGGCCCGCATCCCCACGCGAGATGGGAGGAAATTCGAAAGCCCCTGCAGGATCCGGCCCGGGTTTCAAATTCAGTGCTGCCTAACGGGTAATCGCGGCCCTTTACATTCTCTGTCCGACCGCGTAACATCGCGGTCACTTTAATGGATCTGCTTATCCTCGGCGCCGGCATGGGAGTAGTGGGAGGGATGCTTCCCAATCCATTGCAGATAATTGCCCTGACGCAGGTGGCTTTGGGCCACTGGGCGCGCGCCATATTTGTCCTGACCGTGCCGCCCCTGGTGGTTGACGCCGCCTTTCTTTTCATGACTTTATTGTGCTTCCGGGCCCTCCCCCTCGGCATGTCCCACTACGTTGCCTACTTGGGGGGGGTGGCGCTGATAGGCTTTGGCAGTCGCGCGCTGTGGGAATTGCGGCGCAAAACACCGGAAGAAATGGCGAATTCTGGGGTGTATTCGTTCGCCGGCATTTCTGTGGCGGCGCTGGCGGAGGTGGCCGCGCCGGGCACTTGGATCTATTGGGCGACTATCGCCGGTCCCATCCTGGCGGAAGGCCGGGTACGGGGTTACGGGCACGTGGTCCCTTTTTTTGCCGGGGGTTTGGTGGGATATTATGGGGCCGCGGTGTTTTCCACCTGGCTTCTGGCCTGGGGGGCTGGTCTGCACAAGGCTTTCAAACAACACCTCATCCTGACTGCGAACGTTCTGCTCTTATTAATCGGAATCTCCTACCTCGTGCGCGCCTATCTGGGGTAGGCAAGGCGCGCTTCAGTACAATATATCCAGGGACAGGTCGTAGAAGCGATGCTGAAAGCCGGCGAAGTCGCCGAAGTAGGGTGACGTAACGGTGTTATAGACATCGCGGTAGTGGAAGCGGAGGCTGTTGGGGGGGCCAACGTAATTCTGCAATTCGCTGTACAGGGAGTAAGGGAAACCCGAGTGCCAATCCAGCAGGGGGCTGACGATGATCGTCCGTGGAAGCTTGAAGCGCCCCCAAGTCACAATGCGGTCGGGTACGTTGGTGGGGAGCGTGCCAAACAGATTCGGTTGAATGACCGGCTGCTCGTAGGGAACGTAGACGGAGGCCATGGTGTTCAGGTCTCCGCGGGCCAGGCTGTTAACGTAGGAGATATTGAAATCAATCTTTTCGTTGGGCCGGTAGCGCAAAGTGGTCTCGAACTCGTGGTAACGCGAGCCGCCCAGGTTGGAGAGCAGCAGTACGCCATCCGTGGAGGAAAGCGCTTCCGGATTCACGGTGAACTCATCGAAGGTGCGGCTCGTCAGGAAGCTGACGCGGGCAATGAGGTCGGGGCGGATCTCCTGATCGACTTCCATATTCCATGTGATGTTATAAGGCGTACTGCCCAGATTCTCTCCGGAGACCACTATCTGCTGGCCATTCTCCTTGAATCCCTCGTAAGTGTTATGGTAGATGAGGGGCGGCCCCAGCGGCACTCCCTGCGTGTTAAACAAAGTGACTTGGCGAGTGGGGTTCGCAGTGAAATCACCGGCGAGCAGGGGCAGGCGGTCGTAGAAAACTCCGGCCCCGCCGCGCAGGATCGTCTTGCCGTTCTTGCGCGGCGAAAACACAAAGCCTCCGCGCGGGGAAATGGCCGCGTGCTCACCCAGTGTCTGGCTGGAAAATCGCAGTCCATAATCGATAGATAGGAAGCGGTTGAAAATCCAGTGGTCCTCGGCAAAGGCCGCGACTTCAGTGTCGGAGGTAGTGAGCTGGCCGGCGGGTCCAAAATCAATCTCCTCGGCCAGGGAATTGTCCGCCCGCAGCATTTGCACCGGCCGGGAAGTGCTGGTTCCCTGATAGGCGCGGTGGACGACGTCGCCCCCAACCTTGAAATCGTGCGCGCCGCGCCAGTGTTTGCGCGGGAAAAGGTAGCTTTCCTGCACCTCCTGCTGTGAGCTACTGCGCGTCCAAGCGTTGAAGAAGTTGCCCTCCCATCCCGTGGGAGTTATCTGCAAGTCCTGTGGGCCCTGGCCATGCGTGTAGCTGTCAAAATCCGTGAATTGCGCCAAGGTGGTCAATATCCCGCCGCCTGGGAACAGAAAGTGATCGTGCGCCCCGATGGAGTAACCGCTCTGGGCGTAGTCAGCCGAAGCCGTCTGCGGAATGAGGGAATCGATGTTGTCAAACTGCCGCTTTACGGGGAAAAATTTTACGTCGACACTGGTCAAATGTTGGGCCGAAAAGGCGTAATAGAAATCCGAGAACGAAGTCCATCCCTCCTTGCGGGATTCGTTGTTCGGCCAGGCTAATCCCCGGACGGGCTGGGCGGAGTAGTCGTAGGTGAAGGCTTCGGAGAAGGTGAACTTGTCCCCCATCAGGGGCCCCGAGAAGTAAAGGCGCGGAGCGTCGCTCTCGATTCCCACCCAGTGGCCGGAACGGAAGCGCGGGGTGGGCACAAAATCATTCAACTCATAATCCCATTTGCTCTGGGGTGCTTTGGTTTGGACGGTCGTAAGCCCGCCGGCAAAACGCCCGTACTCGACCTGGTAAGCGCTCTTGAACACATCGATCGATTCCACCGCGTCCAGGGGAACGTCAATGGAGAAACTGCCGGTCACCGGATCAACCGTTTCGGCAGAATTCACCAGCAGCGTTCCCTGGTTCTCAAGGGCGCCCTTGATGGAGATCCTGCCATCGGGGGCGCGAATTACCCCCGGAATTATCGGCAATGCGGCTTTAAACTTCTGCACAACCAGAGGCAGGGATTTGATCTGTTGGTTGCTCAGGGTCGAGGGGGGAGCCGCCGCTTGCTCCGTAGCCTTGGGGGCTTGAGCGGTGACTTCCACCTTCTGGTGGACGACAATCTCGTAAGGGAGCTCGATCTGGAGGATTATGGGTTCTTTGCTTTCGGCAATTTGGATGCCCGTCCTGGCCACCGGTTCGTATCCTACCGCGGCACAGGTCACCCGGTAGGTTCCTGGAATCAGCCCGGTAAACTCGAAAGTCCCCCGATCACCAGTAGTTACCGGAAGCCCCTGCTCGGGCGTAGCTCGGCCCCGCAAGTTGCAGACGGCTCCCGCAACCGGAGCACCGTGCGGATCTACAACTTCCCCTCGAAGCGTCTGGGTGTCAGGAACGGCCCCTTGAGCGGTGAATGGGATGCTCAAGACAATCAGTAGAGCCAAGCCGACACGCTGTAAGCGTGGCCAATGATGAAACATCAATTAGTTTGGATGCGCGAATTTCGGGCACGTCAATTACCGATTATACTTTGAGTTGCCGGTTCGACGCCACCATGAATCTCATCCGGATTGGACACGGTTGACAGAGATGTTGCCCGTGTTCGAGGCGTGCTCCATTGAATTGGGGCGCAAACCGCGCATTCAACGGGCGATGCCAGTCGCTCGATGTTAGACTATGTGGGGGCAGCGCATTGCCCGATGAACTGCCCCATGAGACGCAGAGGACGGTCACACCATGGCAAAAGCAACCCTGAATCGTCGACCGAAGGTTGGCATGTCGCGCAATCCAGAGCCGGCTTCCAAGCGTGGCACCATCGGGAGGACTGGCGGGAAGTCGCCAGCGGGTTTTTCAGAACGAAAGTCGATTGCGGAGCTCGCAGCGGAGCAAGGCGTCAGGCTTGAGGGTCAGCTCGAAAGGATTATGGGCGCCGGAGCAAACCTCTGGGCGAGCGATAAAGAGTTCGAGGGGTTTGTCCAGGGAATATACGACCGGCGCAGAGAGGGTCTGAGCCTCGGCAAACCGTGAACAACTTGCTGCTGGACGCGAATATTGTCTCCTACCTGATGAGGAGAGATCCCCTCGCCCGCCTTTATAGGCCGCACCTGGCAAATCACTCGCTGGCAATTTCCTTCATGACCTTGGCAGAACTATACGAAGGGGCCTTTCGCGGCAACTGGGGTGCTGAGAAGCGCCGCTATCTCGACGAGATTCACAACTTATTCGTGGTGATTCCGTCAGGCAGAAAGCTGTGTTCGCGACGGGGGCGAGGTTCGGTCCATGCGGAGGCGGCAACCGATCTCCGCCGAGGATGCCTGGATCGCGGCCACCGCCATCGAGTACGCCTGCCCGCTTGTAACTCACAACTCACCGCGAGCTCAAGGAACCTGTTATCGCTGGGGTCGCGACAGTCGCTGATTCGAACATCAATCTCGACCCATTGGGATGCCCCGGCAAGCACGGCGAGAAATTGCCTCGCTTCATCTTCGGTGACGTAGGGACGGAATTTGGCGCGCCGCGACGTCGATTCGCGCTGCGCTGATTAGGACGTTGGTGTCAAAGACGAAGCGCAAGCTACGCTTCTTTCAAGAGGTTTTCGAGTATCTCCGGCGTGAGGCCGCGGTCGCGGGCCTTTTTGCTGAGATCGGTCATCATTTGTTTTAAAGCTGCGGGTTCCGCCATGGCCACGTCTTTCAACCAAAGGCTGAGGTGCGCCCCCATCTTCCTCTGATCGGCAGCCGGCGCGGCCTTGTACGCTCTTGCCGCTTCGCGGTCTACCTGAATTGTGATCGTCTCCGTCGCCATGCCTTACACCTCCACCTGATTGTACCGGAGTAACCCGCCATCCACAGCGGGAAGGGCAAACTGCCAGCTGCTTCGGAAACATTGTGACAGGAAGTGTTGGAGGAGGGCGTGGGGCGTGCTGAGCGGTGGTTGGGGGAGGAGAGGGCGCTGTGGCGCCTATTTTCCCGGGGGTTTTTAGGCCCTTAGCCGACACCACTCCCTGAGGGGGAGTTGGGTTCGGGGGAAACAGTCAAGCGGGGAGCGAGCGGCTGACCGAGAAAGTTATCAACTGGAATCAGTGCCGGTAGCTACGAGGCTTCCCAGGCTCAGTTGGAAAAGCAGGAGCAGGTCGATGGCGGCCCGCACCGGGTGGGTGCCGCGATGAAGGTAGCGCACCCGGTAGAGCCGTTCAATGGTCAGAGCCAGGCAGGTGAGAAGCCAGACCACCAGCAGGCTGTGACGTTGGTGGTGGCAGATGTGTTCGAAGCCATAGCGGTTCTTGGCATCATTGAACCCTTGGTTCTCGATTTCCCAGCGGCTCTTGGCCATGAGAAAGAGCGTCTGGCTGCTGACCCGGTGGGGAGGGAAGTCGGTGAGCCAGTAAGCCTCGTACCCCTTGCCGTTGGGCTTATACTGCCGGTAGCGGATCACGCGCACGGTTTCCCAACGCAGTGTTTCCCAAGGGTCAAAGTCATCGGCATCCCAGATTTCCACCCGGTCTTGGCCATGGGAAAAAACTTGGTGGGGAGCCTGGCCGCGAAAGCGCTGCTGGGCGGCGGCGAACAATTCGGGGAGATTGTTCTTGAGGCGGACGACGACGGAGAGTCCCCGATCGTTGGCGTCGTGCAGGAAGGGAGCGCGGGCAAATTCCCCATCGGCGACCACGTAGTCGGCGAAGCGTGGACCGAGGTTTTTGACGGTGCGGGGCAAGAGCCGGCGGGCGGCACTGTACAGCATGACCAGCTTATGGTGATAACCCTGGATCTCCTTTTTCTGGTTCCGGTAGGGACGGCAGAGATCGCAAACTTGGTCGCGCGACCGTCCGGCACCGGCTTTTTGAGGCGACGCGGCGTCGGCCCCTTCACCGCGGCTTGCGCCTCTGCTGGCGCGCCAGCACCAGGAGTTGGGCATTGGCGGCCAGAACTTCCCGCACCGCGTCTTGGAATTCCCTCCCGGCCTCGACGCGCCGGCGGACATCCTCGACCCAGTCCTTGGGAATGTGCTGGACGTGCTTCTTGCCGTTCACCATGAACGTGAGCGACCAGACCGGATGGCCGGGGCCGTGGGCGCAGTGGCAGGTGGGCTTGCCGCAGCGCAGATACGATTGGGACAAGGAGCCGGGGAGGAGATCGTGGGAAGCTGGAACCGGCGCACCAGTTCAAACTTGCGTTGGCGGAGTCGCGAAGCTTGCGGACCTTTCGGGTCGTCTTT